>JBAWWR010000099.1:0-8994 GCA_037146675.1 Verrucomicrobiota bacterium | reverse complement strand
AGCAAAATCAACTCCGCCAGTCCGCCGGCATCCCCAGTAGCGGAAGTCGGGCTAGCAGTCGAGAGACCGGGATTCCGGTCCACGCGCCGACAACTTTGGCGATATCGTTCGCGGTGACTTCCTCGGCCAACATGCCGGCACCTTTTTGGATCCTGGTGAGCTTGTCCCCGGCTGCTTTCAACTGTCTTTCTAATTCCGGTAACCGGCCGTACTCGACCTCGGCGGCTTTCGCCAAATCGCCAGTGCGCTTGGCCTGATCGGCTTGCTCCTTGGACAATTCAATCGCCGACTTCAAATTGCGCATTTCGCTGACCACGCCGCGCTCGTTCTGCCACTGCGCCTTCAGCTTCCGTCCTTGCTCTTGCAAACCGGCCAACTCCTTCTCCAGATTGGCCAGCCGTTCTTTGCTGGCCTTGTCGCTTTCCTTCTTCAACGCCGTCCGCTCAATTTCCAACTGCATGGCGCGCCGCTCGATCTGATCAATCTCGGTGGGCAAAGAATCCAATTCAATCCGCAACCGGGAAGCCGCTTCGTCCATGAGATCAATCGCCTTGTCCGGCAGAAACCTGTCGGCAATATACCGGTGCGACAACACCGCGGCGCTGACCAACGCACTGTCCTGAATTCGCACGCCGTGGTGGACTTCGTACCGCTCCTTCAGCCCACGTAAAATCGCGATGGTATCCTCGACCGATGGTTCGCCGATGGTGATGGGCTGGAACCGGCGTTCCAGAGCCGGGTCTTTCTCGATGTATTTCCGGTATTCGTCCAGTGTCGTCGCGCCGATGGTGTGCAACTCGCCGCGGGCAAGCGACGGCTTGAGCATGTTCGCCGCATCGACCGGCGCACCTTCCGCCTTGCCGGCACCGACGACAGTGTGGAGTTCGTCGATGAACAGGACGATCTGCCCCTCGGCGGCAATGACTTCCTTGAGAAAAGCTTTTAGCCGGTCTTCAAATTCGCCCCGGTATTTCGCCCCGGCCAGCATGGAGCCGATATCTAATGTAACGACGCGTTTGCCTTTGAGACCTTCCGGTACGTCGCCGGTAATGATCCGCCGCGCCAGACCTTCGACGACTGCCGTCTTGCCGACGCCGGGTTCGCCAATCAGGACCGGGTTGTTTTTCGTGCGCCGGGAAAGCACCTGCATCACGCGTCGGATTTCCATATCGCGGCCAATGACCGGGTCGAGCTTGCCGCGCCGCGCTTCCTCGGTCAGATCGCGGCCATATTTTTCCAACGTTTGATATTTATCTTCGGGATTCTGGTCGGTCACGGTGGCATTGCCACGGACTTCGCGGAGCGCCTTGAGAATGTCGCCGGTCTTGGCCGCGACTTTTTTGTGGTCAGCGAGCCCGAGTAACAGATGTTCCGTGCTGAGAAACTGGTCTTTCAGTTTGTCGGCGTGCGTTTGGGCGGAATCGAGGGTTTGCTTAAGCGATTTACTCAGGAAAGTTTCAGCCGCGCCGTGAACTTGCGGCCGGCGCTTCAAATCTTCGTCGAGTTTCCGGAGCAGGCCGTCCGGCTGCAACCCGAGTTTCTTCAGCAATGGGCGCACTAGCCCGTCCGGTTGCTGAATGAGCGCGGCGAGCAGGTGTTCGCAGTCCACTTCCTGCTGGTTGAGTTTCTGCACCAGCGTTTGGGCGGCTTGCAACGCCTCCTGCGCCTTGATCGTCAGCTTGTCATAGCGAATCATACCATCTACTAAGCAAGCCCGGTGCCGGGCTTAAAATGCCACGTAAAATGAACACCTGTGTCAGAGTGGCGGAGCCAAACTGTGCCAACTTAGGTGGAGTGGGACAATCGGTCGCGGAGTTCAGCGAGTTGCTGCTCAAGCTCGCGGAGCTTGCTGAGAGTTTCCGGTAAGCGTTGCGTGGCGGCGTTGATCTTTTTGAATTCCTTGTGCGGCACCGCCGGGGCGCCGAGCATGAAGGAACCAGGCGGCACATCCTTGGTCACACCGGCTTGCGCCATGATGATGGACTTATCGCCAATGGTCAGATGCCCGGCAATCCCGACTTGGCCGGCAATGGTCACATAATTGCCGACAATCGTGCTACCGGCCATGCCAACAAGCCCGCAAATAATGCAGTGCTCGCCAATGACGCAGTTGTGGCCAATCTGGACAAGGTTGTCAATTTTCGTGCCCCGGCCGATGCGCGTGGTGCCGAACCGTGCCCGGTCAATCGCGGTGTTAGCGCCGATTTCGACATCGTCGCCAATTTCAACATTGCCGAGTTGGGGAATCTTTTTATGACGGCCTTCGACCATTTCAAAACCGAAGCCGTCCGCACCAAGCACAACGCCGGCATGGAGAATCACGCGACAACCGATGACGGTGTGCTCACGTAATGTGACGTTGGCATGAAACACGCAATCCGTGCCAATTCGCGAACCGGTCCCGACAAAGTTACCGGCGCCGATGACTGACCGGTCGCCGACGACAGCGTCGGCTTCGATAACGGCGTGAGGTTGAACCGAAATATCTTTACCGAGTTTGGCGGTCGGAGAAATCACTGCCGTTGGATGGATACCGGGCGCAAAGCTAACCTGTGGCGGCGTGATCTTCTGGACCAACCTAGCAAAAGCCTGCATTGGTTCGTCCACGATGATTCGCGTCGCCGGTGAGTCGCTAGCCATCGTCTGCGGCAATAGAATCACGGACGCTTGCGTCGTTTTGAGCGCGACAGCGTATTTCGGGCTGGCGATAAACGTCACGTCGCCGGGTCTGGCTTCCTTAATCCCAGCAACACCAGTCACGACTACGTCTGGATTACCAGCGAGTGTCCCGCCGGTAATAGCGACAATCTCGCGGGCAGTTAACTGCACAATTATTTCTTCTCAACCGGTTTAGTGGAGCTTTTTTCTTCGACCTTGGGTGCTTCAGTCGGCTTGTTCTTGTTTAGAACCTTAAGCATGTCTTCAGTAATATCAATCGCGTCTTGCGAGTAGATGATTGTTGGCTCACCGTTCGCAGTGTTGCCGGACTTATCGAAGACGATGCCGTAGCCGGCGTCGCGGGACTCTTTCAGAACGATCTCTTTGATTTCCTTGATGATGTTCTGGCGCATGCGCTGGGTCTGTTGGTCGAGCATCTGCCGGTGTTGAGCACGGTATTCCTCGATTTCGCGCTGCTTCGCCTGAGTCTCAGTTAATTTATCTTGGACAGCTTTTTTCTTTTGCTCGCGAACTTCGGGAGTGTACTCAGTCTTATCCTGCTCTTCGCGAAGCTTGTTGAGGTCATCAACCAATTTTCGGTATTGCGCCAGCATCTCGTCGTGTTCTTTGTTGAACAGCTCGGCGGTGTCCTTCAGTTTGGCAGAGGCCACGGGAGTCTTGTAGTACTCCGTAAATAGCCGATTAAGATCGATTGTGACAATTCGTCCACCCGGCGTTTGGGCGAATGATGAACTGTGAAATGCGAACACCGCTAAGGCGATGCCGAGAAGATGTTTCATGTGTTTATGCATACTTTTGTCCCTTTCGTTGTTAATTCTATCAAAACTGGAAGCCGCTGCTAAACTGAATTTTACCGGTCTTACCAGTCTGACTGTCCGTCTGAATCGGATAACCATAATCCAACCGCAGCGGCCCGACCGGCAAATTCAACCGCACACCCAAGCCAGCATCCGATTTTATGTCGCTAACGCTAAAGCTATACGAGTTTTTTTCCACTTCGCCAATATCGAAAAACACCGCAACCCGCACCCGTTCCACAACCGGTATGGAGTACTCCGCCATAGCGTTTACCGTAGTATTACCGCCCACCGGCTGACCATCAACGTCCTTTGGACCGACGCTTCCATAAGAAAACCCGCGCAACGAGTTCGCGCCGCCAAGGAAATACCGGTCAAACAACGGCACATCATCCACCTTGACCGTACTTCCATCAGCCTCAGTAACAGTCGCTCCTGAGCCTCTCGTACTGCCAAAAGCACTCACAGTTCCGACCGCTCCGAGAATCTGTAAAACCTGCTTGTCGAAAAACGGGAAAAACACCGTTGATTTCGCGTTCAACTTGTAGTCCGCCACACTGCCGCCAAGTGGACCACCAGCCAGTTCCATTGACAATTCTGAACGCATCCCCCGCGTCGTCAAAAACACGCTGTCGCGCATATCATGCACCAACGACAACAACATCGAACTACGCAAACTAGTGCCGCTTTGCGATTGCAGTTCTTCTGACGCAGTAGAGCTGACACCATAGTCGATGTTTTGAATGGTATATTGGGCTTGTGCGCGCAGGAAGTCGTTCAGGGCTTTTTCGAGCCGCAGGGAGGTGCCGGTCCGCTGTTCTGAGAATTCGGTACTTAGGTAACTGCTGCGCGTATGGAATAAATCCCAGCCCAATAGCAACCGCTGATCGAGAAACCACGGTTCGGCCAACGAAATAATGTAGTCTTGTCGCTTTAAGCCCAACTGCATACGCACCCGCGCCTTTTGACCGGCACCGGTAAAGGTCGGCCAGTTGAATAAGTCGAAGTTTCCCTGTGAAACTTCCACAAAGCCCATGAGATTATCGACAGAACTGAAACCGGCGCCGAATGTCACATTGCCGGTGCGTTGCTCTTCCAATTGAATCGCAACGTCACGATGATTTGGAATCGATGTCGGCTCCGGGGAGGCGTCAATCTTGGCGAAGTAACCCAGATTCTTGAGTCGCTCCTTACTGGCGTCTACTTTGACGGTGTTGTAAATATCACCCGGCGCAACCGCAAGTTCCCGGCGAATTACCTTATCTTTGGTTTTCGTATTGCCGCGGATGACAATTTTTTCGATGTAAGTGAGCTCTCCCTCTTGCAGAGTATAAATGAGGTCGAGCTGGCCGGTCTCGACGTTGGCGTCCCGTTTCGTGTTAATGCGTGTGTCCAAATAACCACGGCCACCATAATAATCTTCCAGCACTTTGATATCTTTTGATAAACCATCAGGCGTAAAAACCTTGCCACTGGTCATTTTGAGAAGTTTTTGGAGCTGCGCTGCTGGAAACAACTTGTTGCCCTCAATCTTGACCGTACCGATTTTGTATTGCTGGCCCTCAAATAAATCGATGTGCACGATCAACCACTGTTTTCCAACCCGCTCAATGCGCGTCCCCTTGATTTCAACGTCAATGTAGCCTTTCGACCGGTAATGATCGCGAATCTTCTCCAAATCCTCCGCAAATTGTTCGTCCTTTAACACACCAGAACCGGCCATCCACGACCCCCACCAGCGCCGCTTGGTTTTAACGAGTTTGAGCAGTGCCGGTGTCTTGACGGACTTGTTACCGGTGATCTGGATTGCCTTGATGAAAACCCGGTCAGCTTCCGTGACATTAAATTTTAAGATCGCCTTGCCGGTATCCTTATCAATGCTGCTAATCGGCTCAACTTTGGCATCTGGGAAACCCGCTTTCTGATACACTTCCACCATCTTGGCCGCACTCTCGTGCGCCTTGCGCTCGTCCAGCACGTCACCGACTTTCAACGTGATCTCGCGTTTGAGTCGATCATTGCGAATCAACTTGCCGCCTCCGACGGTAATTTCTTTGAGTGACGCCTTACCGGTCACCTGATAAATCACGCGAACGCCGTCCTTGATTTGTTCCTCCAACACACGCACGTCGAGGAAAAAACCGGTCCCAATCAATGCCCGCACATCCTGCTCAATCGTGTCATGCGATCGCGGCTTGCCGACGGTCGTTTGGACGTTGGCACGCACAATGGAGCGGTTGACGGTTTCCGGCCCGACAAATCGAACCTCGATTTCACGGACTGTCGGGCCTTCTTCTTCCACAGCCCAAACTGGGAAGCACGCCACACAGCAGATCAATAATATTAGCCACCGTTTCATTCTGCCTCCTTGTCGTTAGGTAAATCTTCGTTACTGATGCGCGCCGCATCCTCAAACCGCGTGTATTCGCTGATAAAGCTGAGGTTCACACTGCCGGTCGGGCCGCTACGTTGCTTGGCGATAATCAATGTCGCTTGGCCTTTGAGTTTCTCGCGGCTTTCAGCGTCATCCTCGTACACTTCCGGCCGCACCAACAAACCGACTATGTCTGCGTCCTGTTCCAACGAACCCGACTCACGCAAGTCCGCCATCCGTGGTTTGCCCTCGCGTGTTTCAGGCTGCCGGTTGAGCTGGCTAAGAATGATGACCGGGATGTTCAATTCTTTTGCCAGCGCCTTGATGCCGGAAGAAATATCGGCGACTTCAACTTGCCGGCTCATATCGGCGCGCTTGGATGGCGCTTTCATGAGCTGGAGATAGTCAATCACGAGCAATTGAATCTTGTATTGTTGCCGCAAGCGCCGGGCCCGCGCCCGGACCTGATTGATCGACAAGCCGGCGGTGTCGTCAATGTACAATGGCGCTTTCATCAATTCGCTCGCGGCCGTTGTCAGCTTCGGAAAATCCCGCTCCGACATAAATCCGCCGCTAATTTTTTGCATGTTGACCCGCGCCCGCGAACACAACATGCGCTTGACGAGTTCGTCGGACGACATTTCCAAGCTGAACACGCCAACCGGAATGTTCTGATCAATGGCAACATTCTCGGCAATGTTCATGGCCAATGATGTCTTACCCATGGACGGCCGGGCCGCAA
This sequence comes from Verrucomicrobiota bacterium, assembly GCA_037146675.1. Classification (GTDB taxonomy): domain Bacteria; phylum Verrucomicrobiota; class Verrucomicrobiia; order Palsa-1439; family Palsa-1439; genus CAINDI01. Next base: position 2,402 of record JBAWWR010000099.1, on the reverse strand, counting down.
TAATAAAAACGTTGCCGCCGTGCAACCCGGATGTCAACTTGTCGAGATCGCGAAACCCCGTCGCCAAGCCCGAGACAGCCCCACGCTGATCGAACAGCTTCTCGAGATTTTCCATCGCCTGCTTAACAAATTCGTTGACCGGCCGTGGGCCCGTCGCTGTTTTGTCGGCGTTGATATTAAAGATCTGCTGTTCGACTTCGTCAATCCAAGCCGTCACATCATCTTGCCGGTCGAAGGCCCGGGTCATGATGTCATGCGCGGCATTGATCAGCTTGCGCAAGAGATGTTTTTCACTGACGATGCCGATGTAGTGTTCGACGTTGGCGGTCGTGGGCACGCGCGAAACGAGGTCCGCGAGGTACGCCGCGCCACCGATTTCATCAAGCACACCTTTGTCTTGCAACCGCTGCGTCAACGTGACCATGTCCACCGCTCGCAAGGTGTCTTGCATGACGGCGAGTTCACGGAAGATTACCTGATGCGTAGCGTAATAGAAATCGCCTTCGCCGAGGTGTTCCCGGGCTTGCGCGGCGGCTTCCTCCGGACTGAGTAGCATCGCGCCGAGTACCGCCATTTCGGCTTCGAGGCTATTCGGCAGGATGCGTTCCAATGCGAGCGCGGGGCGACTACGCCCGTTACCGGCGGCCGTTACTGCCTGTTCCGACGTGATGATTTTTGTCGGAGGCATGAAGTTGAGCCGCGACTACCGCCTATTTCTTCTTCGACTTCTTCGTGCTAGCGATCACCGGTGCGGCCGCGGCAGAAATCGACGGAGCGACTTCAGCGGCAACAACCCAAATCTTGACCTTGGTCGCAACCGTGGAGTGCAATTTCACATCCACGTCAAAAACGCCACAGGTGCGAATCGGATGTTCAATCACAATCTTTTTACGATCAACAACAATACCTTCTTTCGCCAACGCCTCAGCGATGTCTGCTGCTGTCACCGAGCCGAATAGTTTTTCGTCGGCGCCGGCTGGTGCGTTAATCGTGAATGATTGCTTTGTCAGTTGGCTCTCAATTTCCCGAGCACCTGCCAACGATGCCGCTTCATCGGTCGCGCGCTTCTTTTGCATCGCTGCTACCCGGCGCAAATTGCCAGCACTTGCTTCCATCGCGAGGCCTTGCGGAATCAGGAAATTGCGCGCGTAACCGTCAGCAACTTTAACTGTCGCGCCTTCATCTCCGAGATGTTCGACTTTAGCTGTAAGAATAATCTGGATACTCATGGTGCTTGCTCTTAATTACCGGACGATCAACATCACCCGCGCGCGCTTGATGGCGGCAGCGAGTTGGCGCTGGTGCATGGCGCAGTTACCGGAAAAACGGCGCGGCAAAATCTTCCCCAGTTCCGTCATAAACTTTTTCAACAGGTCGCCCTGTTTATAGTCAATGCGGACCTGGTCCTTACAAAGTTTGCAATCGCGTTTGGTGATGACTTCCCGGCGGGATGTCCGCGGCGGGGCTTCGTATTCAGTGTCTCTTGGCATAGCTGGTTACTCTTTCGTTGTTCAAAATGGAATGTTATCGTCGCCGTCACCGGCAGGCGGTGCGGCTTCTTCTTCGGCGGCCGGCTTCGACACCGGCTTGCCCACCGGTCGCGGCGGCCGCGCTGCCGGTGGCTGATCACTAAACTCGGCATTGCCCTTCGGTGCGCCGAGGAACTGAAAATTCTCGCAAACAACCTTCAACTTGCTGCGCTTCTGGCCCGACTCTTTGTCGTCCCACTGGTCGAGCTTGAGACGGCCTTCAACAAACAGCGGCCGGCCTTTTGACAAATACTGGCCGATAGTTTCCGCTTGCCGTCCCCAAACTTCAACATCTACGAAGGTCACTTCTTCCTTCTTCTCACCACTCTCGGTTGTCCAAGTGCGGTTGACCGCCAAGCCGATGGTGGCAAGCGCTGTGCCTTTAGGTGTATAACGCACCTCGGGATCTCGGGTCAGATTCCCCATCAACATGACTTTGTTAAGATTGGCCATGAGACACTAAGCTTTGACAGTTGCGACTTTATCCGCCTTGTCTTTCTTGTTCTTCTTTTTGCGGATTTTTTCAGCAATCACTTCCGTGATTTGCCAACGAAACATCTCGGTGTCGAGATTGAATTTCGCGTCCAGTTCGCCGATTGCCTTCGCCGGCGCATCAAAAATCACATTGACGTAGTGCCCGGCCGACCGCTTTGCGCTGATGCGCGCAAACGGCTTTGGCCCCATCTTTTGCACAGTCTCGACACGGCCGCCCGCCAGCTCAATGTCTTTCTGAATCCGCTCAATGAGTTCTTTTTCGGCATCTTCATTGCCGACCACATCTAAAATAAACAAACCTTCGTATTTCTTCAAACTGCGTCTTCCTTTCTTCGATTAAACCGGTTCATGGCTACCGCAAATCCGTCGCGTAAGCAA
>JBAWWR010000098.1:0-9041 GCA_037146675.1 Verrucomicrobiota bacterium | reverse complement strand
TCGAGCCATTGCGGGTCGTTCAGAATCAGGCCGCGCAACAAGCCGCACGCCAGCACGCTCTGGTCATTCGACCCGCTGGCCACTGGCCGACCGACGATCCCCTGGAGACGGTCGAGCTTGAAAATCTTGCAGGGCATATGGTCGAGGTCTTCCAAAATCAACTGGCGCAAATCGGCGGGGATTTGATCGCCGCAGAGCAGCAACGTGGAACAGAGGCTACCGGGGAAACCAATGTCCCACGAATGCCAACTGCCATCCCGCGGTTGATCGGGGCGGACGTAGCGCTCGCCAAACCGCAACCCGGCAATGATGCGCTCCAGGATCTCGGGCTTCTGGGAGTGCCGCGAAAATGGACAACGCCAGGCGAGGGCCAGTTTGACAATTAACTCAAAGACACCGGTGCCGAAAGTGAACTCAGCATGGGTCAGGACTTTGCCATAGGGGCTGCCGTGTTCTGGGCTGCCGGGCTTCCAGGCTTGGCGGGCCAGAACAGAGTCGGCAAGGGCGTCAATTTTTTCAACGGCATCCGCCACACTCGCCCGACTGGATGCCGGTGCGCCGACTCCACAGTGAACGAAGAGCCAACGGTCACGAATTGTGGCGAGGGCAGCCAGTTTGGTAGTGTTCATAAATCAGGTCGGATAGTGTCCGAATTTACGCCCCGCGAGTCAATCTTTACTCCGCAATGAAATCCGCAGTTCCCGATGTTACTGACGCATTCTTCCCTTGCAATCCTTCGCCGCCGGGCCAAGATGCTTAGTACTATGTCGGACAAACCTAATATTTTGTTCATCGTTACGGACCATCAGGCGTTCCACGGGCACCACCGGCCGGGTGAGTTTGAGTATGTCTGGCCGAGGTACGAGAAGTTCTGCGGCGAAGGCGTCCGGTTCGAGCGGGCTTACTCGGTGAGCCCGGTCTGCACGCCGGCCCGGTCGAGCATGATGACCGGCGAGTACCCGAGCCAGCACGGGCTCATGTATAACAGCGACTACGGTGGCGATTTCAAGCCCAACCAGGAACTGTACAGCCATCATCTGGCGCGCGCCGGCTACCGCAACGCCTACATTGGCAAGTGGCACTGTTCGCACACACGCCTGCCGGCGGACTACGGCATCGAGGGCTGGGCCTTGCCGGACTACGGCAAAGTCTACATGTCTGACGAGTACAAGCGCTACGCGGCCGAGCGTGGCTTCGGTGCGGCGCGGGCGCAAATCGAACACCAGCTGGACTATCCTGAATGGGAGGGGCAGACGATCGCCCTCGAGCACAAGAGTCCGTTCCATTTCATGGGCAGTAGCGGCGTGCTGGTGGGGCCGCCCGCGGCGCACGAAGAGCAATTCGTGGCCCATCTGACTGTGAACAAATTGCAGGAGCTGACCCAGGGCGCGCAGCCCTGGAGCTTGGTCGCCAGTTTCTGGGGCCCCCACAATCCGTATTTCCCCACGGAGCCCTATGCGTCCCTGTTTGATCCCAAGAAGATCCCGGAGTATCCCACCTTCCGCGACGATCTTACCGGCCGCCCGCTGCGCTATCTCCTGCACCGCCATTACCACCATGCGGGTGCCCGCCGGTGGACGGAGTGGTCCGTGTGGCAGGAGATTCTGGCGAAGGCGTACGGCCAGGGCCTGCAGACCGATGCCGCGATTGGCCAGATCCTGGATGCGCTGGAGGCATCCGGTCAGGCCGACAACACGATCGTGATCTGGTGTGCGGACCATGGGGATGCCGTGGCCTGCCACGGCGGCCTGTGGGACAAGGCGTCCACCTTCATCGAGGAGGTCACCCGCGTCCCGTTCGCCATCCGGTGGCCGGCCCGGTTTGCCGGGGGGCGATCCACCACGGAGCTGATCAGTAACATGGATGTGACGGCGACGATGCTGGCCGCCGCCGGTGTGACCGTGCCGGCCGCGATGGCCAGCCGCTCTCTCTTACCGCTCTGCCAAAGCGATGCGGCGGTCCAGTGGCCGGACGAATTGGTGTGCGAGCACGCGGGGCACGGGGAGGACTTCCCGCAACGGATCGTCATGCATGGGCCGTATAAATATGTGGCGGCGCTTTTCGATGGGCATGAGCTATATGACTTGGAGAAAGATCCGTTTGAGCTGAAGAATCTTGTGGGCGATCCCGCGTATCGGGCTGTGGCGGCCGACTTGCGGCAGCGCATTATCCGGCACATTGAGCGGACCCGCGATCATGAGGGCGCCCGCCTAGCTTTCGCGTTGAAGAAGGGGTTCTGACGCCGGAGTCGCGCGGCAGAGGCAGCACAGGGAATCGGGGGTCTGTTCTCGACGGTTGGCAGAGAGCAATTAACCCCCTGCGCAAGCGTGATTCGGGTGTCAAAAGTAATCCCCAATCCGTTCAGTTCAGTGGCTCGAAGCGGAGAGAATCAAGGCGGCCAAGCGGGCCCGGGCTGTCTCGTAAGCGGCGGGGTCTCTATCCCATTCGAAAAACGATTTGGTCAATTGTTTCACGATTACCTCCGCTTCAGCCGCCTTGCCCAGTTGTTCGAGCAGAGCGAGGTAGTCGTAATCCTCGACCGCGTCGCGCAAGGCTTTCAGGCGGATCGTGGGCACAATGCCATCGTAGCCCACAGCGCGGGCGGGATATACCAGCGAGCCTTCGCCGTGGAAGAGAATGCCTTTTTGGCCCTGCTGAAAGTTGCCGCTGCCGGCGTAATAGGGAGCTTGCTGCCAGGGATCTTCGACCTTCGTCCAGTAGGACATGCCGCCCCAGTAGAGCAGGCCTTTCATATGGTCGCGCCAAGCCATCCATGCCGGCACGCGATAGTTCAGCAGGGGGTAGTCAATGTGCCACCAGGGCGTAGGCTGGCCCTGGCAGAGCGCGGTGTAGGTCCAAATGGTTTCGCCCAGGGCCTGGCGTTTGGCGGCGTCTTCCTGGCTGTGCAGCGAGAAGAGCGGACACCAGATGTCCACCGCGCCGTAGAGGTCGCCCCAAGCGCTGTCCGCGCCGCCCTTACCCGGCTCCGTCCAGGGCTGCTCGACGACCATGACTTTCACGACCGACTTGGCCTCGTGGATGGCGCGGCCCCACTTCTGCACGTAGCGATAGTCCTCCAGCGTGTTGGGTTCGTCCCTCAGGTAGGTGAAAAAAACGAGATGAGGCCGGTTGAGTTCCTTGGCTGCACGGTCGAAGGCCCCCAGCCAAGCGCGCAGCTTGTCCCGCTCTAGGTCCGGATCCTTGACGGCGCCGGAGGGATGCGGGATCGGGAGGGTGTTGACGTGGTAGCGCTCGACGAATTCACGCAACGCCCGCACTTGGTCCACCGGGATGCGAAATGAACCGTCGGGCTGCGCCACCGGACGAAGCATTTCCTCTGGCGGAACCGCGTTCAGGCGATGGTCGGCGAGCAGTTCGGCGCATTGGGTTTCGATCAGCGGCCAGTTCGTTGGCGCCGTCTCCCGGCCTGCTTTGGCACGTTCGCGGTAATAGGATGACATCCTTACCGCGGGCGAGCCGAATTCAGTTTCCAGCGCGGGCACCGGCGGCAAGGCGAAATCCCACACGGTCAGGATGACGGGAATCTCGACCGCCTGACCTTGTTCGGCAGTGACTCGACAAGTACCGCGATACTCGCCAGCCACCGCATTGCTTGGCACCTGAAGGTCCACCCAGAAGCCATGCGTTTCTCCAGTGGGCAGGTCGAAGGGCACAGCCTTGAACCGGGCGTCTTTCAGCTTCTCCCCTGCCAGTGGGTGCTCAAAGGGAATCAGTGGGTCAGGATACCAGTCCGGTTTGAAGTCGGCGTTCCGATACGTGCCAGTCTCCAAGCGGAGTTGGTGTTGGCGATAGAAGCGCCAGCGAATTGCCCCTGAGTTCTTGCCGTCCGGTCCACGCAGTTCACCTGCCTCTACGTCCAAAAGACGCACCGGCGCATCGGCCCGCATCAGGATTTGAAAGCTCACCCACTCATTACGCGCGGCGGTCAGCTTTGCCTCACGCTGCTGCCCCGGTAGTTCACTGCGCAGTACATGCCGGGTTTCGGTGACGGTCCACACCCGCAGTTCGGCCTCCGCAGCGTGCGCGGCCAGGCACAACGCGGCCGCCAGCAGACGAGCGAACCCTGCTTGGAAGAAACACTGGTCTTTCATGGTCGTACCCTCATATCTCCGATTCGCCCGGCACGACAAACGGCTTGCGATATTCGCGAGTCAGGAATGCGTTCGCCGGCGCAGTCGCGACTGCGCCGGCATTGAGAAAGTTCGCAAAGTGGCACTCAGCTATTCTAGAGAATAGTGCTGACGCGTTTACCCCCCCTGCGCAAGCATGATTTTGGCGTCAAAAGCAATTTCCGATCAGTTCAGTTGGCGACTCGGCGCACCCGCAATTTGAGTACCTGACCTTTCGCCGGCAATGACAAGAGGTTCGCTGGGAAGGCGCGGCCCTCATAGGTTTTCAGTGTCACGTTTTCCACCTCGAGACCGTCCGGTAAGATGATTTCTGTATTGGCGTTTTCGGAGCCAATCACAAAGCGCGCCGGCGGTGTGATTTCAAGATTCGCGTGGGTCGGTGCGTCGCTTGGTGTCCAACGCGCAATGCTGCCCCATTGATGTTGCTCCGCGCCCCAGTACGACGAGCCGATCGGCTTGCGCCAGTCGGTGGGGAACCGGACTTCGCCGCCGGTACTTTCGTCGAGTGTCGCGACCCGGTGGTGGCCGTCTTCATGCACAATTTTGAGATCGGTGGGTTTACCGGGGGAGATAATGGCGCCATAGCGGCCGTTGGTTGGGCGGACGCCGTGGTTGACGACGAGGTACACCCACCGGCGTTCGTAGACTTTACTCCACACGGTGATTTTGTCGGGATCCGCCGGTGCGCGCGCCGGCATGTTGAGTTCGTTGTGCGCACCTTTGCGGGTCTCGATGATGAGTTGGGCATCGGTGAGGAGGCGGATGGTGACATTGCGAATTTTCACCGTTGCACCGGCTTTGATTTCGCGGACCCCATCCTGTTCATTGGCGAGCGGCTCGCCGTCAATCAGCGGGGCGTGGAACAATGTGGTGACCACTGGCTCAGCAGAGTCGCAGCGGACCATGCTGCCGAGCAAGACCAGCGCGTCCGGTGTGGCGAACAAACTTTTGTTGGCGCGCAGCGTCTCTTGGCCGGCGGGCGCGAGCAGATATTGCAAGCCGAGCACGGCAATTTCGTCGCCGGCCAGTCCGCTGCAAAATGTGCTTTGGCCGTAGGATTCGGGCGGCTGTTCAATGGCGTCGCACCGGGTCACGCCCATCAGGCGTTTCCAGTTCATCGTCGGGATGGTGGAGTGATCGAACTCCCGGCCATCGGTCATGAACGCGATGGAGAACTCCGCGCCCGACGAGCCTTTGATGTGCGCACCGAGCATTGAGTTCCAGGTTTTGTTCTTCGCAGCCGGCATCCGGGCGGCGGCAAACCAATTCGTTTGCCGGAGGAGAGCGAACGAACTGTGCGGGTAATAGCGGAAGCCGGACAGAATATTGATGTCGCCTTGCACCGGTTGCGGAACGCTGGCCAACAATAGCGCCGGGAGGATATTGGCCTCGTTGCCTTGTTCGGTGGCGGTATGAGTCATGAGCTCGCCGTCGGGCCCCAGGCATTTCAGATAATCGGCCGTGGCCGCGGCAATAATGGCCTTGTCTTTGGCCGGTAAGTCCGTGAGCAATCCGAACAGCACTATTCCGAGAAAGCCGCGCCCATAAATCGCCCCCGGCCCAGTGATGCCGCGATCGGTGGAGTACGGCACCTGCCGGCCGCGCCACATGTTGCGGGCGAAAAATTCGCTGATCATGTTGATGTGCACCTCGCGGAGGCTATCCGGGAGTTGCCACAGCGTGCCTTGCGTCAGGTACAGCCATTCGGCCTGCGAAGCGAGACAGCCCGTCCCGTAGCCGGTATTCACGCCGTGGCCGTGGAAATGATAACTCCAGTCGGGCTGGACTCCCTCGCCGCCGGCGTTCGGGCTGATGGCGATGGGGACTTGTGTCATGACCGTGGTGATCCACTGCGGATCGTTGAAGGCCAGTCCGCGGAGGAAGCCGGTATGCAAAATGTCGAGGTTGTTCGAACCGCTGGTGACCGGCGGACGGGTGATACCTTGCAGGCGGTCGAGCGAGAAGACTTTCGACGGCATCGCGCCGAGGTCTTCCACAATAAGTTGGCGGAGGTCGGACGGAATGCTGTCGCCACCGAGGATCAGTTGGTTGCAGAGCGAACTGGCGAAGCCGATGTCCCACATATACCAACTGCCGTCGCGCGGTTTGTCTGGGCGGACATAGCGTTCTCCGAAGCGCAGGCCGGCAATGGCGCGTTCGAGGACTTTGGCGCTCTTGTAGTGGCGCGAGAACGGACTACGCCACGCCACGAACAGGCGCCGGGTATGGCCGAGGTAGTGCGTGAAGATCGTAAATTGCGCATGGCTGATCGGTTTCCCGGTAATATTGCCGTGCTCCGGATTGCCGGGCTCCCAAGTTTGTTTGGCGATCAAGGCGTCCACCGTCTTGTCTAATTCAGTGATTGCTGAAGCGACGAACGGTTGGGCGGTGAGCGGCGCGCCTTCCCCGGTCAGGAGATAGACGAGGCGTTGGCGGATTGTGTCGAGTGAGGCTTGTTCATTAGGTTTCATAAGCTGTTTCTTCAGGTGCTGACGAGTGTCATGGGTGGTGGTTGGAATTTATAGAAACGGTGAGGCCACAGGACCATTAATAAACCCTGTCGCTCAATATCGAGTCCAAAAAATCGCCGCAGTCGGCGATTTGGTGCTGCCGTGTCATGGTCGTAATATATCGTATTCAACTTTACAGACTGCAAGCCTATTGTTAGCTTCCGCTAAGTCGTGAACGAGCATTCACAGGTAGCGAATATGCCAAATAACAAAGTCTTGCCGGTGGCGAGCGTGCAAATGCACTGGGCCAAGTCACTGGCGTTCAATCTGGAGCGGACGCTGCATTACATCAAGGCCGCGGCGGCGGACGGCAACCGGGTCGTGTTGTTCCCGGAAGCCAATCTCACCAGCTATTATTTCCCGTATCTGGTTGAACTTGACCCAGCCGAGGTCCGGCGCGCTCTCGATCAGGTGTGCCGGGCGGCGGCCGAGAGCAAGATTTGGGTCATTGCCGGCACCATCCAAAAGACGGCCGACCGGTTTCTGAACCTCGCCCATGTCATTAATCCCGCCGGCACGATTGTCCACGAGTACGCCAAGATCAACACGGCCGGTACCGACGAGAAACGCTATTGCCGGGGCGGCGACAAGCTCTCGCTGTTCGAAATCGATGGCGTGCTGTGCACGTTGGTGATTTGCCGTGATGGTCGGCACCCAGAGCTGTACCGGCTCCCGGCGATGGCCGGCGCGCAGATTTTGTTTCATCCGTCCTGCAGCTCCGACGAGATTGAGGCTGTGACTTGGAAGCGCACGTCTGGTCGCGCCCAGCAACCGGTCGGGCCGAACACAAAAATTTTCCATTGCGTTGCCAATACAATTGGGATGGCACCGGATGGACGCCAAGCCACCAGCGGCGCATCGTTCATCCGCGATCCGCACGGGATTCCGTTGGCCGAGGCGGGTTATTATCAGGAAGAAATGATCACGGCAGTTTTGGATCTGGAACGGGCGGACCGTTCTTATGTCCGCGACAGCTTGCAGAATCCGCCGTTTCTGCAAAAGTACTGGCAACAGATGGTCGCGGACGTGAAGTCCCGGGCCAATCTCAAGCCAGTCTGACATTACCGGCAGCAATTTAAGTCTGAAGTATGAATGTTCGCGAAATTTTAGTCGTCCATCATTCGCATACCGATTGGGGCTATACGTCCCACCCGGCCATTGTCGAGCAACGGCATTACCAATACATCGACGAGGCGGTCGCGCTTTGCCGGCCCAATGCCGACCGCGACCCGGCGCTGCGTTACCGGTGGACCTGCGAGTGCGCTTGGGTCGTGCAAGGTTACTTGCGCGCCCGTTCCGCCCGGCAACGCCGTGCGTTTCTGGAATGCGTCGCGCGCGGCGACATTGAAGTAGCCGGCCTGCCACTACAACCCACGCCGCTGGCCGATGACGCGACAATCCGCGCCACGCTCGGCATGCTCGATGAATTGCGCGCCGAAGGGATTCCGATTTCCGTCGCCCTCGGCTGCGACATCAACGGTTTGAGTTGGCCGTGGGCCGACGCGTTGCTCGACGCCAAAGTCAACGCGCTCGGGATGGCAATGAATTTTGTCTGCGGTGGCGGGTTAAAACGCTGGACCGCTTTCCAGTGGCAAGCCGCCTCTGGTCGGAAACTGCTCTGCTGGCAAGGCACGCATTATAATCACGGCGCGTACTGGGGTCTGAATCACGAGGCCTACCCGACGTCCGCCGTCGCGCCGCTGCGGATTGCCGAGTTGCGCCGGTATCCTTACGAAAAACTACTCCTCCAGGTTACGAACATTCCGCCCGACAACATGGGGCCGCACTCGCGCTACCTCGAGCATCTGACCGGCTACAACAAGCTCGCCGTCGAACACGGTTGGCCGCGGATGCGGACGGCGACGTTGCGAGAATGGTTCGATTTTCTGGTGCCGGTGGCCGAACGCGCCCCGACTTATGCCGGTGACTGGACCGACTGGTGGGCGTCCGGCATCATGGCCATCGGTCCGCGCGAAACCGCCACGCTGCTGGAAGCGCAACGTCGGACCGCGGTTGCCGAACGGCGTGGGATTACCGGCGCGGCAGCCAATGCCGTGCGCCGGCAACTTTTTCTCGCCGCCGAACATACTTCCTGCGCGAGTTCCAGCGTTACCGCGCCTTACGAAGTTGCCGCCCAAGCCGGCATTGCCGCCAAACAGAGTTTAGTTTACGAAGCCGCCTACGCCGCCAACGAAATGCTCCGGCAATCGTTGCAGCCCCAGTATGTGATGCACGACCGGAGATTTGAAAGTTTCGACCCGGCGTGGCGCGGTTTGGTGGATGACGCCCGGCAGTCGCCGGTTGTGCATCCGCTCCGCACGGACTCACCGGCGCCGCGGCCGGCGAGCTGGGAGAAATTTTTCGGCAAGAATTTCGGGCA
>JBAWWR010000097.1:0-9271 GCA_037146675.1 Verrucomicrobiota bacterium | reverse complement strand
CTTGTGCCGGCTGGCAAACTTGTTCCGGATGCATCCGCAACCACGGAAATTGCCGGGCGCTCACCAGCACCGTGAACCCAACGCGCTGCCGGGCGACGTAGTCCGCAAAATTCAGCTTGCGGTTACCGGCGAATTCCTTGAACACCGCCGCCGGATCGAGGCCAAATAAATTCTTCCCGTTGAAATCTCCAAATGGTGGCGCCTGCGGGTCGCGTTTCGGATACCAGCTGTGGAAGTTCGGGTTGAGCAGCAAGTTGATTTCAAAATGCAAATGCGCCCGTTCCGCTGGAATCCGTTCGCGCGTGTTGGTGGAGTGCCCCAGCGTGCCGATCGCTTGCGCTTTGCGAACCGGCTGACCGACGGCCAAGCCGTCAGCGATGGCGTTCAGATGCGCGTAGAGCGTGTACACGGCCACACCGTCCCACCGGTGCTCAAGTACGATGTACCGGCCGTAATTTGACAGGCCCGGTTTGGCGTTAATGAACGCCACTTCACCATCGGCCACTGCGTGAATGGCATCGAGCGGCTCGCCGCGCCGGTCGCGTTGGAGGCATTTGATATCAATCCCCTCATGCAGCCGGTGGCCGTGGCTGCGCACACAGCCGAACATCCCTGACTCAGTCACACCTTCGACCGTCGGCTGAAAAAAGTCAGCATCGCGGCCTTGCAGCAGCGCATCGTTACCGGTCGGCAAACAAAGATCCAGCGGCCACGCCGCTACCGGTAACAAACAGAGAAAAACGAGCCAGACCGATTTCATTCCGATTTGTTTTTTTCGTCCGTCGACTTTTTCTTATCAACCTTGTTCAACGAATCCACCAGCAACTTGGTTTGTTCGTCGGTCAAATCGCCGGTGAGCAATAATTCCCCAGTCGCATTGGCGCGCTCCACCAGCACCGCCGCAACCGGCCGTTCATTCACAAATACCACCACCGACTGTCCGCGCATCCGCGTGGTCATCTCGGCGAGCACATTGGCACCGTGCGCATCAAACTTCAGCAATACCGCATCGCCACCGGCGGTCGGCGTCAGCTTGGCTGCCAGCACATCGCGCTCGGTTAAGGTTGGATACGGATTGATGGCCAATTGTTGCCGGGTGCTGGACACGGACACCTGGCGCACGTGTTCCACCGGCAAGTTGCCAGCGACTTGTTCGTGAAAGCGCAACGTTTGCAGCGGCACCTTGCTCGCACAACCGGCTGCCAATATAACTGATAAAATTAAAAACCCATGTTTCATGCGCCGCCACTTCTAAGCTAGCCGGCCGGCGAACGCAAGAAACGAAATCCTCGCCAACCTTGTGAAGCTGTGGTAGGAATCTCTCTGCATGAAAGTGGATCCGCGGTTCCTTAAAGAGACCGGCGCTGAGGTTTACACCGGTAACGAGTTGTTGATCAAAGGCGCGCTAGAAGTTGACGGTGGCGTGCATTTGCTCACCGGCTATCCGGGTTCTCCCGTGGCGGGATTTTTCGACACGATGGAAGACATCGCGCCGCTGCTGAAAGCCCGCGGCATCCGCGGTTCCATCGCCAACAACGAAGCCCTCGGCGCGGCCATGCTCAACGGCTCGCAAATGGCCCCCTTGCGCGGCATTTGCGCCATGAAATCTGTCGGTCTGCACGTGGCGGCCGATGCTCTCGCGCTCGGTAACCTGGCCGGCCCGCACCCCAACGGCGGCGCGCTCGTGCTGATCGGCGACGATCCCTGGAGCGATTCGACGCAGGTGCCGGCGGATTCCCGGTATCTCTGCAAGCATATGTACCTGCCGGTCTTGGAACCGTCCACCAATCAAGAGCTTAAAGACTGGATTGGCCTCGCTTTCAAACTGTCACAAGAAGCCAATATTTTTATCGGTTACCTCGTCACCACCAACCAAGCCGATGGCGGTGGCAGCGTCACCTGCCGGCCAAATCATTTCCCAGACGTCAGCACGCTCAAAAAATTTAATATTGATACCGCCGCGATCGATTTCGAGCGGACGGTGCTCTTGCCGCCGCGCACGTGGTTACGCGAACAAGGCATGCCGGAACGATTCGCGCGCCTCTTCGCCAGCGCCCGCAGGCTAGGCGCAAACCAGATTGTCAATGCGCGCGAAAACCCCAAGTGGCGCGCGGAAATCGGATTTGTGGCAACCGGCATCGGCTACAGCTACCTCCAACACGCCTTGCACGAACTCGGCGTGGCCGGTCAGGTGCCGATCCTCAAACTCGGCGTCAGCTATCCGGTGGACCCGGTCATCGTCGAAGAATTTTCCCGGCAAGTCCGCAGCATCTTCGTCATCGAAGAACGCCGTGGGTTCATGGAAGAACAAATCAGCGAAATTGTCGGCAAGCTGAACCAGAGCGCCACCGGCGCTAATCGCACAAACGTCTGGGGCAAGGAATTTCCCGCCGGCCTGCAGGGAATTCCATCAACGCGCGGCTTTAATCCAAGTTTGCTCATCGAACGCCTCGGCCCGCTCGGCAAGTTTTTCCACGATCCAAATCTGACGCTCGACGAACCGCAGATTGACCGGGCTGTTGCGCTCGTGCGCGAAACCGGCACGTTTGAGGTCAAGCTACCGCCGCGGACGCCAACCTTCTGCCCCGGTTGTCCGCACCGCGATTCAGCGAGTTTGCTGATCGAGATCAAAAAACAGTTCCGGGACACCAGCTTCATGCGCCGGCAGCACAAGCGGGCGCCGGTCGATCTCGTGTTCCACGGCGATACCGGCTGCTACACAATGCTGATGTTCGAGCCGACCAAAGATTTGATGCACAACTATTCCGGCATGGGGCTGGGCGGTGGCACTGGCGCCGGCATCGATCCATTCATCACGAACAAGCAAGTCACATTCGTCGGCGACTCGACATTTTTCCATTCCGGCATGCTGGGCATTTCCAACGCGCTCAAGCAGGGCCAGGACATCACCTACATCATCCTCGATAACGCCACGACTGCGATGACCGGCCACCAGCCGACACCGAGCATGGATGTGGACATTGTCGGTGAGCATACTTACCGACAGAGCATTGACCGCATTGCCGAAGCGATGCTCGGGCAAGGCGTCCACGTCGTCCGCGGCAACCCCGCTTACCGGGAAACGTGGCGGCAGACGCTCGAAGAAACGATTCTGCGCGATGGCGTGAAAGTGGTAATCGCTGACAAGGAATGCGGCATCACGTTCCACCGGCGCGAGACCCGGCAAGAACGGCTGGAAATTCGCGAGCGCGGTTTCATCCACGAAAAACGCCACGTCAACGTCAACCCCGACGTCTGCGAACATTGCCTCGAGTGTACCGTCGCGACCGGCTGTCCCGGCCTCACGTTTGTCGAGACGCCGTTCGGCGCCAAAGTGCAAACTGACTTGTCATGGTGCGTCGCCGACACCGCTTGCACTAAAATTTACGCCTGCCCGTCGTTCGAGGAAATTACCGTCGTCCGCAAACAGAAGTTACCGGCGCCAATTGACGCGGTAGACCTGACCGGCATCCCGGTGCCAGAACCGCGTGCGTTTGCGGATATTTGGCACTGTCACCTTGCCGGTGTCGGTGGCCAAGGCATCGGCGTCTGCACAGCGACGATTGTGCGGGCTGGGTTCCGGCAAGGCTACACCGTCAATTTCTGCGACAAAAAAGGCCTCGCGGTCCGCAATGGAAGCGTCTATTCGCAAATCACTTTTACCAAAAACAGCGCGCCGGTCTCGGTGCTGATTCCCTACGGCCAGGCCGACGTCGTCATCGGCGTGGATCCGCTCGAAGCCTGCCGGAGCCTCGACCCGAAAGGTAATTTGCGTGTCGGCTCGCCGGCGCGCACCAGCGCCGTCATCAATTCCTACAAAACGCCGACCATCCTCACGCTGCTCGGCAAAGATAATTTCGACGTCGCCAGCGTGGAGGAAAACATTCGCCGGTACACGCGCCGGGACGATTACTTCGGCCTCAACATCGCCGGCATCAGCGAGCATTTCTTCGGCACCAAACTCTACGCCAACGTCGTCATGCTCGGCGTCGCGTTCCAGCGCGGCCTGTTGCCGCTGGCACTCGCAAACTTGGAAGTGGCCCTGAAAGAAACCATGGGGCCGGCCGCCGCAGAAAACGCCAAAGCGTTCCACCTCGGCCGCAAACTGGTCCTCGATCCCGGCCTCGCGACCCGGCACGAACTGCGTGAAACCTACGAGCAATTTGTCTTCGAGCGCATGGACGTGCTCAAGCGCAATCACCGCTGGGGCCGCCGCTGGGCGCTCGACTTCGCGCAACTCGTCCGCCGCAGCGAGCAGAGCATCCAGCTCGGCGATCAAGTCGCGCGCGACCTCGTCTGGCGGCTTTACGATTTGATCGAATTCGGCACCGGCACCTATGCGCGCCGGTACCTCGATTTGGTCGAACGCGTTCACGCCAACGACAGTTCGGCGGACGATTACGCCGCCACCAAAGCCGTCATCTGGAATCTGCACAAAGCGATGATTCTCAAAGACGAGGTCTACGTCGCCCACCTGCTGACCAGCGAAGAGAAAACGCGCCGCGACAACCACCGGTATCACGTCGACGCCAAGCGCGGTGACAAGATCATTTACCACCACATCAACCGGCCGGAGTTTGTGCTGTTCGGCAAAACGTTCCGCTTCAAGATTTCGCCGAAGAAATGGCAGTTAAACACTCTCAAGCACTTCCGCTGGCTACGCAACGTTTTGCCGGGCTGGCACCGGCGCGAACGCGAATTCCGGGATTGGTACATCGCGCTCGTGGAAAATTTTGCAGTCGTGACCGGCACCGAGGCGCGCGCCCGGTATGTCCAAGCTTTGCGCTGCGTCGAATCCGTCAAAGGCTACCGCGAAATCCGGTACCCCAAAATGGACGCTGCGCGCCGGCAAGCCGAACAACTACTCGCTCCGTCGTCGACGACGGCACTGCCAGCGGTTTCACAACCGGCCGCCCCCGGTAAAATACGCGCCGACAGTTAGGTTGACTTGCGGCGCAAAGCCTCGAAAGTGAATAGTCAATGAAACGAACAATTGTTTTTTGGGGTTTACTGCTGATGGCCACGGCGGCAATTGCGGCCGATTGGCCCCAGTGGCGCGGGCCAAACCGCGATGGCATTTCACCGGAGACGAATTGGTCGGCGCAGTGGCCGGCGGGCGGACCGAAACAACTGTGGCAGGCACAGGTCGGCATCGGCTGTTCAGCAGTCGCCGTGAGTCAGGGCCGACTGTTTGCAGTCGGCAACACCAATGACACCGACACGGTGGTTTGCCTCGATGCGGCAAGCGGCCAGGTCTTATGGAAACATAGCTACGCCTGTCCGCTGGAACCACGGATGTTTGAAGGCGGGCCGGCAGCGACGCCGACGGTGGATGGCGAGCTGGTGTACACCTTGAGCCGGTCGGGTGATTTATTCTGCTTGGCGATTGCTTCCGGTCAGGTGGTTTGGGCGCAGCATCTGCAAACCGATTTGGCCGGCAAGATGCCGCAATGGGGCTATGCTGGTTCTCCGCTTATATCTGGCAAGGCGGTGCTTTGTGAGGTGGGCGCAGCCGGCGCGGCGATGGTGGCTTTCGACAAGTTGACCGGCGCCATTCTTTGGAAGAGCGGCAGTGACGCGCTCGGCTATGGATCAATCGTGCCGTTCACTTTCAAGGACCGGCAATGTCTGGCGGCGTTCAATGCGTTCGGCTTGGTCATTCGTGAAGCAAACACCGGCAAGGAACTCGCCCGCCATCAGTGGAAAACGGCGTACGACGGCAACATCACCACCCCGGTCATCGCCGGCGATAAGATTTTTATTTCATCGGGCTACAACAAAGGCTGTGCCGTAGTGCAGTTCACCGGGACGGCGCTGACGGAATTATGGAAGTCCGCCACCATGCGAAATCATTTCAACAGTAGCGTGCTCTGGCAGGATTATCTGTACGGGTTTGACGAGAGCACGTTGACCTGCGTGAGCTTTGCCACCGGCACCACCAAATGGAAACAAGAGGGTCTTGGCAAAGGCGCGCTCATGTTGGCCGGCGACAAACTGATCATTCAATCTGAAACCGGCAACCTCGTTGTCGCCACGGCGTCACCGGCTGGTTTTAAGGAATTGGCGCGCACCAAGGCACTCACCGGTCGCTGTTGGGTTGTGCCGGTCCTCGCGAATGGCCGGTTGTACGCGCGCAACAATACCGGCGAGCTTGTTTGCTTCGATGTATCGAACGCTAAATAACGGAGACTAATTTTATGATTCGTAAATGCACAATCGGCTGTCTGCTGGTGACACTGGCAACGCTCGGCTTGGCAGCGGATTGGCCGCAGTGGCACGGCCCCAACCGCGACAATGTTTGCACTGAAACCGGCTTACTGGCCGCATGGCCGGCCGGTGGTCCGCCATTGGTGTGGACAGCGACTGGCCTCGGCGGTGGGTACGCGGGTGTGGCGGTCGTTGCCGGCAGGATTTTTACCAGCGGTGATTTCACCAATGGGGCATCCGTGTTAGCGCTGGATGCAAAATCTGGCAATCAACTTTGGCAGGCTCCCCTCGGTAAGGCCGGCGGCGGCGGTGGCTATCCCGGCCCACGGGCGACGCCAACAGTGGATGGCCAATTGGTTTACGCGTTGGGGCAGTATGGTGATTTGGTCTGCCTGCAAGCCAGCGACGGCACGGAAGTCTGGCGCAAAAATCTGACCGTCGATTTTGGCGGGAAGATGATGTCCGGTTGGGGCAATAGCGAATCGCCGCTGGTGGTCGGCAATAAACTGCTGTGCACGTCCGGCGGTCTAGCCGGCAGTGTGATCGCGCTCGACAAGAAGACCGGAGCATTGCTCTGGCGCTGCAAAGAACTCACAGATGCCGCTGCGTATTCATCCCTGATTATCGCGAAGATTGCCGGCGTGCCACAGGTGATTGTCGTGACTGGCGAACACGTGGCGGGCATCGAGCCGGAGACCGGCAAGCTGTTGTGGTCGGCGCCTCGGAAAGGCCCAACTGCGGTGGCACCGACGCCGGTTTGCAAAGATGACTGCGTGTTCGTGACCTCCGGTTACGGTGCCGGCTGCAATCTGTTCAAGATCACACGCACTGGCACGGAGTTTCAGGCGGCCGAGGTGTACGCGAACAAAGCAATGATCAATCACCACGGCGGCGTGGTGCTGGTCGGCGCACATGTTTACGGGTTCAGCGACGGCAAGGGTTGGACGTGTTTGGATCTCCAGACCGGTCAGAGCGTTTGGGATTCGAAGAAACTGGGCAAAGGCACGTTGCTGTGTGCCGACGGTCATTTATATTTATACAGCGAAACCGGCAGCACGTTGGTATTAATTGAAGCCACACCGACCGGCTGGCAGGAGACCGGCCGTCTGGAACCGACCGACCGAAGCGGTAAAAACACTTGGGCGCACTTGGCTGTGAGCAATGGCCAGCTCTTCGTCCGCAACCAAGACGCCGTGCATTGCTACAACATTAAACAGTAAGTCCGACCGCTCGAGCACGAACTTGCACGGATTCCGAGCTTCGGTTACAACACCACCATGCGTTATGCTTTGATCATGGCCGGTGGATCCGGCACACGGCTGTGGCCAATGAGCCGCGCCGCACTGCCCAAGCAACTGATTCCATTCATTAACGGCAAAAGTCTGTTGCAATTGGCCTACGACCGGCTCGACGGTCTCGTGCCGGCAGCAAACCGTTTCATTTGTGCCAGCCAACAACACGCCAGCGTAATTTGTCAGGCACTCGGCCTACCGGCCGACCAATTCATCGGCGAACCAACCGGCCGCGACACGCTCAACGCCGTCGGTTTTAGCGCCGCCGTCATCGCGCAGCGCGATCCGGATGCCGTCATCGCCGTCTTCACGGCGGACCACGTGATTCAACCAGTTGACCAGTTTCAGAAAATTGTGGCGCACGGTTACCGGCTCGTCGAGCAAGCGCCGAACACATTGGTCACCTTCGGCATCACACCGACGCTGGCCGCGACAAGCTACGGTTACCTCCAACTCGGCCAGTCAATCGATGAGTCGACGCGTGTCGTTGAACAATTCCGGGAAAAACCCGACAGCGCAACGGCACAACAGTATTTTGTAACTGGGCCGAGCCGGTACCTATGGAACAGCGGGATGTTTGTCTGGCGCGCGGCCACACTTCTCGATTGTATTCGCCGGTATGAACCGGCCAATCATGCCGGGCTGATGAAAATTGCCACCGCTTGGCCGACACCGCAACGCAACGCTGTGCTCGGCGAAGTTTTCCCGACATTAAAAAAAATCAGCGTGGATTTTGCCGTAATGGAACCGGCCGGCCGCGATCCGCAAATCCGCGTCGCCGCCGTGCCGATGCCGTTACAGTGGCTCGACGTCGGTTCGTGGCCGATGTTTGCTGAGACTTGCCGGCAAGATGCCGCCGGCAACGCTCTGGGGACAGACCGCACGATTCTGCTCGATACGCGCGGCACAGTTGTCGCGTCAAATGATCCGAAACACCTGATCACGACGATCGGCTGCGACGACCTCATCATCATTCACACGCCTGACGCCACGCTAGTCTGCCACAAGGACAAAGCCGAGGCGATCAAGGAACTCCACAAACAAGTCGGCGAAACATTCGGCAAGGATCTGATCTGACATGCAACAGTGGAAAACCGTTTCGCGCACCGTTATCAAACAGTTCGGCAAATTCCTCACCGTTGAGGCGCACGAAATCGAACTACCCGACGGCAATCGCATCGGCGACTGGCCGTGGCTTGTCTCGCCGCATTTTGTCATCGTCCTCCTCCGCACGACTAATGGCCGATTTTTAGTTTTTCGCCAGACCAAGTACGCCATTAAAGGCACATCACTGGCCCCAGTCGGCGGCCACATTGAAGACGGCGAGCGCCCCTTGGTCGCGGCCAAGCGCGAGGCACTCGAAGAAACCGGTTACACCGCCGCGCGCTGGATTTCGCTGGGTGATTTCGTCGCTAACGGCAATTACGGCAACGGCGGCTCGCATCTCTACCTCGCGCTCGATGCGCGTCGCAAATGTGCGCCCAGTGGTGGCGATCTTGAAGAACAGCAACTCTTGCTTTTGACTCGCCGCCAACTCGAAACAGCACTCGACCGTGGCGAATTTAAAACGATGTCTTGGACGACCGGCATTGTCTTGGCGCTCCGCTATCTTGATCAACAACGTAAACGGCGCAAACCGCTTCCAAAATCTGATTGATTGTCAGCCAGACCGGTTTACCATGCGCCGGCAATCGTGCTCGGAGGTTTTTAATTATGACTAATAAAATTCGTTGGGGAATTCTCAGTACCGGCGCCATCTCGCGCGCATTTGC
>JBAWWR010000096.1:0-9502 GCA_037146675.1 Verrucomicrobiota bacterium | reverse complement strand
GCCGGTTCGTAATGCCGGGCGTTGACCTGCATCTGCACACCCGGTACTCCGACGGGAGTTGGACGCCAGATGAATTATGCCGGGCCGCCGCGCAACTCGAGCTCGCCGCCATCGCAGTAACCGACCACGACACTCTCGACGGCATTCCGGAGGTGCTCGCCGCCGGTCAGCAACATGGTGTGGAAGTGTTGCCGGCAGTCGAAATCACCTGCCGAATCAAAACACGCGAAGTTCACCTGCTCGGATATTTCCCCGGTAACGCTTGGCAAAACCCGGAACTCCAAACCGTGCTCGACCACGCAAAACGCGTTCGCGAAAAACGCATCGGGGAAATGGTCGCGCAGTTGAATCAGCTCGGCATCGCGCTGACGCCGGCTGAGGTGTTTGCCTGTTCGCCGTGCGGCACTATCGGTCGGCCGCACGTGGCGCTAGCACTCCAGCAACGAGGCGTGGTTAAAAGCGTAGAAGAAGCATTCGAGCGATTTTTGAAATCTGGCAAACCGGGTTACGTCGAGCGCTACCGGATGGAAGCGGCGGAAGCGATTGCGTTGATCAAGCGCGCCGGCGGCGTGGCGGTGTTGGCACATCCGGGATTGAGTCAGGCGGACAAAGAGATTCAGAACCTCGCGCAGCAAGGATTGGCCGGCTTGGAAATTTGGCATTGCCGGCAGACGCCGGCGCAGACCGAACATTACCGGGCGCTGGCGGCACGGTTCGATTTACTGGTGACCGGCGGCAGCGATTGTCACGGCTCGGTACTTGGCAAACCCTTGCTCGGCACGGTGCCGGTACCATATGAATGTGTGACGGCAATCAAACAAAAAGCGTTATGAACCTTTTTCAGAAATTCCGGGACGGTCTCAAGAAAACGTCCACCAAGTTGGCGGGTGAAATCAAACGGATTGTCACTCGCGCACCGAAACTTGACGCTGAAGCACTCGAAGAACTCGAAGCAGTACTGATTGCGTCCGACATCGGCATCGGCACGACAACGCGAATCATTGAGCAGACGAAGGCGGCGGCGAAGAGCGCCGGCACAGTCGACGTGTTTGCGATTGCGCGCGCTGAGATTGAACGCGAGCTGGGCGTGGCGACCCACCAACTGGTCAAAGCCGCAACGACACCGACAGTGATTTTATTAGCCGGCGTTAACGGCACCGGCAAGACCACGTCCACCGCGAAGCTGGCGCATCATTTGAAATCAAACGGCAATACGGTATTGCTGGCGGCATGCGACACGTTTCGGGCGGCGGCGATTGAACAGCTCAAGATTTGGGGCGATCGGGTCGGCTGCGACGTGATTGCCAGCGCGTATGGTTCAGACAGCGCGGCGCTGGCGTTCGATGCGGTCGGCGCGGCGGTGAGCCGAAAGGTTGATTACTTGTTGATTGATACGGCGGGCCGGTTGCACACGAAACAGAATTTGATGGAAGAGATGAAGAAGATGCGCCGGGTGTTACAGAAACGGTTGCCGGACGCGCCGCACGAAGTTTTGTTGGTGCTCGATGCCACCACCGGCGCCAATGCATTGAATCAAGTCCGCGAATTTCACAACACGCTTGGTGTGACCGGGTTAGTGGTCACGAAACTCGATGGGACCGCAAAAGGCGGCATCGTGGTGGCGATTGCCCGAGAACTGAAATTGCCGGTGAAATTCATCGGCCTCGGTGAGCAACTCGATGATCTTCAGCCGTTTGATCCGCGCCAATTTTCAGAAGCATTGTTTGGGGAATCGGCCAGTGCGTGCTAATGTCTGGGGCTTGACGCTGGACCGGAGCGTATTGTAGTTTGAGGTGCGTTAAGCGAGCGTAGCATAGTGGTAATGCGCCAGCCTTCCAAGCTGACTTTTGGCTGTTTTCTATTTTTCCACTTTTCCGAGCTATAGCGCAAAAACCCCTGTAATCATTGGTCTAAATCGATGTTTTCCACAGGAAATACGCGGCACCGAGTGGAACGCTGCGGCACCAAAAAACCACGCAAAGTCACGCACGTTTTGGACTGGTCGGAGTGAAAGCGGATTATTATTAAGCCTGTTTTGACTAGGTAGTTTCCCCTGCCACTAAATACACAGTTCACCCGATTGTTGATCCGTCAGGATCGGCTATGGTTTCATCAGGCAAAGGATTTCACGGTGAGGGTTTGGTGAGGTTGGTGAGACAGAATCGCGGTGGGGGTACGGTGAGCCCCACCGCAGTTCTGACAATGAGAAACGGGTTGTCATGAATTACAGACTGACCATTGAGAACGAGAACTATCCAGTGGAAGACATCCACATCCCATTGGAAGCAACACTCGCAACGGAACCCATTGGCCAACCGTTTTTATTTGTTTCGCCAGTGCGATTAACAATTGGTCAGCGCTGCGTCTTGTGCGGTGACTCGAGCTTATACCAGCTACTGGTCAACACCTGTTTTGGGTTTACGTATACCCCACAATTTCTCGTCTCTGGAATAATTGCAGCAAAATCATATCGGAAAGGAGGTGAGAAAGAATGAAAAAGTTCATGAATAGCCTGCTCAGTAAATGTGGCAAGCGTTCCGGCCAGAGCTTGGTGGAATACACCTTGGTCCTCGCGCTAGTGGTCATTGTTTGTATCGTCGCGTTGACCTTGCTCGGCAATAACACCAGCGCCAAAGTGGCGACCGTCGCCACGGCAGTCGGACAATAGTCATGCCACCGGAAGCGGCAAACAAAAAACCTATTGCCACTCCCTCACTGGGAGAGGCAGTGGGCAGATGGCGGGCAGGAAAACAAATAGTGGGTCGTGGTTGATTTGCAACTCGTACTCTGCCCGACATGTTGTCGCGTCGAGGTTGGCTATGATTTCGTCAGGTAAAAGATTTACGGTGAGGCTTTGGGTGAGGTAAGGCATGATAGCGGCGAGGCCATTATGCGCGATGAGGGCAGTGTAGCCTTACCGACGCAGGTGCGCCAGGAGAATAGCAACACTTGCCGTTGGTTCGCACACAACCGAGTTTCATGGAGTCTCACCGCACACCATGCCGCCACGTTCAATCATGGCTCAAAATATGTCTAAGCAAGCTAGAACAAGTCACTGCCAACCGCCACTTCAGACATTCTCACCGATGGAGAACGCTTGGCCGATAAATTTACCGACACCGTAATATTCACAAGTGTCAGGGGTGAAGATCAATGGCCTGGCTTTTAGTATGTCCACCAAGCCACCAGCCTTCATCACTTCCTTATCGGCCTTAACATCCATTACTTCACCGACAAACTGGGTGTGCAATCCCAACTCAAAGGTGTGCACCAGTTTGCACTCCACGATCAGAGGACACTCATTGACATATGGAGCATCAACTACTTCGCTGCGCACAGGTGTCAACTTGGTGTGGGCAAACTTATCAGTGGTGCTCCCTGACGCCAATCCGCAGTAGTCAGCTTGCGCGGCTTGGCTCTCGGATGGAATGCTGATTGTGAATGCTTTGCGTACGACGATACTTGAATATGTATGAGTCGCCTTCCGTAGTGACACCGAAATACAAGGCGGTTTGGAGCAACAGATTCCACCCCAAGCAGCGGTCATGATATTTGGTTTGCCAGTGCTATCGTAGGTTCCGACGAGGAAGACTGGCGTTGGGTAGACCAAAGTAACCGCACCCAGAGATTGTTTCATGGCTGCAGGATAAACCTGCTGGGCTGCAGTTGGCAATCACTCCCGCTTCCACATTGTCCCGCCCAAGCCATTCCAGAGCGGTTTCAAATCCATTGGCCGCAGGCAAGGAACTATGCGCGTTAAAGCAGGGCCGGTCTATCATTGCAGGACGTTGCTCCTGGGTGAGTTCCACGATGGCGATAATAGTGGGCGCAACAAAGGCCGTCAAAGCATCACGGTAGCTTGTTTTAGTGCCATATATTCATTATGTTGCCGATGATGCCCAATCCCACCATCCAACACCTGCAATCCGACCCCACCATGGCCAAGCTGATCACACATTGCGGACCATGCGACCTCAAGCCGCGTCGATTGTCACCGTTCCAGTCGCTGACGCAATCGATTATCTACCAGCAGTTGAACGGTAAGGCGGCAGGCACGATCCTGAAGAGATTTCGCGCCCTGTACCATGGCAACGCGTTCCCAAAGCCAGTCGATGTGGTCAAAACCTCAGTGGATCAACTCCGCAGTGCAGGGTTATCTCGCGGTAAGGCCACCTACATCCACGGGCTGGCGCAATTTGCTGTTGATGGCAAGCTCCCCAACCTGAGGCAGTGCGATAAGATGACCGACGCAGAATTATTGGAAACCCTTACGGCAATCAAAGGTGTTGGGCGCTGGACGGCTGAGATGTTGCTGATCTTCAATCTTGGCCGACCTGATGTGCTGCCTGTGCATGATCTTGGGGTCCGCCGTGGGTTCAAGATCGCCTATCGCAAGCGGCAGATGCCAACACCTGAAGCCTTGGATCGATATGGCGTGAAATGGTCACCATATCGGAGCGTGGCGGCCTGGTACTTGTGGCGGGCGGCAGATATGTTGGATGGGATGGAGTGGTAGCCGATCAGAAATTCTATGTATTCCTTCGTTGATCTCGTCGCTGACCTGAACAGACCCGCAGTTTATCTGCATGGGTTGCAGTCACGGTTCGAGTTGCCCAGTTTTAGTGGCGTAGGCTATTCCGAGGCGTATCTGATGTTCCTGCGTAAGCTGATCTATCTGAGGTCCCTGTCGATATCGGAAGAAATCCTCCGCGATATGTGGCATCTCGAAAAGAAACTCCTGCAATTGCTCCATGTTGATTCCGCTGGCTCGCTAACCTGGTTTCTGGATGCATGCGGAGCCAAAGACAATCCCCAACGCCGACTGATGTTAACCAGTTATGACTTGGGCGTTGAGGTGCCAAGTAGAACGCTCCAGCTTGGCCTCAACTTCGCCGACAAGATGCCCGAATTCTTCGCTGGCAAGGAAATGGGTGAGGATGTACTGCGGGTGTTGAATGATTACCTGAAACTAAAAGCACGAATTTATAGTGAGATCGAGGCCGAGTTGCCAGTAGTGCAAGCCGCCATTAAATGGGGTTGCCGATTGTGATTGGTTAGCGTTTGCCTTCATTCAGCCCTAGTGCTATTTCTCGCATCACAAGGAGATCACAAGACAGTGAAAGATTTAATTTTATCGATATGCACAGGGGTATTTGCCGTATCACTGATTCCCCAGTTGATTTTAATCTTCAAAAAGAAACACGCTGACCAAATCTCATTGTTCACCGCAGTGATGACCACAATCTTTCTGTGGATCATGACCTTTGTATTCTTGAGCATGAAATACTGGTTCACATTTTCGGCTGAACTGCTCCAGTCCATTTGCTGGACGCTGCTGCTGGTTGCGAAGATAATGTTCCGTGGGGCAAATGGAGCAGACGGATAAGCCGCGCCGCATTACCAATAGGCCTTGCAGGTGTCAGAAATAAGGCCGAGCGGGCCTACAAACCGGAGTGACCAATGAATACCAAAGACCTAATCAAAATGACGCGCAAGTTAGCGGCGCCGTTCCGCGTCACCAACGGGGATAAATTCCGCCTCAAGGCAATCAACCCCGGCGACACGTTAAATCTAAAATCCGAGGACAAGCCCAGCGTCAAAGAGGCTTTGACCACAGGAATCAGTGTTTTGGCTGGGTTGCAGGATAAGCTCTATGCGAATGATCGCTTTGGTGTGTTGTTGATTTTCCAAGCAATGGATGCCGCAGGTAAGGATGGCGCGATCAAGCATGTCATGTCTGGATTGAATCCACAGGGATGCCAAGTTACTGCATTTAAGTCGCCCTCCTCTGAGGAGCTGGACCACGATTATCTCTGGCGTTGTATGAAGGTGCTCCCCAACCGGGGCCATATCGGGATTTTTAATCGCAGCTACTACGAGGAAACACTAGTGGTGCGCGTTCATCCTGAATACCTGGCGAAGCAAAAACTTCCGCCGCAGTTGGTCACAAAACATATCTGGCAGGAACGTTTCCAAGATATCCGCTGTTTTGAGCGCTACCTAACGCGCAATGGGATTATCGTCCTCAAGTTTTTCCTTCATGTTTCCCAAAAAGAGCAAAAGCGCCGCTTCCTAGAACGGATCGACACCCCGGAGAAGAACTGGAAATTCTCGAGTAGCGACGTTGCAGAGCGCGAGCACTGGGACAGCTATATGACCGCCTACGAGGAAATGATTCAGAACACGGCTACCAAAGCATCGCCCTGGTATGTTGTGCCAGCCGATAACAAGTGGTTCACTCGGATGGTGGTGGCCTCGGCGGTCATTGATGCATTAGCTGCGCTCAATCTGGCCTATCCCAAAGTTGACAGTGCTAAACTCAATGAACTGGCGGCAGCCAAACATCTCTTGTTGGCTAAGAAATAATCCAATCAACGCCCACCGCCAGCGAACTTAAGCCTTTCGCATAGTTTTTACCGCAACGTGTTGACACGCTCAATCGCGAGCGGTACACGGAACCCAACAAGGAGGTCGTACCTTGGTGAGCCATCTTCACTAGTGAGACCCAACCTTAATCCGCCTCCTAAATCTGGCATAATATCTTGAGCATTGATAACCATCGATTCTCACTCGCTGGCTGAATGCTAGGTTTAAATAATTCAAATCGCTAGCGCTTCAGGTCTCGTCAACCTGAGGCGCTAGCCAGCCGCAACGGCGGCTACCAACCAACCATTGGTGGGTCGCTATCAGCAGACGAATTGTCTCCTGCACGGCCACCTTTATTCCAAGAAATGAGGTGACTGTGAGTCCACGACCGGTGAAATGTTACTGGATGAAATCCGTCCGATCCTTCAAGGCGTGGTTCCGTCCTGTGTTAAGTCAATCGGGTGTGAAGATACTGAAGAACTTATCCAAGATGCCTTGGCAATTGCGGCCCAGATGCTGCACGTCCTCGAAGAGGCAGGCAAACAAGTGATCGCCAAGAGCGTGGCGTATTACACGATTCAACGGCTGAAGTGCGGTCGTCGGTCGTATGGTGATCGTCGTGCTGATGTGTACGGTGCAGGCTGTCAGTTAGATGGTCGCTGTGTGGTGGTCTCGTTTGAGCAATCGGTGGTGATGGAAGATGGATATGAACTAACGCTTGGTGAATCCTTGGCTTCTCGGAGTGATGATCCCTCGATGATGGCAGGTCGTGAGATTGACTGGAATGAGCTCGAAGCAAGGCTGGATAATCGTAAGCGTGGTGTGATTGCTGCGCTCAATGCTGGTCATGGCACGGATATAATTGCGAAAGCCTTAAAGGTTAGTTCACCTCGAGTCACGCAAATCAAACGCGAGATTGGGGAAGTGATTACCGAACAATGGGGAGCTGCTGTGCTCCAAGATGTGAATCACGAACCCGTGTGGGCTGCGAGCTTACGAGCCAGGGAGCTACTGGTGGTGTGATATTAAAACAAAAGGGATTCACGTCCCTTTTGTTTAGCGGTCAGAGGGAAATCCGGCATTAGGTAGGTTTATCGGCGAACTTGAAACAGGGGCAGGCCAAGTTTCCAACGAATAGCAGCCAGGCGAAGGCCTAATATCGTGACTGCTCCGCTGCCGGCTGCGATTGCATCTGACGCAATCCAGCGCAACGCCAGGACGTACACTACCGCACCGCACAAAGCCGCCGTTGCATACAGGTAAATTGTCGGGCGAAAGACCAAAGGAATTGTACCAGTCAATACATCGCGCAAAATCCCACCGGCAACACCGGTAATGACTCCGAGCATTACTCCGACAGGTACGGCGACACCAAAAGCGAGACCTTTGCTGGTTCCAATAATCGTGAACAAGGCTAAACCGAAAGCATCGGCCACCAACAGAACTGTGCGTGGTAGAGGCCGGTAACGCGACACGACAAATGTCCCAAGTCCTGCCAATACTGCAGTCAACAGATAATTCGGATTACGCATCCACACAACCGGCATGTCGCCGAGCAATAAGTCGCGAATTGTGCCACCACCAAAGGCGGTTACGACAGCCAACACGAGCACGCCGAACAGATCAACCTGTTTACCTTCCGCAGCCAGCACACCAGTCACAGCACAGACACCGACAGCGACAGCGACTAGTTCAAGCACCACTGGAATATTCATTCGTATAAATGTAGCAATTTTCTAACTGGTCAACAATCGTCATTTCGCAGTCAGTTCCAATCCATATCAATACCAGCTCTGCCAATGTTGGATTGGAACGTGCAGTTCAAAATGGCGGACTTGTTTAGTGTCAAGGCTGAGGCTGCGTTTGCTTTGAAGTTCACGATCGGAGGTCGTGGTTGCGTTGTTTCTTTTTCCGCCACGCATACCCGCCCAAGACCAACCCGCCGATGGCTAACATAGCGAATGCGGAGGGTTCGGGGACGGAACCGACTCCCGCTGGGGTTGCGAGAAATCCGAAAGAGTTACCGTTATTTTAACTATAGCCCCCGACAATATTGTCACCAGAGATGCCATAGGCGTATGTAGTATCCGCACCCGACGGACCAGAGAGGGTGGTGAAACCGGCGGTGGTGGTGTCGTACAAAAATACGTGACTGTTTGAATTAGTATCATTGTAATTGCCAACGATAGTGTTTCCGGAGATGCCGTAGATGCTTGTGGGTGTACCCGCCGGATTATCGATGGTTATGTATCCACTTCCGTTGTATAGAAAACCGTGGAAGCCGTTATCGCTATCTGTGTATTCACCCACGATGTTGTTAGTAAATATGCCATAGGCTGCTGTGGTTTTCGCTCCCGCCGGACCAGTGAGGTCGGTGAAGCTAGAGGTGTTGGTGTTGTACAAGAACCCGTGTTCATTATAACTAGCATCCTTGTAATAGCCCACGATACTACTCCCGTAGATGCCTTGGAAAAATGTACCGTTCACTCCTGATATATCAGTAATAGTGGTGTAACTGCCGCCAGAGTATAAAAACCCGTGAGACATCCAATCGCTATCATAGTAACTACCCACGATCGTGCTGCCGGAGATACCATTAGCGGAAGAACCCTTCGCTCCCGCCGGACCAGTGAGGTCGGTAAAGCTGGCGGTGGTAGTGTTGTATAAGAACCCCTGGTAATTATAATCAGCATCCTGGTAATTACCCACGATGTTGTTGCCGGAGATGCCCTTTGCGGCCGTTCCATTTACTCCTAACACATCATTGATGGTGGTGTAAGAATAGATAGCATCCGCCCGGAGTAACGGCGCAAAACCTAGTAGTGCCAGCGTGGCAACCAGTGACAGACACAATCGCGATATTTTTGTTGTGTTCATATTTTCCTCATCGTGAAGGCAGAATCCAACTCATCAAGAAGCTGAGATTCATAGTCGAGCTACACTGCGATTGTCTGCTTCATTAAAAGGCTTTGTAACTTATATTCTAGTGCCAGAATCACTGTCCCAACTATCGGTTGCTATTCCCTCAAATGAGCCTACGTTGCAGTGGAAAGCCGAACCACCTCTCAGCAGCAACGCCCACTAGCAGCCTGTTGAAATATCCTTCCGAAACATTTGAATATTATCCGGGCTGGAC
>JBAWWR010000095.1:0-9597 GCA_037146675.1 Verrucomicrobiota bacterium | reverse complement strand
TTCCTTCATCGCCATGATTTACGAACGCCTCATCCTCATGCGCGATCTCATGCACAGCGAGGGGAGCATCTATTTGCACTGCGATTGGCGATTGGTCGGCGCGCTCCGAACCGTGATGGAAGAAGTCTTTCAAAACTTTGAAAACATCATTTCGTGGAAACGTTCCGCGCTCGCTGCTGGCGTGAAAACACAATGGCGTAACAGCCAAGATTTCATTCTATATTTCTCAAGAACCGGGAAGCACACTTTCAATCCGCAATTTGGCGAGTACTCAGAATCATCAAAAGAACATTATTCGCATCAAGATGAAAAGGGCGTTTTCCAGCCTGTTCCTATTTTAGCCAGTGGGCGGTCAAGTGGGGAAACCGGCGCAATCTGGCGCGGCATTGATCCAAACAAGCTCGGTAAGAACGGCATGCACTGGCTGAAAAATCCAAAGGTTCTTGATGAACTCGACGCTCAAGGTTTGATCTATTGGCCAAAGAAAGAAGGTGGTTCGCCTCGGCTCAAGTATTATGAGGCCGAAGCGAAGGGCGTCTACATTTCTGATTTCTGGGACGATATTGATGTCATCAATTCGATGGCAGACGAATATCAAGGTTACAATACACAAAAGCCTGAAGAACTGTTGAAGCGCATTATCAAAGCCAGCAGCAACGAAGGCGATTTGGTGGCGGACTTTTTCTGCGGCAGCGGCACGACCGCCGCCGTGGCTGAAAAACTCGGGCGCAAATGGATCGCCACCGACCTCGGCAAATTCGGCATCCACACCACCCGCAAGCGGCTCATCCAAGTCCAGCGCGAGCTGAAGGCCACCGGCAAACCCTTCCGCGCCTTCGAGGTGCTCAACCTCGGCCGGTACGAGCGCCAAGCCTATCTCAACGTCGCCGGGCGGCTGACCGGCAAAAAGAAGGAGCAAGCCCTCGCCCGCAAGGAACAGGAGTTCCGCGATTTGATCCTGAAAGCCTACCGGGCGGAACCGTTACCGGACGCCGCCTTCTTCCACGGCAAGACCGGCGGCCGGCTCGTCGTCGTCGGCCCGATCAACCTGCCGGTCGGGCGGCTGTTCATTGAGGAAGTCATCACCGAATGCCGGAAACGTGGCGCATCCCGCGTGGACGTGCTGGCGTTCGAGTTCGAGATGGGCCTGTTCCCCGCCGTGCTGGACGAGGCGAAGCAGAAGGGCATTGACCTCGCCCCCAAGACCATCCCGCCCGAAGTCTTCGACAAGCGCGCCGTGGAGAAAGGCCAAGTCCGTTTCCACGACGTGGCCTACATCGAAGTCACGCCCCGGTTTGGAAAATCCGCCGGTGTGCGCCGGTCTCCCGACCGCGCACAAGATTCGACCGAAGGTCTCCAGTCCAACGCGGCGCGGTCAGGAGACCTGCGCCGAACAGAGGGGCGCGACCTCACCGTCGCCGTCGAACTCACCGATTTCTCCGTCTACTACTCGCAAGGCGTCGTGGACGCGATCACCGCCGACCTGAAAGCGGGCAAGAGCGAAGTCGTCTGCGAAGCCGGCAAGCTGGTGAAATTCAGCAAGAACAAAGACGGCGTCATCACCCGCGACGTGCTCACCAAAAAGTGGACCGACTGGGTGGATTACTGGGCCGTGGATTTCCACTACGAGAGCCGGAAAGAAATCATCAAAGTCGCCAAGAACCTCGGCGTCGAAGGCGCACTCCCCGGCACCGCCGACGCCGCCGAACTCCTCGACTTCGAGGAACGCTGGACCGGCGCCTACATCTTCGAGAACGAATGGCAAAGCTTCCGCACCCGCCAGAACCGGGATTTGGAACTCAAGACCGTTGCCCACACCTACGCCAAGCCCGGCCGCTACACCATCGCCGTCAAAGTCATCGACATCTTCGGCAACGACACCATGACGCTGGTGCCGGTCACAGTCGGCTAACCAGCCACGTCTCTGCATTCCTCGCATTCACCGGTTGTGCGCCGGTCTCCTGACCGCGCACTTCTACGGAGCGTGCCTCCATCGTTTTCCGGCAGGCGCGAAATTGAGAATCGAAAGCGCTTTTCTGAGAAGACGCTTTTCCGGTAACCCGCTAGGGTGCGTGGCGAAGTGAAACACGTAACCAAACAAAAACAATATGCCAACTGCCATCTACGGAGTTAGTCGCTATGGCGATCCGAACGCCGTTTATGGCAAGGCAGCTCGAAAGGCTCCCATGACACCAGACAACCTCAGTACGCTCTCGATGACTCCCGCCGACAAGACCGCGTTGCTCGCCGCGATCTCTACCCTCGCCGGCTTGGCCGCGACTTATTCGGTCAACATCCCGGTCGACCAGAAAGCCCATTACACATTCATCGGCACCTCCCGCGCCGGCATGGATGAAGTCTTCATCCGCAGCATGACCGACAACCCCAACCTCTTGCCCGCGTTCGTCAAAATGGACGACGTCAATCTGGATCGCAATTTCCGCAAAGACATCAAGGATGTCGTCGCCCCCATCGAACAAATCGTCGAGGGTCTCTCCGACGCCGAACTGCTGGCCAACTCCGACAACTTCAAGGCCTACACCGCCTACTACAACAACGTCCAGATGGCCGCCACCCGTGGTGTTCCCGGCGCGGATACTGAACTGGCCAAGCTCACACCATTCTTCCCCGGCCACAAACAACCCGCCGCCGCCAAAGCCAAGGCCAAAAACACCACACCATCGACCTAAATCGCGTGATTTCAGCCGATTACAACCTTCCAATCGTCGCCATCGACCGATTTTCGACCGATGGCGACGGTTTTTCGGTCGACGCCGACCGATTTTGCACCGACGTCGACCGATTTCCGGTCGAGCTCGACCGATTTTCGACCGATGTCGACCGATTTTCAATCGACGTCGACCGATTTTGGGTCGAGCTCGGTCGATTTTGGGTCGGCATCGACCGATTTTCGACCGACATCGATTGATTTTCAACCGAAGTCCAAGGAGCCTTTATGCCCGTCTTCAATCCGAACGAACCCCAGAACGGCGAAACCGTGGACGCCGATTTACTCCGCAACCAATTCAACGCCCTCAAAGACCTGATTGATGTCGTGCCGGTCGGCCCCGCCGGTCCGCCAGGACCACAGGGAGTGCAAGGTGCCCAAGGCGATCCCGGGCCGCAAGGTCTCCAAGGCGACCAAGGGCCACAGGGTGATCCCGGCGGCACCAATCCCGAAACCGATCCCGTCTTTACCGCCAGCGAAGCCGCGCAGTTAGTTCCCGGCGACAAAGCCAAGCTCGATGCCGCCGTGCAGCCGGGAAGCAACGTCAGCGCGCTCGCCAACGATGCCGGCTACATGGCCAATCCGATGGGGCCCGGCATTGGCGACATCATTTACAATGGTTGGGATGGCATCAATCCCGGCGGCGTGAAACCCAGAACCTTACCCGGCGGCACGGAAGGCCAAGTCCTGACGGTCGGCCGGATTGACGGCATGATCGCGCCGACGTGGGGGGACAACACCGCCTTGCAACCGAACCCGACTGCCAACGGTACCTATCCCATCGCCAACGACGGCGTGACCAGCGGCCAGTTGACCGGCATCACCATCACGAATGGTTTGATTACCGCCGTCACGGTTGTGCCATGAGGCGCTGGTAGGAGCGCCGACCCGGCACAGATTGAAGCAGAGATGCAGGCGTTGCTGTCAGCGTTCGCCGTATAGCCGGTCGACAATCGCTCGAACGGCGGAATCTTTTCCCCGGTCGCCATGCGGCACGACGCCGAGCAATGGCACGCCGGTCAGTTCGGCAATGGCTTTCACATTGGTACGCTCAGCCAGCCCACGCTTGCCGGTAGTGTCATTGAGAATCACGCCGGCAACTTTCAATTTCATCGCCTGCGCCTGCCGGACAGTGAGTAGCGTGTGGTTGAGTGTCCCGAGACCGAGCCGGGCGACAATGATCACCGGTAAATCAAGTTGCCGGGCGAGGTCGGCGACGAAGTATGGCCGCGTTTTCTTTACTTTGTCACCCTGAGCTTGTCGAAGGGTCTCTCCCCGAAACGACAGAGATTGCCGCGGCGGCGTCTCGTCAGACTCGACTCCCTCGCAAGCTCGGAATGACATTTTTTTGATTGGCACAAGCAAGCCGCCGGCACCTTCGACGAGTACCGGCCGGAAAGCTATCGCCAAAACGCGAAAGATCGACTGAATTCTGTCGGTGTCAATATGACTACCTTCCAACTTGGCCGCGACACTCGGCGCAACAGGATGCCGGAGGTAAACTGGGTTAATGACGTCGAGCGGAACTTCATTGCGCATCAGCTTCCGGTAAGTCCGGGCGTCGGCGCGTCCGCCGGTGCCGCAGGCGATTGGCTTGAAGCCCGCAGCCGGTAAGCCGCGCCGGCGGAGTTCGGCCAAGAGCAAGGCGGTGATGTGCGTTTTGCCCACGCCGGTATCGGTGCCGGTAATAAAGTAGTTTTGGTTCATAATAGTGAGACCGGGTCAACATCCACGGCGAGCGTCACATCGGTTGGCAGCTTGGTGCCGGTCACGACTTTGGCAATGGCTTCGGTCAAGCGCATGATTTGTGGACTGCGGACGATGATTTGGTACCGGTAATTGTTTTGGACTTTGGCGAGTGGCGCCGGCGTGGCCTCGCTCAAAAGATCGTTGCCGGCAATGTGCTTGCGGAGTTCGCGAACGAGGGCGGCGGAAAAGAAGATGGCTTTTTCTTCGGTCTTGGCGCGGATGGTCAGGCAGACGAGCCGGGTCGCCGGCGGGTAATGGAGTTGTTGCCGGAATTCGATTTCCTGGTCGTAGAAGCCAAGGTAATCGTGTTGTCGGGCGTGTTGGATGGCCGGGTGAAAAGGTGTGAAACTTTGGACAACAACTTCACCTTCGACATCGCCACGACCGGCGCGCCCGGCGACTTGGACGAGGAGTTGGAAGGTGCGTTCGCCGGCACGGAAATCCGGCAAGTGGAGCGCCATGTCGGCATAGATGATGCCGACGAGAGTGACGTTCGGAAAATGCAGGCCCTTGGCAATCATTTGTGTGCCGACAAGGATGTCGATCTTGCCAATGCGAAAATCCCTGAATATTTCCCGGTAAAGCGATTTGCGGGTCATGATGTCGGAGTCCATCCGCTGGACGCGCGCCTTCGGGAACGCGGCGTGAATGGCGGCTTCGACTTTTTCGGTGCCCATGCCGGAATAACGGATGGCCGGGTCGCGACAATCGGGACTCGGACAAACTTTTGGCGCCGGCCGGATTTCGCCGCAGAGGTGGCAGGCGAGTTGCGCAGCCTTGCGGTGGTAAGTGAGTTTGACGCTGCAATTTGGGCACTCGGCGACGTAACCGCATTTCGGGCAAAACATGTGCGTGGCGTAGCCGCGCCGGTTGAGGAAGAGGATGACTTGCTCATTTTTGGCAAGCCGAGCTTCGATGGCGTCGCGGAGCCGCCGGGACAACACGTGCAGTCCTTTTTGCCGGATCACTTCCTGCCGCATGTCCACGATCCGCATTACCGGCATCTGCCGGTGATCCACACGTTTTGGCAGCGAAGATAAAACATACCGGCCGCGTTGCGCGTTATAAAAGGATTCGATTGCCGGCGTGGCCGAGCCGAGCACGACGGCAGCGCGTTCGAGTTTACCGCGCACGACGGCCACGTCGCGGGCATTGTAGCGCGGCGCTTCGTCCTGCTTGTAACTGGTTTCGTGTTCTTCATCGACGATGATTAGACCTAGCGCCGGCACCGGCGCAAATACCGCCGAGCGCGCACCGATGACGATATGCGATTGGCCGTCGCGGATTTTGTGCCATTGGTCATGCCGTTCACCTTCGGAAAGGTGGCTATGGAGAACGGTAATCTGTTGTTTCGGAAACCGGGCCCGGAACCGCTCAACGGTTTGCGGGGTGAGCGCAATCTCCGGCACAAGCACGATGGAATCTTTGCCGTGCCGGAGCGCGTGCTCAATGGCTTGTAGATAAATCTCGGTCTTACCGGAGCCGGTAACACCGTGGATGAGAATCGGTTTTTCCGGTTTTTCGACGGCGGTTTTGCAGAGCGCTAGCGACGTTTGCTGATCCGGCATCAACGGCAACGGCTCGGTTGGAAGAAAAACTTCGCCGCCGAACGGATCGCGTTCCTCAACTTTGTCGGTCAGTTCGACAAATCCTTTTTTTGCCAGCACCTTGATGGCGGAGGCATCGATGCCGGCTTGCTCGCAAAGCTGAACGACGAACATCCCGTCGGTCTTGCGGAGAATTTCCAGCGCGTGAAATTGTTTCGGCGCGCGCGTTGCGAGTTTGGCGAGATCGTCAGGCGTGAGTTTGACGGGGCGGACGAACTGCCGTTCTTTCCAGCTGATTTTTGATTTGCGGACGACCTCCGGCAACGCGCACTTCACGCACAGTTCAACCGGGCAGCAGTAGTACCGGCCCATCCAGCGGGTGAGTTCGAGAATTTTGTCGGTGAGCAATGGCTGTTTACTGACGACGTCGCCGATTTCTTTCAATTGCGGGTGTGGCGAAGATTCGGCGAGGCCAACGACGTAACCTTGGGTCGTTCGCGAGCCGAATGGCACGTTGACGCGCGAGCCGACGCGGATTATCGCCGCGAGGTGTGCCGGAATCCGGTAATCGAATTCGCGGTCGAGCGCGATGTCCACGACGATTTTGGCGATGGCAGCTTTCACTTCGGCAAGATTCTACTTGGAATCCGAACCGCCGGCACGTCTATAATGCCGGCATGACACAACGTCGTTCACTGCTTCGCCGGCTGGGCCGGACGCTGGCGCTGATTTTGCTGGTCGCCACCGTCGGCGCGGTAGCGGTGCTGTATTTGCGGTGGCACTGGCGCGAACAACGTTACAATCCGATGATCGAGGAAATTGCCGGGCAGTATGACGTGGACAAATTTTTGGTGAAGGCGGTGATGCGACAGGAAAGTGGTTTTGACTCGACGGCATACAGCAAGAAAGGCGCGATCGGGTTGATGCAGATGATGCCGGCGATGGGCGAGCAATGGGCGCGGGCAACGGGCCGGCACGGTTTTAAGCGTGATGTGCTCTGGGATCCGCGCACGAACATCGAGGCCGGGACATGGATTTTGGCGCAGGCACTGGAACGCTGGCAAGAGCGCGATGACCCAGTGCCGTTTGCGTTAGCGGAGTACAACGCCGGCGCCGGGCGCGTGGCGAAGTGGTTGCCGAATGGTGGTGCGACGACGGCGGAGGAATTTATTGCAGCGATAACTTTCCCTGGCGTGCGCCGGTACATTGAAAAGGTTACCGGTTACGCAGAAGGTTACCGGACGAACGGCCAACTCTGAACCGAAATGGTTGACAGTCCGGTGTGGATAGACCTACAAACGGCCCATTATTATGTTTCATATCAAGAGGGTGGATGATTGCTTGTAACGCTGTTTTACCGTTGAGCTTGCTTGCCGGAATCGCTGTCACGCAGATTGGAATTGTGAATGCTATGACCCAAGAAACTTCGCCAGCGGTTGCAACCAATGCCACGACCACCGTCGTTTGCGCCTTCGAGCAGTTAACGGTTGCGCCGGTCACAGAAAAGGCGGACGGCACCAAGAGTTTCAGCTTTCGGGGTGAGGCCGGCTTGTTCCAGATGAGTATTTTTTTCGATGCATCCGGCTTCGATTGGGAATCACTCTACCAAGTCTTTAACGACTTCCACAATGAAGGCGCACGAACCGGCCCGTGGGATTTTGAGTCGAAGACGGCCACGCCAATTGTGCCCAGTTACTGGATCACGCTGGACGGGCAGAAGCTCGGGCTGTGGTATGCCCAGCGTGTGTCCTTGGAAGACGTGGCGAATAAACGGTTCCGCGGTCGGTTCGCATTTGATGTGCGCCAAGCCGGCGAGCATGTGCTGGAGTTGACGCCATTCAAACCGGTAAAGATTACGTGGTTGTCGGCGCGGTTGGAGCGCGACCCTGAGGACCGGTTGCAAACTAATCTCAAGCCGTGCAATCCGCCGTCCGCCTTGCCGGCCGCCGCGTTTGCCGACCCGGCATTCTGGCAAGAGCAGCAACGTAAACTCGCCACCACCCATCGTCTTTATCAGAAACCGTTTCAGGCCATTTTGGATTCCAAGAGTGGCGGCGGAATCGGCTGGGATCTGGCCGCCTGTTACCTGAGCGGTAACACCAATGCCTTGAAAAATGCGCGCGGCACAATCGATCGATACATCGCACTGCCGGCGTGGGGCCGGCCGCGCGAAGATGTCTATGGTCACAATGGCGATATCGGCGGCGGGGAGACGATTCGGAATATGGCGCTCGCCTATCACATGTTGGGATCGGAACTTGGCGAGGAACGCCGGTTACGCCTGCTGAAAAAACTGGCGGTACAGGGCGACGCGTTTATGACGCAAGCGCTGTTGATGCGCGATTACTGGGGTGGTTCGCTCTTGCAAGACCACGGTTGGCGAGCGATGTCCGACTTCGGCACGGCGGCATTGCATCTTTGGGGTGTGATACCGGAAGCGGACCGGTGGGTGGCATACATCGTGCCACGCCTCCAACGCGCACTCGAAGCCGCGCCACCGGAAGGCACCATCCCGGGAAGCTCATACTATTCGGTGTGGTTATACGGGCAGAATGTGATGTGGTACCGGGACGCATTGCTGGCCCGGACAGGTGTGGACATTTTGGAACAGCCGGCATTGCGGCGAATACCGGCATTCATGTCCTCGGTCTATGACGAGGATAATCACGCGATGTTTGTCGTTGAGAACGGCGACAAGATTCGGGTGTTTGGCAGTGAGCATTTACTGGCGGCTGTCGCGGCCAAATTTCGCGATTCTGCCGCAGCGCGATTGCATCGGATAATGGTGGAGTCCGCGCTGGATCCGGTGGCGCACGGCGGCCAGCAGGCGGCGGAGAACATCAGTTTGTTGTGGGGGTTTCTGGCGTATGACCCCACGGTGGTGGAGGCTTCTGCACCGGCCAAACCGGTCCGGCAGATCATTTGGCATAAGGATGCTGGGTTTGTGCAATACCGGAATGATGAGCAGGATGTCGCGCTGACATTGCGGTGTGGACCGTGGCTGGGCTACCACACACAACTGGCGGCGACAGGGCCGTGCGACATGATGGAATGCCGGCCCGGCATGGGCCATTTCGCGCTGTTCCTTAAGGGCGAACCGGTGCTCATGAGCCCGGATCTGGGTTACAAACTCGAAACGCGCACCAGCTCAACAATGCTCGTGGACGACCACGGCCAGATTGGCGATGCCGGTTATCCGATGTCCATTCCGTCACAGCCGCATTCAGGTGCGCAGGTTGAATCAGCGCAATGGGATGCGACCACCGGCAAGGGCAATGTGCGCCTCGACTTAAAGCGCGCGTATCCTGCGGAGTTGGGTGTGACGCATTACACGCGGGAGTTTCTCGTGTTTTCCGACCACCGCATGATTTGCCGCGATACGGTGGTGCTCAACCGCCCGCGCCGGCTGACGTGGCTCTTCCAGTTCAAAAAGGACTTGGGTGCGGAAATCGAACCAGAACTGACCGCACGTATTGGCAACAGTCCGGCGTTACGAATCCGTCCGGTGCCGGCAGGCTTGGCTGTGACCGCTAAAATCGCACCAACGCCCGTGGTCTATTCGTACGCCAGCAA
>JBAWWR010000094.1:0-9621 GCA_037146675.1 Verrucomicrobiota bacterium | reverse complement strand
CCGGTTGCCGAGACACTGGAAATCGTGCGCGTCATCTGTGCCGCCAACCAGAGCCGCACAACCGGACAACCGGTCAACCTGTGAAACGTGTCTCTTAATCCCGTGGATGCATTAGCTGTCTAATCGCATTTTAGTTCGCGTTAGACTTTACCGGTGGGCAATTGGAAATAGGTCTGGGCGTTGCCGAAACTGATGGCGCGCACCAGATTGCCGAGCAATTTCATGTCGTGCGGCAACTCGCCGTTGACCACGTCACGGCCAAGCAAGTCGCAGAGCAACCGGCGGAAATACTCGTGCCGGCTGTAGCTCAGGAAGCACCGCGAGTCGGTCAGCATGCCGATAAACCGGCTGAGCAGGCCGAGATTGCTAAGTGCGTTGAGCTGCCATTCCATGCCTTCTTTCTGGTCGAGGAACCACCAGCCGCTGCCGAATTGAATCTTGCCGGGCATGCTGCCGTCCTGGAAATTTCCGAGCATGGTGGCGAGGACGTAGTTGTCGGCGGGATTGAGGTTGTAGATAATGGTTTTCGGCAGCCGGTTATTCGTGTCCAATCGGTCGAGATACCGGGCCAATGCCGCCGCCTGTGGCCAGTCGCCGATGGAATCAAAGCCGGTATCAGGGCCGAGCGTGCGTAGCAACCGCGAGTTGTTGTTGCGCTGGGCGCCGAGGTGCAATTGCATGACCCAGCCGCGTGCGTGGTACTGCTCACCAAGCCAGACCAACAAAAAGCTGCGAAACTTGACGGCGACGTCCGGCGTGACTTGCTTGCCGGTTCGTGCGCCGGCAAATGCGTGCGCCGCTTCTGCGGGCGTGCAATCGGCGACATCGAGATGGTTGAGACCGTGGTCGGAAAGACGGCAGCCGTTGGCATGAAAGAAATCGAGACGCTCAGTCAGCCGTTCCAAGAGGCTGGCCAGGTTGCCGGCTGCGCCGAGTTTGTCGAGCCACGCGTTCCACGGTGCCGGTTGGTCGATTGCCAGCGCTTTGTCGGGGCGCCACGCCGGATAAACGCGGGTCTTAAGCTGGCAGGCGCGAATCGTTCGATGATGCTCAAGCGAGTCGGTTGGATCATCGGTCGTGCAGATAACGGAAACTCGGTTAGATTCGAGAATCGTGTGTACCGGCATCTGCGTGAGCTTCTCGTTGGCGGTGTCCCAGATTGCTTTCGCGGTGGATTCGTCAAGCAGATCGGTGATGCCAAAGAAGCGTTTCAGCTCGATGTGCGTCCAGTGGTAAAGCGGATTGCGGAGCGTCGCCGGCACGGTGCGGGAGAACGCGAGAAATTTATCCCAGTCGCTGGCGTTGCCGGTGCAGAATTCTTCGGCGATGCCATTGGAACGCATGGCGCGCCATTTGTAATGGTCGCCGGCGAGCCAAACTTCGTAGAGGTTGCGGAAGGTTTTATTGCTGGCAATCTGATCAGCAGGAAGGTGACAATGGTAGTCGTGGATTGGCTCGCACGCGGCGTGGTTGTGGTAAAGTTCGCGCGCCACGTCGCTGTGGAGCAGGAAGTCTTCGGTCACGAATGTTTTCATTAGCTCATCCCTGACTCAGCAGGCTCAGGTGCTTGGTGAAATGCTTCTCCAAAAATTCCGCGTGCAGATCGGCGTGCTTGTTCAAGGTCTCCAAAATTCGCGGCTTGAACTGCGGGCTGGTCAACACCGATCCGAACGTGACGTGCAAGAGTTGCCGGCCGGCCACCTCATCCAGATAGACAGCTTCTTCCTTGCCGGTAAACCTTGGCAGTGCGACCACCTGCGCTGTGTTCGTGGAAATGTGGTAGCTCTTCCGGTCGGTATCGAACCGGCCCCGGCAAAACTCGGCGATTTCCGTAAAGAGTTTTACGTCTGTCCTGGCCACGACGCGCATGGCTTCAAGGTAGCTGGTGCCGGCAGTCTTGACGTGCAGCAATTCGCCGCACAACCTGCCGAAGATTGGATACACGCTAAACTTGTCTGAGCCACTGTGAATGCTGATTTTATAAGGCCCGTATTGCTGAGCAAGGGCGACATGTTGCTGGAGCGAGGCTTCGAACTTCTGAATATCGCCTTTGTAATCAATCCCTTTCTCAAAGTCGCCGATAAATCGCGGCGCGACGCTGACGACATTCGGCACTCGGTTTCGTTTTAACTCCAGCGCGATGAACAAATGTTCCAACACGCTGGTCGGCTCATTTGTCTCATCCACGCTGACTTCAATCTCGAAGGGACGACCAGCCATCACTTTGCCAATATGCCAGCCCATCTGCGCGATGTGTTCAAGGGCGCGGCCATACTTCACCGCGGCGCTATACAAACTTGTGCGATCAAATGTCCCGCCAATCTCAAATTTCTTCCCGAGATATAACGACTCTAATTCGCTGGTTAGCGCGCCATTGCCAACGTGCTCCGATGGGTCAATTGTGAAAAAACAAAAACCGGCGGCCGCAGTGTATTCTGCGTGGCTCGGTAATTTCATGTGGTCAGCATCCGCGCCCCACGCGCCGGTGTAGCCGAGTTGAGTGACCGCCGTCTGCGCGGCCGCGACAACTTCCTGCGGCGTGCGCTGCGTGCGTTCCATCTCACGGATGGATTGCTGCGCAAAAATCGGCGCGAAGTTGTATTTCTTGAACGCAGCGAAGTGACCGGGCGTGGCGAGGCCGAGCCGGTCACCAAAGCCGAATGATTTTTTGAGACCGAGCGGTTGCGGTGTGTTCATGTTGTGACGGCGAGTGTAGGCAACGCACGCGTGCCTGCCAAGCGCAATCACATTCACAGGCTGGACACGCGGCGCGCACGGCGGTATGAATAACGTATGAAAATCGGCGTTATTGGCGGCAGCGGGCTTTATGCAATGAGCGGCATCGAGCGGAGTAAATGGGTCACGGTCACGACTCCGTTCGGTAAGCCTTCCGACCAGTACCTGACCGGTCGGCTGGCCGGGCGCGAGGTTGTATTTCTGCCGCGGCATGGCCGTGGGCACCGAATCCTGCCGGGTGAGCTGAATCACCGGGCCAATATTTACGGCCTTAAAAAACTCGGTGTGACCAGCGTCATCAGCGCCAGTGCGGTTGGTTCGTTGCAGAAAAAATACAAGCCAACAGACATCGTGGTGATTGATCAGTTTTTTGACCGCACCAAACGCAGCGCGGACTTTACATTTTTTGGTGACGGAGTGGTGGCGCACGTGGCGTTTGGCGATCCGGTCTGTGCGGGCTTGCGAAAAACTTTAGTTTCGTGCGGCCGGCAAGCCGGGGCGACGATTCACGACGGCGGAACGTATGTAAACATGGAAGGTCCGGCGTTTTCAACGCGCGCGGAATCGCTGTTTCACCAAGCGATGGGTTGGGATGTAATCGGCATGACGAATTTGGGCGAGGCGCGGTGCGCCCGGGAAGCGGAGCTATGTTACGCAACCTTGGCGATGGTGACGGATTACGACTGCTGGCATACGAGCGAGGAATCGGTCACGGTAGAAATGATTGTTGAATGTCTTCAGAAGAATTCGCTGATGGCGCAGGAAATCATCAAGCGCACAGTGGCAACGCTGGACACCGGTG
This sequence comes from Verrucomicrobiota bacterium, assembly GCA_037146675.1. GTDB lineage: Bacteria > Verrucomicrobiota > Verrucomicrobiia > Palsa-1439 > Palsa-1439 > CAINDI01. The sequence continues at coordinate 6,083 of JBAWWR010000094.1, read as the reverse complement.
CGGACTGTGCCTGCCGGCACGCTTTGGCGACTGCAATAATGACAGCGCCCGATCGGATTGCGCCAAGGCAGCGAAAGAAGTTACAGCTACTGATCGGCAAGTATCTGCAGAAATCAGCCTGAGATTTCGCGTTCGGCGCGCTGGCGCACCCGGCGCTTTGCGTCGTGCATGCTCCAGCCCGGCGTCTGCGCGCAGATGCGGCGTGCTTCCAAGTTGAAAAACAGCCAATTCAGCAAAACATCGAAGCCGATCAGTGCGCCGGTCACGAGTAGCGTCCGGATCACTTGACCGGTATTCAGCATTAGAAAAAACGCTGCGCAAAGAAACAACCAAGCCAGCCAGTCAGCCGTGCGAATGACAAACAGGTGGCGGAAATAGCCGGGTCGCGCGTGATCCTTCCGGTACCATACCCGCCGCACCATCCACCGCAGTCCCGCGTAGCATAAGATGCAAACTAAAACCGCGAGTTTGATTCCACTGTTCACCGTTTGCGTAGTATTACGTTGCCGGTATTAGAAGTCAAGTCTGACTGGCATTCGGCGTTGCAAAAGCGACACCGCTCCGGTACCGTTGTGGCAATGGTCGGAACCACTTTCGCCGGTTACTCCGTGCTTGAACGCCTGAACCACGGCGGCATGTCTGATGTCTATTTAATTGCCGACGCCAGTGACCGGCGGTTCGTATTGCGCGTTCTATTACCGGAGCTGCGGTTTCGCTGGACCGCGCGGCGGCGCTTCCGCTGGGGCTGCTCCGTCAACCAGCAGCTCAGTCACCCCAATATTGTGCGGCTTTGTGCTGAGGGGAAATTTCGCGGCCTCTGGTATAGCGTGCTCGAATATGTCGAAGGCCCGAATCTTAAAGAGTGCATCATTCGCGCCGATCCGCAGCTCCGCCCCAACCGGCTTAAACTTCTGATCGGGATGGCGGCTGGTCTGGCCCAGATTCACGAACGCGGCTTTGTGCACCTCGACTTCAAACCAGAAAACATTCTCACCACCAAGACGTACGAGGCGAAGATTATTGATTTCGATCTCGCTATTGCGCGGCCCGATCGGCCCAAGAAAGCGGCCAAGCTTTCCGGTACACCGTTGTATCTGGCCCCGGAACAGATTCTCCGGCAACCGGTGGACGAGCGTGCGGACATCTTTGCTTTCGGTTTAACCGCCTACGAAATGCTGACCGGCAAAAAACCAATCACTGGCAACACGCTCGCCGAAGTGATTCAGAAATACTCAAACTTTGACAAATACCTGAAACCGCCCCGCACCCACGCGCCGGACGTTTTGCCGGCACTCGAACGAGTCATCCTCAAATGTCTTGAAAAGGATGTGACACGCCGGTACCCTTCGATGGGTCTAGTAATCCGCGACCTGCAATCATGAAAGTCCTATTTGTCTTAACCATGTTGGCGATTCCGCTGTGCGGCTGTAACCGCGCATCAGTGCCGGCACCGGCTGTCAATCCGCCGGTCGCCGTTGCGCCTGTGCCGCCCCCGGCTCCACCGGTGGACGATCGCTTGCCGGAAGCGTTAAAGCTTAAAGAGGCCGGTAAATCACTGGAAGCGCGCACGTTGTTGCAGGAGCTCGTCGTCGCCACCGATGGCAACGAGCAGGCGTTAGCCGCGCTGGGTGAGATCAACGGCCAAATTATTCTCACGGCATTACCAGCAGCAGAGAAGGTGGATTATACCATCCAAGTCGGTGACACGCTCGGCAAGCTCGCGAACCGCTACGGCACCACCATCGAATTGATCCGCGCTGCCAACCACATTGCCGGTGACAAGATTCGGATCGGCGACCGGCTCCGGATTTATCAGGCCAAGTTTGCCGTCACCGTCAGCAAGTCTGCCAATACGCTAACCATCACCGATGCCGGCAAGTTCTTCAAACGCTACCGGGTCGGCACCGGCCAGTTTAGTAAAACGCCGGTTGGCGAGTTTAAGATTACCACGCGCATCGCTGATCCGCCGTGGTACCGGGCGGACGGCAAGACGGTGCCGTTTGGTGATTCCGAAAACATTCTCGGAACGCATTGGCTCGGCCTAGATGTGCGCGGCTACGGCATCCACGGCACATGGGAAACCAACTCGATCGGCAAACAATCCAGCTCCGGCTGCATCCGTCTGCTTAACGGCGATGTCGCCGAGCTATTCACAATCTTGCCGGTTGGCACACCGGTAACTATTCACGATTAACCAATGAGACTCTACACCCTCGAATTTGAAAAACCGATTGTTGATCTCGAGCAAACCATCGAGTCGCTCCGCAAACAGGCCGCCGAACAAAAAATCGATTTATCTGTCCAAATCCGCGCCATCGAAGAGAAGCTCGAAATCACGCGAAAAAAGATTTTTACCGAGCTGACGCCGTGGCAGCGTGTTCAGCTCGCCAGGCATCCGAAGCGACCGTATATGCTCGATTATCTGAAACGCATCGCCACGGAGTTCATCGAACTGCACGGCGACCGACGATTCAACGACGACCATGCACTCATCGGCGGCTTGGCGACAATTGACGGCCATCGCGTGGTGGTCATTGGCCAGCAGAAGGGGCGGGACACCAAGGAAAACTTGCATCGCAATTTCGGCAGCCCAAATCCCGAAGGTTACCGCAAGGCGCTCCGCCTGATGCAGCTTGCGGAGAAGTTTGACTTGCCGGTGATTAGCTTTATTGACACGCCCGGTGCCTATCCCGGGGTTGGCGCTGAAGAACGCCACATTGCCGAAGCCATCGCCGTCAATCTCCGTGAAATGATGGTTCTGAAAACGCCGCTGATCGCCTGCGTCATCGGCGAAGGCGGCAGCGGTGGCGCACTGGGCATCGGCGTTTGCGACCGCGTGCTAATTCTCGAAAACGCCTACTACTCGGTCATTTCGCCCGAAGGCTGTGCCGCGATTCTTTGGAAAGATCGCGCCAATGCTGCGCAGGCTGCCGCCGCTTTAAAAATCACATCCAAAGATTTGCTCGAACTCGGCATTGTGGACGAAGTGGTGCCGGAACCGCTCGGCGGCGCGCATAAGGATTTTGACACCACCGCCGCGACATTAAAGCAAGCACTCATCAAGAATCTTGACGCGCTACTGGATGTAAAGCAGACGGAGTTACTCAGCGCGCGATACCAGAAATTCCGCAAGATGGGCGTCTTCACTACGGGTGAACCGAAGAAGCACGCCGGCCACCACAAAAAAACCGCCGCGCCAGTGCCGGCATAACCAAAACCAATCCCATGACATCTGAAGTTATTTCATTTCATTACACACTGACTGACCCGACCGGCAAGACCTTGGACTCTTCGTTGCAAGGCGAACCGTTAACATTTGTGACCGGCACTGGGCACATCATCGCCGGCCTTGAAACGCAGCTCCTCAAGCTCAAGACCGGTGATAAGCAGCGTCTGGCCGTGCCCGCCAAGGATGCCTACGGCGTGCTCGATCCAAATCGGATTCTGGATGTGCCGCGAGAAAAGTTTCCAGCCGGTGAGGTTAAAGTCGGCGACCAATTCCGACTTGGCAACGACCACCAAGCCGCCATCGCAACCGTGGTGCACATCTCGGAAAAGGAAGTGCGCATTGACACCAATCATCCGCTGGCCGGCGTTGACTTGACGTTTGACGTGGAATTGGTCGCCAAACGTGCCGCCACGAAGGAAGATCTGGACGGCTGTTGCGGCGGCAAGCATGAAGGCGAATGCTGCGGCCGCCACGACCACTGCGAACATTGATTCCGTTGTTCGCTAGACCGTTTGCAATAGTAGGCCGTTGAGGTATTCCGTTTCGGGAATCGCCGGCAAGATCGGATGATCCGCCGCTTGAGTGAGCGTCTTTACCAACCGGATTGTCCGGTGCGCGTCCGCTGCCGCCTCAACCGCCACCGCCCGCAATAGATCCAAGGGGACGTGATGTGAACATGAGAACGTCGCCAGCATTCCACCCGGCGTCAGCATTTTCAACGCCCGCAAATTGATTTCCTTGTAGCCACGCAACGCTGCGTCCACGTTTTGCTTCGTGCGCGTAAAGGTCGGCGGATCGAGAATGATCATGTCATATTGTCGCTTGAGCGTGTCGCTCTTCTTCAACATGTCAAATGCGTTCACGCATTGAAATTCAATCTTGCCAGTCAAGTCGTTCAATTCCGCATTCACTCGGGCGCGGGCAATGGCCGGCTCGGAAATCTCCACCGCCTCGACGGTCTTCGCGCCCGCCTTGCCGGCGAACAACGCGAATCCGCCGTGGTAACTGAAACAATCCAGCACCCGCTTGCCGGTGCAATACTTCGCCACCGTGGCGTAGTTCTCGGCTTGATCGAGGAAGAAGCCGGTCTTCTGATCTTCCAGCAAGTCTGCCTCAAAGTGTACGCCGCTCAACGTGATCTTCGTCTTGCCTTCCAACTTGCCGGCGATTACGCCTTTCGTTTCCGTTAGACCTTCCAGCTTCCGGCTCGGCACATCGCTTCGTTCAACAATCGCCGTCGGGTTAAATAAATCGCGGAGGACTTCTACAATTATCGATTTCCGTTGGTCAATCCCCAGCGTCAATGCCTGCAATACGAGCACATCGCCAAAGCGATCCACAATCAAACCCGGTAGTTGGTCGGCTTCGGAAAACACGACCCGGTAAGTGTCGCCGGTCCGGTAAGAGTTAGCGGCGGTAATGCGCCGGCGAAAGAACAGGCGGTCGATTTCCTCCTTGTTCATCGTGACCCGGCGGACCGTGATTTGTGATTGCCGGTTTAGCAGGCCGCGTCCGAGAAAGCGCTCCTTATGGTCGCGAATATCTACGGCGTCGCCATCTTTGACTGCGCCGGTAATCCTGCCGATTTCGCCGGCATAGACCCACGCGTGACCGGCAACGAGCCGATGTTCCTTGTTCGGCTTGAGAATAATAGATGGCATATTGAGAGAGTAACAGACATTCCCTGATTTGTCACTCGCAGCGAAAAAGCTCACCGGTCGTTGCGGTTAAGATCGACCACTACTGATTAGAGCAACGCTTGTGAGGTCGTGAATCGGCTGGTTAATTAATAGACCGATTTCTTGTACAAGCGGGCGAGGTCTTTGGGGAGCATCTTGCGGACGTCGGCGTATTTGTTGTCGGCCACTGAGGCGTTGGCGGCATAGCCCAGAATCTCGGCGGCAAAGGCTTGTTCGACGGTCGCGGAGGGTTTGGCTTCGCCACACATGACTTGGTAGAAATGTTTCATCATTTCGCCGTCGCCGTTGTAGTGGTTGCGACCCATGTAATCAAACTTGTATTCCTGACGGTCGGCAAAGGTGCCGTAGCGGGGACAGAAGAGGATCCGGCCGCCAAACTCGGCGCCGAGGTCAACTTCAATCGCGCCTTCGGTGCCTTGGACTTCGTAGATGCGATGGTTGTAGCTGCGCGGGGAGAAGAACCATTGGACGTAGGTGCCGAAGGTGCCGTTGTTGAAGCGGATCAGGGCGTGCTCATTGTCATGGGCATCCACGGCGGAGCTGTAGACGCAGAGGTCGCTAGAGTTTTCCAGTTCCCAGACTTTGTAGTTGCCGGCGCGCCAGCGGGTGTTCTGGACGCTTTCGCGGCAGGTCAGGCGTTCGTCGCAATCCCGGCAGCGCAGGTCGGCCGGTTTCTTGCCGCCAAACGCTTGGAGTCCGCCAAACGCGGCGACGGTTTCCGGCCAGGCTTCGAGGAACCAGAGCATGATGTCGAAGTCGTGGGTGGCTTTCTCGATGAAATTGCCGCCGCTGAGCGCGCGTTGCCGGCGCCAGTTGTGGAACATGCCGTTGCCGTAATGGCAGTGCTGGACGAAGCGCACGGAGCAAACCTTGCCGATGTCGCCGCGTTGAATCATCTTCTTGGCTTCGGTCAGGATCGGCGCAAATCGCATGCAGTGGCCGACGAGAATCGGCGCATCGTACTTCGCGGCAAAGCGGACGACATCGCAAATCCGCTTCCATTGGCTGTCCAATGGTTTCTCTAGCAAGATTGGCACGTGGCTGCCTTGGAAGTCTTTTAAATTTTCCAAATGAAATTCATTGGGGGAGGAGATCATCGCGCCGTCGAGCTTTTCCTTGGCGAGCATTTCACGGACGGTGCCATACCGGCGCGG
>JBAWWR010000093.1:0-9628 GCA_037146675.1 Verrucomicrobiota bacterium | reverse complement strand
CCTAACCATCTGGAACGCCACAGCAATGGCATCTAAACTAATTTTATCACTCAGTCTGGCTATCGTGTTGGCCGGTTGCACGCCCCCAATGCCCACGGAAGTGGACTGGCATAGTTTTGATGGAAAGCGTGCTTTCAGCCACGTTCAGGCGCTGGTCAACATTGGCCCGCGTCCCGCCGGCAGCCCGGCGCTGACGAAAACATGCTCCTACATTTCATCGCAGCTAGAAGAAGCCGGGCTGGATGTGCAGGAGCAAGTGTTCATGGCCAGTTCACCACGGGGACCATTGCAATTCCGCAACGTAATCGGTAAGTCCCCGCACCGCGGCACGGAACCGGTGATCATTATCGCCTCGCACTTCGACACGAAACATTTGCCTGATATCAACTTCGTCGGTGCCAACGACGGCGGGTCCAGCAGCGGCGCATTGCTAGAGCTGGCACGCTGCGCGGCGATGCTGCCTAACGTCTGGTTTGTGTTTTTCGATGGCGAAGAAGCCATTCAAGAGTATTCTGCCAGCGACGGACTGATTGGGAGCAAGTTCTTTGTCGAGCAACTCAAGGCTGACAAGCAGGTGGATTCGATCAAAGCCGTCATCCTTCTCGACATGATTGGCGATGCCAATCTCAATATCACTTTGCCGCCAAACTGCACCGCAAAGTTGGTTGAAGAAGTCTTTGCCGCGGCGCGGGATGCCGGATGCCGGGACGCCTTCACGCTGGCTAAAGGCGATATTCTTGACGACCATACGTCGTTCATGCGCGCCGGTATTCCGGCAGTGGATCTGATTGACTTCGAATACGGCAGCGCGCCCGGCAAAAACGATTACTGGCACACCGACAAAGACACGCTCGACAAACTCAGCCCGCGCAGTCTTGAAATCGTCGGCCAGACCACGCTCCGGTTGCTCTGCCGGTTGCGTTCCAGTGATGTCAGCTTCCGGTAGTCCGTTTTGCGCGAAAAAAATCTTGGAGCAGTTGACGGGCTGCCACTTCTTGAACGCCGGCTCGCACTTCGACTTTATGGTTTAACCCGCCTTGACCGGTAATGTCGAACACCGAGCCCGCCCCGCCGCTTTTTGGATCTGCCACTCCAAAGACCACGCGCTTAATCCGCGATAAGACAATTGCCCCGGCGCACATTGGGCACGGTTCTTTGGTGACAAATAGCGTCGCGCCTTCGAGCCGCCAATCGCCGAGCGCGTGCGCGGCTTGAGTGAGCGCGAGAATTTCGGCGTGGGCGGTCGCATCCTTGAGGAGTTCGACTTGGTTGAAGGCGCGGGCGATAACGCGGTTGTTCTGGATAATCACCGCGCCGACCGGCACCTCGTCAGCGTCGAATGCGAGCCGGGCTTGCCGGAGCGCATCGCGCATGAAATATTCATCACTAGTCAGATCAATTACCGGAGTCGGCTCAGTCATACCGGCAAAGTAACGAGCGAACTGTTCACCGGCAAGCTTGCAATCTTGGCCGTGGGCGGTAAAGTTGCCAGCCAAGAACGGAGACACCACATGAAAACCCTGACAACAATCGCAGCAGTCCTTCTGCTGCTAAAAGGAGCAACGACTATGGCGGCGGACACAGATACGGTGGCGGTGATCGAAACGAAATTCGGCAAAATGGTCGTGGAGTTTTACGACACAGACGCACCGAAGACGGCGGCGAATTTTCAGAAGCTGACGAAAGACGAATTTTACAACGGTACGGCGTTTCACCGTGTGATTCCCGGGTTCATGATTCAAGGCGGCGATCCGTTGAGCAAGCAGGATGCGCGCGGTGGCAGCGTCGGTACCGGCGGTCCCGGTTACACGGTGCCGGCCGAAATTAAACGCGATCACAAACGCGGCACATTGGCGACCGCGCGCTTGGGTGGCTCAATGAATCCCAAAAAAGATTCCAGCGGCAGCCAGTTTTTTATCAACGTTAAGGATAATGACTTCTTGAACGGCGACTACACCGTGTTTGGTAACGTGATTGCCGGCATGGACGTGGCTGACAAGATTGTCGCCGTTCCGCGTGATGGCCGTGACAATCCGACTGAACCGGTCGTGATGACGAAGGTGACATTGACCACACGCGCCGAAGCGCTGAAGAAGTAGCCGGTCCGTCGGGTTGACAGGTGCGTCGGATGCGAACGCGCGTTGCGCTGGTCGTTTGGTTGCTGCTGTGTGCGGCAGCAACGGCGCGCGATGTTAGCATCACCATTCTGCACACCTGCGACCTGCACGGAAACATTCTGCCGACCGACAACTACGAGGGGCAGACGAATCTCGGCGGTCTCGCGCGGTGTGCTAGCGTGATCAGGCAGGTTCGTGCCACCCAGTCAAACACGTTGGTAGTAGATGCCGGCGACACCTTGCAAGGGACAGCAGTCAGCTGCCTGACGGACGGACACGTCATGGTCCGGCTACTGAATCTGTTGCGGTATGACGCGTGGGTTTGGGGTAACCACGAATTCGATTGGGGCTTGGATAAGCTGACCGCGAACGCCGAATTGGCTGCCGTGCCGATTCTGAACGCTAATGTGCAACGTGCCGGTAGTGATGCGCCCCGGTTGCTCGCGCGAGTGAAGCCGTACCGGATTGTCGAGGTGGATGGAGTTAAGGTTGGGATTATCGGACTGAACACTCCCGGTATTCCGAGTTGGAGTCGGCCGCAATTGATTGCCGGTTTGAAGTTTGCGGACTCGATCACAACCTTGAAAGTGGTCGTACCGGAAATTCGCCGGGCTGGTGCACAAGTATTGGTATTGGTTGTCCACCAAGGCTGCCGGGATAGCGGCGACGACCACGCCAACCAAGTCAGAGCCATTGCCGGTGCGTTTCCAGAGTTGGATGTGATAATTGGCGCTCACACGCACCGCGATTTTTCAGAGTTTCGCCTCAGCGGCATACTGTACACACAAGCGGATTATTTTGGAATTCACCTTGGCCGTGTGGATTTGGTTTATGATACGACAGCCGGCAAGGTGATACGCCGTGAATCGCAGACGGTGTTAATGGATGACAAGGTGCCGCTCGACCCGACGGTGCTTAGCGAATGCAGCGCGGAACTGGATCAAGCCAACCAGACACTCCGTGCTGTTATCGGCGAAGCAACCGGTGAGTTTGATGTCCGCGCCGGCTCAAAGCGCGAGACGCCGATGCATAATCTGATTTTTGAATCCATCGTCGACGGGTTAAGTGCGCGTGGTCTCAAAGTGGACGCAGTAGTGCACGGAGTGTTAGAGCGGCGGATGACGTTGAAGGCCGGGCCGGTCACAGTGGGCGACGTGTGGCGGATAGTGCCATACGAGAACAAACTCGGCGTGTGCCAGCTCAGCGCTGCCGAATTGCGCGAGATTCTTGACGAAGATGCCGGCGCCTACGGCAGCCCAAATTTTCGTGGTGTCTGGGGCGTGCACTGGGAGTTCAATCCGAACTTACCGGCTGGACAACGAGTCCAAAAAATAACGCGTGCCGACGGTTCACCGATTAGCAACAGCGAACGATTGGCTGTGGCGTTTAATAGTTACGATCTGGCCGGCGGCGGGATGCGTTGGCCAAAGCTACGCGAGCTACTAGTGAGAGATGGAAACCGGTTAATTGAAACCGATCTACAGACACGACAAGCCGTACTGGATTATATTCGCAAGCAAGGCAAAATTTCACCGACCACGCACGGTTGGTGGAAGGCGACTATCGGATTCCATCTGGCGGAAACTCGATCAGCCGATGAATGACAACGGCGGTCGTTGCATTTGTCCAATCGGACAGACGCGTTCCGGTAACTTCCCAGACAAACTTCGTAGCCGGTCATTCCACGGCGCCACACCCACAGTTGAAACCTTGCCGGCTAACGCTTGCATCGCATCCAGTGTGCAGAGTGGTTTCACAAATACCGTTCGATTTAAACACGATGGCGTGAAGGATGGATTTTCGTCGTAAATAACGGTCCACGGATGCGGTGGCTTGCTGTTCCAAATCGCCACGCGCCGGTCGTTCGCACTGCGGAACTCGTATATTGCCCGGACCTGCGCCGCTAGCGCTGCTTCCTCGACCGACAGTCTGCCGCGCGGGACCCGCGTTTCGTATGTTGCCATTGCTGCCGCCAGTGCCGCGGCAAACTCCCGCGCATTGCCTTCAACAAAAAAGGCGTGCGGCGACATGCAGCCTTGTTGGTCGTACACCGATGCATCAAACGCCGCCAGCACCGGCAAGTCGCCGTCAGGTAGCGCTTCCCGACCGACAATCGCGAAGCTGACTTTATGTCCGTAACTGAAAAACTGGGCCGCGGCCGGTGTCAGCGCGCGCAAGCTGGCAATCGAATCATCGTCGCCGTAAGCAATCACGGCCTCGGCGTTCGCCAGCGCGGCTTGCGTTCGGCCGGTATCTTCGCGTGGCCAGTGCACCGCGGTTACACGGCTTGCTAATTCTGTATCCACTTCCCGGAGCGACTCCACGAACAAGGTCGGAAAAACTGGATCGCGGTGCGAACATTTGACCAAGTTCACTGCATTCAGCAGCAAGCCTCGACAAATGCTGCCGATACCGGGCGCGGGTACGTTGCCGGATAAAATGTGCGTGATCCGCCGCGGCGCGTTGGCCGGAGCAATAAATTTACTCAACGCCTCCCGTGTCAGTGCACCGAAAGTTAGCGTAACGGCTTCATTTACCATTTCTGGCGAGAAGCCGGTCGGTCCTGGTGCCTCAGCGACTGCACGTGCTCGCCACTTGCTGTCCGGCGCGAGCCAATTCTTGGCGGCTTGGGCCAGCGCGTCGGCAATCGAATCAGTTGTGCGTAGCGGGTTCATGCTTTTCGCAATGCTTCGGCGTTAAGCGAACAGCCGCGCACCTCCGCGCCGTCAACGCGACCCAATACTTCAAATGTCCCGTCGGCGTGGGCGATGCCGAGGTCTTCAGTTTGGATGCATATTGCGCTCCAGAGATTTGCCAAATCTAAAACCCGAATCAACCCGCGCTCGCCGGCCGGGGCGACTTGACCGGTGGCCGGATCAATGATCAGCACACGCGCCCACGGCGACACGGTCTTGCGGTCGCTTTGCCGGTCGATGCGCATTGTCTCGTCGTAAAATTGCGTACTAAGTTCGGTCATGCCGTATTCGTTGACGATTCGCTGGGGCGGGATGCCGAGCTGACTGGTGAATGATTTGTATAACTCTGGTTTGCTGACTGCACGCGACCGGCCTTTGAACCCGCCGGTTTCCATCGCACGGCTGCCTTCCGGTAACTCGAAGTGCGTTGTTGCCAGATGATCGAATAAGTGAACAAAGGCAAACGCCGTGCCCAGCAGCATGACCGGCTGATTGTCCCACTGAATTTCGCAGAGCCGTTGCGTCAACCGTTCCAGCAGAAGCACGTCGCGCTCGACGAAAAATTCGCAGTCGTTGCCGGCGACGATGCCAAGCATGTGCGCCAACGACGAGTGCGGCGCTTCGACCGGTGACGGTGTTAACGCCAGCACTGGTAAGTCAGCAGCATCCGGTGATAAATGCGCGATGAAGTTTGGCCGGCTCGCCGCGTCGTAAAGTTCTCGCGTCTTGAAATAATGCTTGCCGGCTTTTTCGCTGGTGGTGCCGCTGGTGTGAAACTCAGCTAGCGCTTCACTGACCGGGAAACAGGCGATGGAGAACTCCTTGAATGCACTAGTTGGCACCGCCGGAATGTCTTCCCAGCGCGTGACTGCCGCTTGCTGATGATCGCAGAACGCTCGGTAAAACGGATTGTGTGCGTATTGAAACGCGAACACTTCTAACGCCAGTTCTGTAAAATTGCCGGAGCCGCCGCGGATGAACGCGAGGAGTTTTTGCTGAAGCGTCACCGGCACAACTCAGCGATGGTTGCGATGGCGAAATCGAGTTGCCGGCGCGTGATTGTCAACGGTGGCGTCAGGCCGAGTACGTCGCCTTCCGGTAGCGCGAGGATGCCGCGGCGCAATAATTGTTCGCACAGCTTGGTCGGATTCGCGACCGGCAAGCCGAGCATTAAGCCTTTGCCGCGTGCCGGCAAGCGCGTCTGGATGTATTCACCAAGTTGCTGGGCGCGTTCGGCGAGTTTCAGACGTTTCATCTCGCTAATCGCCGCCAGCGCGGCGGCGCAACCGAGTGGGTTGCCGAGAAATGTGCTGGTGTGAATCGCTTCGCCGTTGGATGCCGGCCAGCTATCCATTACCGGCGCGCGCCCGACGCACGCCGCCAGCGGGAATCCGCCGGCCATACCTTTGCCGATGCAGATGAGATCCGGCGCGACGCCCCAGTGTTCGCCGGCAAACCAGCGGCCAGTCCGACAAAAGCCGGTGTAAATTTCGTCAAAAATCAAAACGAGGCCGTGCCGGTCGCAATACCGGCGCAGACCTAGTAAAAAATCATCCGGCGGAACGACGATACCGGCGCGGCCTTGAATTGGCTCGACCAAGACTGCGCCGCAATTCTTCGGTGGCTTGCCGGGGACTTCGCCATACCGGCAGCGCGTCACGAAGTTGCCGAGTTGTTTTTCAAACGGTTGCCGGAAATCTTTTCGCGCGGTGGCAGCGAGCGCGCCGTAGGTCAGGCCGTGGTAGGCGCCGGTAAAGGCGATAACGCCGGGGCGGCCGGTATGAATGGCGGCAGTCTTCAGCGCCGCCTCGACGGCTTCGGCACCGGTATTGGCGAAGATGACGCGGGTGTTACGGCGAAAGGTCAACGCCACCAGTTCGCGCGCGAGTGCGAGCTTTAAGGCGTTCGGATGCACATCGCCCATCGCGTGGATTAACTGGCCGGCCTGTTGCCGAATGGCGGCGACGACGCGCGGGTTGCCATGACCGACGTTGGCGACGCCGAACGCGGCAGTCAGGTCGAGGTACCGGTTGCCGTCCACGTCCCAGACGTTGGCGCCGGTAGCACGTTCCCAGAAGACCGGCCAGCAGTCGGAGATGAAGGTGATGTTGCGCGATTCGTATCGGCGCAGTTGCCGGGCCAGTGCGCGTGAACACGGGCCGGGAATCGCGGTGCGGAGCCGGGGCAGGGACATCACACGCCTCGCGTGGTTGGGCCCCAGATGTGTTTGTGCCACTGGGTTTGGAGGCGGACCGGTAAACGGTCGGCCAGAATCCATTCCGCCAATGTGCGAAGCGGAAGCTGTTCTACGACTGGTGAGAACAAAATCGGGCAACGGTCGGTCAGTTGCTGCTCGGCGAGTTGGTGTTTGGACCACTCGTAGTCCGACCGGTCGGCGATGACAAATTTGACTTCATCGCGTTGCGTGAGTTGGCGAAGGTTGGCGTAGCGGTTCTTATCGACCTCGCCGCTGCTGGGGCATTTCAAGTCCACAATCTTGGCGACTCGTGGATCGACCGGTGTCACATCCAGCGCGCCACTGGTTTCCAGTAACACTGTCTTACCGAGATCACAGAGACGTTTCAGCAATGGCAGAACATTGGGTTGGAGCAGGGGTTCGCCGCCAGTAACTTCGACGAGCGGACAGTCAAAGCCGCTCACTTTGGCGATGATGGCGTCCAGCGACATGTGTTGGCCGGCATCGAAGGCGTAGGCGGTATCGCACCACGCACACCGCAAGTTACAGCCGGTGAGGCGCACAAAAACGCACGGCCGCCCGGCGAACGACGACTCGCCCTGGATGCTGTAAAAGATTTCGTTAATAATCAGCGTGTCAGCCACGCCGGCAGGCTAACAAATGCGTCGCCAGTTTGCAAACCGCCGGTTTGGCGTCGATTGAACTGTTCTGGCAGTTCAACTCGCCATGACTGACTAAAGGCGCAGTAGATGCCAAGCGGTATCGGCGGTAATAGCCGCCCCGAAATAGGCGAGCGCCGACGTGAATAGATAGTCGATGTCGGTGCCACCTAGTAACTTCAATGGAACACGCAAAATCATGTGCGTCGCCGCGTTCGTTATCGTCACGCCCGAATCCTCAACAGCTTCATGGTCAGCTGCCACGCTTAGCCGCCCATCGGGTGTGATGTTGATTTGCACTTTTGGTAGGCTCGTGAAATCGATGTCTTGTTTGCCGCCGAATAAACATAACCGCACGCCACCCTGTCGGCCGTTTAGGTTTCTCGAATTTATTTGTACGATCAGCGCGTCTTCTTGTCGGAGTAAATCGATGCGTTCTAGACTTGTCGCCGCAGTTGTGGACGGCAATACGGCGACCCCATTGGTCTCGTAGCCTGACTGCGCCGGCAACACCATGAGCGCGCGCAAATGAACCGCCTTAGTCCAGTCCAACTTCGCCTGTGCCGGTAACAACGGAACCGTCAGTGTTCGTGCATTTGCAAAAATCTCATTGGCACGGGTAAAGGCCGTGAGAAAAGATCGTTGCGTGGCAACTTGAGTCAAGTTCGTCAGCGTTGCGTGATATTTCCGATCCACCTGTTCCCGGGTGAGCGGTAACGCCAACCACGCGTCATCACCACGCAACGTGGGAGGTGCTTCCAATGCCAGCGTGGGGCGGTATTGCAATGGGGTCGGCCAGTTGGCGAAATGGACGATATAGAAACTCAACGACGGTCGGATCCCCTCAGCGTTCAGTTGCAGTAACGCCAACTGCACGAAGTTGGCAGTGGCGCGATGGTCGAGATTGGTGTCGTACGGATGTGTAACAAACACCCGAGTCGGTTTGAACTCGTGCAGTACCTCGTAAAGATCGTCGATGACACTATCGGCACGGTAGGTATGCCGGTAACCGTAATTCTCCGGGTACGGCACGTCGGTAGAGTCGGTCGCGTTGTTATATAAAACCGTATCGTCATCCCAATAATCTTGCCACAAGCGCATTGTCCACCAATCTGGATAACCCAGAAACGTCAAGTTTTCCGGCGTCAACCCGAGTAACTGCATCGCGTCCAACGCCTCGCTGCGTCGCTGTTCGCCCAAGGTTAATATATCCGGCACCACGTGCTGATGCCGGCTGAAGAATCGAAAGTTAGCCTGATTGTGATCGCCATTGGTCAAATAGATCACCTTCACTTGTGCCCCAACCGCCACTGCTTGCTGGATTAATCCCCCGGTCGCGAGTACCTCATCGTCAGGATGTGGCGCAACGATTGCGATGCGATCATTCGCCCGTGGCGGCATAAACTGGCTTAAAGCCAGCACCGGACCGGGTAAAAGGCTGGAGAATAATGCCGCCAGCACCAGCCACGCTGGGCGAGGGTGACATCGTCCGCTACCGGTCTGCCGGATCCAGCTCATGTTCCAGATTCCATTATGAGTAGGCATAACAAATGCGCCGTCAGTTTGCAAATCCCCGGTGGGCGCATGAAACATTTTGACCGGTTCCGCGTTGACATTCGGGATGTTGTCCGCAATATCTCGCTCACAATGAAACGGTTTTCCAAAGCTAGTGACATCAAGGTGGGCGTCGTCGGTTACGGCGGCGCGTTTAACATGGGCAAGGCGCATCTCAGTGAGATGAAACGCGCCGGGATGACCCCGGTTGCCGTAGCAGAGTTGGACCCGACCCGGCTGGAAGTCGCCACGAAGGATTTCCCCGGTATCCAGACGTACCGGTCGCTGACGGAAATGTTGAAGAAGTCGGACGTGAATCTGGCAACGATGATCACGCCGCACAACACACACGCGCCGCTCGGGTTGGAAGCATTGCGCGCGGGCCGGCATGTGGGTTGCGTAAAA
>JBAWWR010000092.1:0-9766 GCA_037146675.1 Verrucomicrobiota bacterium | reverse complement strand
CGATTAGCTTATTGATTCGCGCCGAATACACCGGTAAGTATGTCGCCGGTGCGGGTTATAATTTCTGCGGGCCGGCTGTGGCGCAAGCTGAATACCGGCCACGTTTGGTAGTGAAGATGAAACCATGAAAATAATTAAAGATATTCCGTATGCGCAGTATGGCGACCGCGTGATGTTGCTCGATTTGTATTTACCCGATCAGCCGCAGGGTTTGGTACCGGCAATCTTGTGCGTTGTTGGCGGCGGCTGGCGCTCGACGGCAAAGGAAGGTTATGTGGAGGCTGGCACCGGTCTCGCACAAGGTGGTTTTATTGCGGCGGCAATTACTTACCGGCCCAGCTCAGAAGTCATCGCCCCCGGCAATGTTCACGACTGCAAGGCGGCGGTGCGTTGGCTGCGGGCGAATGCGGCGAAGTACGGCATCGATGCGACGCGGATTGGTGCGCTTGGCGGTTCGGCCGGCGCGCATCTGGTGTCATTGTTGGGAACGACCAATGGCCGGCAAGAACTTGAAGGCAACGGCGGTAATCCAGCACAGTCGAGCGCCGTCCAAGCGGTCTGCGAGTTTTGCGCGCCGATTGATTTGACGCTTGGCGCACAGCCGGACCTCCGCAAAAAATATTCAGTGCTCTACGAGTGTGTAGAAGGTTATCTCGGCGGGCCGGTCGAAAAGCGCATGGATTTGGCGAAGTTGGTCAGTCCGTTGCGCTATGTTTCACCGGCCAGCGCGCCGACATTAATTATCCATGGCGATGCCGACGATATTGTGTCGGTCGCGGAAAGCATTGTTTTTTATAACGCGCTAAAAAAAGCCGACGTGGACGCGACGCTCAACGTCGCAAAAGGGGCAACCCACGATCTCCAGTGGACAACCTACGGCGATCAAGTTCTGGCATTTTTCCGTCGAATCCTAACCAACTAAAAAGAAAGAGACTAATAATATGGCTGACTTAACTCCCGGCGAAAAACGGTGGACGATACTTTATGGTGCCGACAAAGGGCTCGAGCATCAGGCGTTGCTTGAGCTTTACCGCGGCTTCAGTCTTTATGTGAATTATGTCCTGCCGGTGCGTGCGGCCAAGGATGTTGACTCGAAGACGTTGGCACTGCAGTTGAAGCCCGGCACGGACCGCCAAAACCGGCGCTACCAACCGGCGTGCGAGCATGTGGTATTGCTGGGCACTGCCAAGACCAATCCGATTATTGCGGATTTGGTGGATCGCAAAGTTATCCCGGCGCCGACCGGGGCGCAGGGGTTCACGCTCTGGATCGGCAATTCACCTTGGAATGCGGAACACCGGCTAATCGTGATTGCCGGTGCGGACGCAGCCGGTGTGTATTACGGCGCGCAGGAATTGCTGGCGTCGCTGTCGGACAATTCGGTGCCGCTCGACAAGCCGGTCGGTCGCCGGGCGTCGTTGGTGAAGATGGCGGATCGCGTGTCAGTCGAGACGCCGGCCGTCAAAGAGCGCGGCATCTGGACGTGGGGCTACGTCATCTACGACTACCGGCGCTTTCTCGATAACATGGCGCGGTTGAAGTTCAACATGCTGACAATTTGGAACTCGGAAGCGCCGTTGAATCTGCCGGAGATTTGCGATTACGCCCACCAACGTGGCATCAAGATCATTGCCGGCTTCAACTGGGGCTGGGGTTACAAGCGCGATATCTCGACCGCCGAGGGCCGGCAGTTCATCAAAGAACTGGCGCTTGATGCGTACCGGGAAGAATACGCCGGCGCACCGATTGACGGCATCTACTTCCAGAGCGAAACCGAGCACAAGACGCAGGAAATCAACGGTCGCACGGTCGCCGCTTGGTGCTGCGACATGGTCAATGAGATCGCGCGGGAGTTTTACGCCATCGATCCGAAGCTCTCGATTCAATTCGGTTTGCACGCGACATCGATTCGCGACCACTACACTGATCTCGCCGGACTTGATCCGCGCATTATCATCACGTGGGAAGATGCCGGGGCGCTGCCGTTCAGCTACTCGCCTAATCCGAACTTTGACGACGGTTTTGAGAAGACGTTAGCCTACTCCAAGCAACTTGCCGCCTTCCGCCCCGGCTCGCAGTTCGCGTTGGTGCCGAAGGGCTGGTTGTCGCTACGCTGGGACGACGAGTACGCCAAGCACGGTCCGTTCTTACTTGGCGAACGCGACCCGGCGTATCTCCGTGAACGTCTCACCTCGCGCCAAGGCGAGTTGAACGCGGTTAATTCCGGTTGGCTGCGACACTACCCGTTAGCCGCGCGGTTTTACCGAGAAGTGTTGGCGATCAACCCGAATATCCTGTCCACTGCCTTGATTGAAGACGTGATGTTTGATGCGCGGGTGCAATCGAGCATGGCGTTACTCGGCGAAACGCTCTGGAATCCGCATCAATCCGATGCCGAGATTCTCGCCCGGGCGCTGCGGCCGTACGTCACGCCCACCACAGTCTAGGAAATAATGAGAATTATCACATTGGTCGCTGCCGTCTGTATCGGTGGCGGAGTTTGTATGCCGGTGCGTGCCGATGTGAGTGTTGCCCCAATTTTCAGCAACAGCATGGTGCTGCAGCGCGAACAACCGGTGCCCGTTTGGGGCAAGGCGGCGCCGGGCGAGGCGGTCACTGTGGAGTTTGCCGGCCAGCAGGTAGCCGGTAAGGCTGATGCGGCCGGCAAGTGGAAGGTTGTTCTCAAGGCGATGCCGGCAAATGCGACGCCGCAAGAGATGAAGGTCGGCGCGATTGTCTTCAAGGATGTTCTGGTCGGCGACGTGTGGTTGTGCAGCGGGCAATCGCAGATGGGTTTGGAACTACGCAAGGACTTTGACGCCAAATCGGTGATTGCGCAGGCCAATCATCCCGGTATCCGCGCGTTCACCGTGATGGCCAGCACGTCCAGCAACCAAGGTTACCCGATCATTCCGACCGCAAAGGCGCAGCGATATGCGCTGACGCCGCAGGAGCATTGCGAGGGGCGCTGGCAAACCTGCACGCCGACCATCGCGGCAAACTGGTCGGCGGTGTCGTACTCGTTTGCGCGCGAGTTGCACGAACGCCTGCAGGTACCGGTCGGGATCATTGTCGCCACGTACGGCGCGACGGCGATTGAATCGTGGATTAGCGTAGATGGGCTGAAGGCCATACCGGCGTATCACGAGCGGGCGGTGTCGTTTGAGGAATTGGCGAAGGCGTTCGTCGCGGACACGAACAGCTTCCCGTCGTCGCTTGAGACTGAGAAAGTTCGGGTCGCAGAAAAATCCAAAAAATGGTTCGCGGAACTTGACGCCGAAGAACCCGGCCTGAAGAAGCTGTCGGACTGGACGACGATCAATCTGCCGGTGTCGACCAACGATAATCCGCTGGGCGAAAATCCGAAGACGGTTTGGTTCCGCAAAGACATTTCAGTACCGGCGGTGTGGGTTGGCAAGAATCTCGAGCTTCAACTCGGTAGCGTGGACGGCGCAGACGAAGCCTACGTGAACGGCACACGCGTCGGGAGGACTTGGTTCGACACGCCGAAATACTGGAATGTGTCGCGCGTGTACCCGGTCACGGTCACGTCCACGAACGTCGCGCTGGCGTTGCGGGTGCTGAAGACTGCCTCGCCGATGGGCTTATTCGGGCCGGCCTCAAACATGGTGCTCGTCGCGAACGGCACGTCGGTGTCGCTGACCGGCGAGTGGCGGATGGCGAAATCGCAGGCCATCGAACCCGGCCGGCAACCAATGCCGGCCGCATTACTCGACCGCGTCCCCGGTAATTATTACGGCCATCCCGGTGTCCAGTACAATGGGCAGATTCATCCGCTGATTCCCTATGCCATCCGTGGCGTGATCTGGTACCAGGGTGGATCAAACAAGCCATTTTACATTGATTACCGCAGCTTGCTCCCCGGCTTGATCGCGGATTGGCGCAAACGGTGGGGGCTTGGCGATATCCCGTTTGGCATCGTGGCGCTACCGGATGTTGAGAACCAACAGACCAAGCCGGTGGAACGCATCGGCCGCCACCTTATCCGTGAAGCTCAAGCTATGGCGCTGACCGTTACCAATACGTTTCTGGCCACTGCGGTTGGCACGGGTGAAGCGGCGGATGTCCATCCCAAACGAATGCAGGAAGTCGGTCGCCGGCTCGCGCTGGCATCATGCGGTGTTACCGGGCCGACCTATAAATCGAGGACGATTGAAGGTGACAAGATTCGCCTGCGATTTGATTCGGCGAAAGGTTTGCATGCGGAGAGCGAGCCACCGGTCGGCTTCGCTATTGCTGGTGCGGACCGGGCATTCTATTTTGCGAAGGCGAAAATCGAAGGTGAGACAGTCGTTGTTTGGTCAGAGAAAGTTTCGCAGCCGGTCGCGGTCCGGTACGCTTGGGCGACGAATCCGGTCTGCAATCTCGCCAACGGCGACAGCCTGCCGATGTTTCAATTTCACACCGACAATTGGGACCAATCCCAACTTGTCATACCGGCTGACACAATCACCATCCCGACCGGCTGGTTGCCGAAATAACCGAAAGGATCTTAATTATGCGTCATTTAAAATGGTTACTACTCGTTGCCGTTTTCACGGTTCGGCCCGCAATTGCCGCTGACGACTTTGAGCCGCTACCACCACCGGTCGCGCGCGTCGTCAAGAAGGCCGCGCCAGTCGTGCCGCAGTTCGCCAATCTCCAGTATGGCGACGGCACGAACACCGCAAACTTGCTGGACATCTACTTACCGGAGAAGTTTGAAAATCCGGTGCCGCTGGTGGTCTGGATTCACGGCGGCGGCTGGGCGCAGGGTGACAAATCGCCGGCGCCACAATTCATGCAACTACTCTCGCGCGGATTCGCCGTGGCGAGCATCAACTATCGGTTGAGCGGCGAAGCGCCGTTCCCGGCGCAGATTTACGATTGCAAGGGTGCCATCCGGTATTTACGTGCGCACGCCAAAGAGTTTCAAATCGATCCCGACCGGATTGGTATTTGGGGTCACTCAGCCGGTGGGCATCTCGTGGCCTTGCTAGGCACATCGGCCGGCGTGAAGGAACTCGAAGGTAATGTTGGTGGAAATCTCAATGTCTCGAGCCGGGTGCAGGCTGTCAGCGACTACGCCGGTCCGACTGATCTGGGGCAGATCTACGCCCAAGGTGCCGACGACCCATCCTTCATGAATAACACGGTGCTGCGCGGATATTTTGAGCATTTCTTAGGCGGCGGACCGGTCGAGACGCACCCCGACCTGATCCGGCAAGCCAATCCGATTACGCATCTCACATCCAACACCCCGCCGTTCCAGATTATTCATGGGAACAAAGATGCACTCGTGCCGGTTGGCCAATCCCAACTCCTCGCCGACGCACTCGCTGCCAAGGGACTTGAGTGTGAACTTACGATTGTCGAAGGCTACGGACACGGATTCGGCCAGAAGCAATACTTGGCGACCTACGCGTTTTTTGAAAAACGCCTGAAGTAGAATGTGACCGCCGCGAAATAGGAAGAAGCGTTCAATGAAGAGTCTAGAGGACAGCACGCAGGTAGGGTTCATTACAGCCACGATGGCAGACCGGGCCCGGCGCAATGCGCAAACCGATCCGTGGTGCGCAGATGCCGCGCGGTGTTTGATTGAGAAGGCGGCGCCTTGGCACACCCGTAGCGATACCGAATTGTGGGAGCTGATGTTCGGTCCGACCATGACCCGGGCGCGTGTGGTTGACGCGGACGGCTGCTGCCCAGTCTGCAAAGTAGCGACACCGATGTACACTTGGCAGCTGGATGCCATTCAGATGCCGTGGAAGGTTGCCTGTCCGCATTGTGCGGAACAATTCCCCAAGAATGATTTTCAGGCCTATTATCGTTCCGGTCTTGATGTGCACGGCGTGTTCGATCCGAAGCTGCCGGACCGGCGCTTGCTTGTGAACCGCGAACATCCGGATCCAACCGATCCGCTGCATCAGTTCGGAGTGGATGACGGTGAAGGTTATTGCGATGGCCAGCACCGTTGGCGGTTTGTCGGCACGGCCATGCTGTGTGGGCTCTGGCGGCAAGCTGTGTTGGCCGGCATGGAGGCGCTTTCGACCGCCTATGTGTTGACCGGTGACGGATCCTACGCGCATCAGGCGGCCATTCTGATCGACCGGGTGGCGGACCTTTATCCGTTGTTCGATTTCAAGATCCAGGGCAACTACGGAAATAAACCGACACACACCAATGGTGCGGTGGACAATTGGCATGACGCCAACCGGGATATGCTGCTCATCGCGATGGCCTACGACCGGATTCGGCCGGCTTTGTCCGGTGACACGGCGCTGGTGACGTTTCTTTCGCAGCAAGCCCGGCACTACCACCTCGAGAATTCCAAGGTCTGTTGGGAAGATATCCGGCGCAACATTGAAGACCGGATTTTTCGCGACGCGCTGTTTGTGCACCCGGAGCGCGTAATTTCTAATTATCCCCGTGGCGAAATTATGCGGGCAGTGCTTATCGAGATTCTTGGCGAGCCCGGCTCCGACAAGGTTTTAGCCGAGATGTTGGATGTGATAGTGGAGCGCGCAACCCGGGTGGATGGTGTGACCGGTGAAAAGGGATTACCGAGCTATTGCGCGTATACGATTGCTGGGCTGGCCGATTATCTGGCGTTACTAAGCCGGCGCGATCCGGCGCTGTTGCCGGCTTTGCTGCAACGGCATCCGAGTTTGCGACAGACATACCGGTTCCACGCCGAGACTCTCTGTCTCCAGCGCTACCAACCGAATATCGGCGATGCCGGTGGGTTTGCCATGCCGGTGACGACATTCGGGCAGTTCTTCAGCAAGGAGCCGAGTCTGGCCACCTCGCAGTTTTCGTTTATGATCGACCTGTATCGTGCTACCGGCGACCCGGTCTATGTGCAAATGCTGCACGCCGCCAACCAGGAAGACCGCATTCCGGCTTGGATCGGTAGCGGATCGCTCCACCAGTCACAGTCACCAAGCACCGGCCTACCGTATGACTTGTTTGCCGAGGATCCAGTGGCTTTCCGTCGGGACGTGGAGCAAGCGGTGGCCCAAGCTGGGGCGGAAATCACGGTCGGCAGTATCAACAAGGAGCAATGGGCCGTGGCCATTCTCCGGAGTGGGCGCGGCGACCGCGCGCGGGCCCTATGGCTTGATTACGACATGGGGGGCGGGCACGACCACGCCGATGGTATGAACTTGGGTCTGTATGCGCTCGGCCTCGACCTCATGCCAGACTGCGGTTATCCGCAGATCCAGTACGGCGGGTGGGGCTCCACGAAGGCCGGCTGGTTTACAAAAACTGCCGCGCATAATACGGTCATCGTGGACGGTCGTGATCAGGGGCATTACTACAAGCATCCCACTCGTGGCCGAACAACGTTGTGGGCCGACGGATCGGTGCTGCGGGCCATGCGGATGGCGTTCGGGCCCTGGCCGGAACCGCTTCCGCCACTCTGCACGCGCGGCGATCAACATGTTGCTTTGTATGCTTACCGGGTCGGCCGGTTCCGGGCCGTGCGCGTCCTGACACGCGCGAACGCCGCCGCGGACTGGACACCGTCATTCAGCGACGATTTCCAACGCACGGAGCTTGGGCCGGATTGGCAGGTCATCGAGGGCGAATGGAAAATCGAGGATGGCTGGCTGGTCGGCAAAGGAAAATTGGTGTGCACGCGCCAGTTCCCCGGCGGGCAACGGCTCGACTACGAAGCGCAGGCCGGTTGCGACCAACCTTGCGACCTGAGCGCGTACCTTTCTTGCAGTCCGACCGGCGATGGAGCATTTTTCGGGTTCGGTTCTAGCAACAACCAAGGCTCGAAGTTGATCGTACGCAGCAGCATGACGTCCACACTGGAGAGTGACCGGCGCATCATTCCCGGCCAAACGCACAAAGTGTCTTGCCGGTGCGAACCACAGCACCTCGAATTAGTGATCGACGGTTCGCGCGTTCTCGATTGCGATCATTTGCCCAATCTGTCCTTAAAATTGGTGTTCGGTGATGACCAGGCGCCCAAACGGTTCGAGCGCACGGCGATGCTCGTCGATGTGTCACCGGTGGATGCTTACGTTGTGGATATCTTCCGGGTTGTCGGAGGCGGTGATCACGCCCGGTTCTTCCATAGCTCGTTCGGGTCTGTGAAAACCGAAGGCGTGTCACTCACGCCGGGCGAAGGTTTTGGCAACGGTGTCTTGTTGCAGAACATTCAGACCGATCCGCACGCGCCGGTCGGCTGGAACGCAACCTGGACCATCGAAGACCATTACCGTCTTCTGCCGGCTGGTAGCGCAGTCCACTTGCGGCACACCGAGCTGACTCGTGGCGCTGAAGCGTATGTTGCGGAAGGCTGGATCAATGCCGGTAATTACAATGTGCTCGATGAGCAATGGATTCCGACGCTGGTCACCCGTCGACGCGGGACGGCGCCACTAGCTTCGACATTTGTTGCGGTAATCGAGCCGTACACACAGGCGCCAGTCATTTCCTCAATTAAGCGGCTTGATTCGCCGGATTCGGTTGTCATGCTCGAAATCACTTTGGCAGATGGCCGGCGTGATTTAATTATTGCGGCGGATGCGCCGGGCCAGATTCTAGTTCAGCCCGAGTGGAATGTAAAAACCGATGGGGAATTGGTATTGGTTCGCCGTAATTCTAAAGGTAAAACCCAATTCATGGCGTTGACAAAAGGTACGTTTCTCGAAGTTGGCGCCGAGCGCATAGGCCACGCCAATGGGAAAACATTCACCGAACAGGAAATCCTCCCATGACAACTTCCCAATCCAACCTTGCCACTGAGCTGCGCGATCACGGAGTGGCCGTCCGCAATGGTTGGTGCCGGGCGTTCAAACCCTGGCGCGATCCCAAGACCGGCCGGGACTACATTTACTGTGGCATTTTCACGACGCCCGCACTCATTGTCCGACTCGACGTCACGACCGGGAAGTGCCGCACTTGGCGGATGCCACCTGAATGTATGTGGCCGTGGGGTGTCGAGGTCACTGATGAAGGCCAGGTGCTGGCTTCCAGTTCCACTGGGAAACTTTGTCGGCTCGATCCCAAGACCGGCCGGATTTGGGTGACCGCCGATATCGGGATGTGGACTTGGGGCATCAAACGCCACACGGACGGCAAATACTATTTCACCACTCAAGATGGACGGCTGTTTTGGTACGATGCCGCCACGGAAAAACACGAAGCCTTTAGTGGACCGGAGAAACTCCGCCCAAATATTCCGACACTAGTAGGTGATCAAATATTGGCAGACGGACGTGTCGTTCGTTATCTCGACCCAGAAATTATCTGCATCGGCAAAGGCAAGAACGAGCAGCGCTTTCAGCTGAAATATAAGACTGATGGCACAGGCATATTTCATCTCGCCGCCGGGCCGAATGAAACCGTGTACGCCAGCACGATCATGCCGCTGTATCTGATCCGTTACACGCCGGCGACCGGTAAACTCGAAAACCTGGGCCGTGGTGCTCCTGACAACGGGGAGGTCTATTCCTTTGGCCATTGCGCCGGCAAACTTTATTATGGCTGTTATTCCGAGGGAAACCTTGTTTGCTACGACCCGGCCAAGCCGATCCGCCGTGGTAAGCCCGGGGCGCTGACGTGGAAGTACAATCCGCGTCTCATCACGCGGCTCGGGGAAGGGCACATGCGCCCACGGGCGATGTGCATCGATAGTCAGAAACGCGTCTGGGTCGGTAGTCTGCCGACCAAAGGCACGCGCCACGGCGGCTTGGGTTGCTACAACATTGTCACACGAAAATACGTTAACCATCCAATGGTCATTCGG
>JBAWWR010000091.1:0-9810 GCA_037146675.1 Verrucomicrobiota bacterium | reverse complement strand
AAATCGGCAATAGTCGCAGTTCGGGCGGCTTTCGTATTGTTCTCGACGATCTTCTGGCGTATCGTCTCCAAGCTGATGGCGTGGCAGTCCTTTGCAGTAGTCCGGAGGCGTTTGCTCCCGTAGCTCAGCTGGATAGAGCGTCGGTTTCCTAAACCGCAGGTCGCGTGTTCGACTCACGCCGGGAGCGCCATCTTAACCGTCGCCAATCGTTACGGTAACAGCGTTGCAACGATTTGGCTGACTTGCCGGTTGTCGGCGCGGCCGGCGGTCTTGGCTTGGACGGCTTTCATCACTTTGCCAATGTCGGCGCGCGTTGTGGCACAGAGTTCGGCGATAACTTCTTTTACCAACGCCTCGACTTGGGCCGGCGAAAGTTCTTCCGGCAGATAGCTTTTCAATACCGCCAACTCCGCGGTTTCCGTGGCCACGAGGTCAGCCCGGCCGCCTTTTGTAAAACCATCAATTGAATCTTGACGTTGTTTGATCTGCTTTTTGATGACGCTGGTCACGTCGGCATCGGTCAGACTTTCCTGTTTCTTTTCGATCTTGTGGTATTCAATGGCCGACTTGAGCAAGCGCAACGTTGACAGGCGCGCGGCATCCTTGGCGCGCATGGCTTGTTTCAAATCCGCAGTAAGTTGGTCAATCAACATACCGGTAAGCTAGGCGAGAAACCGCCGGTCTGTCAACCTTTCGCGGCGGGTGCGGTTTATCCTTGCCGGTCGATAATCTATCAGGGTAAATGGCTGCTATGTCAGAGCTGAAAATTTCTATGATTGGAGCCGGGTCACCGGGCTTTTCAATGGCAGTGGCGGAGGATCTGGTGCGCTCGAAGGTGCTGCGCGAGGCGTCGTTTGTGTTGATGGACATCGATCAACAACGCTTGGCCAAGTCTGAGGAAAATATTCGCGCCATGGTTGCGCGCGAGCAATCGCCGTTGAAGATTTCGACCACGCTGGATCGCCGGCAAGCATTGGAAGGATGTAACTACATCGTCACGGCCTGCGAGACCCAGCGGTTGCCATATTGGATCAAGGACATCGAGATTCCGCGCCGGCACGGCGTGGCGCAGACGCTCGGCGAGAACGGCGGGCCGGGCGGTCAGTTCCACGCGATGCGCAATATCACGATGTTCATGGATATTTGCCGCGACATCCGGGAACTCTGCCCGCACGCGTGGCTGATGAACTTCACTAATCCGATGTCGTACCTCTGCACCTACTTTGAGCGCGCGGGCGGTGTGAACTGGCTTGGGTTTTGCCATCAAGTGCACGGCTCGTTTGGCGTTGTCGCCGAGATGCTGGGGTATGAGCCCGGTGAGTTGGAAGTCATTGCTGGCGGCGTGAATCATTTCAACTGGCTGGTGGACATTCGCCGGCGCGGTTCGAACCGGAGTTTCTTAAAAGAATTTCTCGAGCAGGTTCGCAAAAGCGATTACTGGCGCAAGAATCGCCCGAACGTGCCGCAGCAGCAGTTCACGCGCGATGTGCTCGACATTTTTGGCGCGTACCCGGTCGGCTATGACGATCATTTTGCAGAGTATTTGCCATGGTTTTATCCACACGAAGAATGGGAAGCGCGCGGTTACGAGTGGAAAACTGTATCGCTGAATACGTGGCTTGCGAAACCGGTTTCAGCGACACCGACTGATACATTGAGCGCCGTCGAGCCGGATCGGGCGATCGCGAAAGAGAAGCCGCCATTTCCGAAAGACACGACGCATCCGTATTACCGGGAGCGGACGTGCGCGGTAATGGAAGCATTCGAGACAAATACGCCCACCTATCTCGACGCAATCAACGTCATCAATCACGGTTCGATTCCGAATTTACCGGCAGACGCCGTGGTGGACATACCGGCGGTAGCAGTCGGCGGCCGGGTGCGCGGAATTCAAGTCGGAGAATTACCGGCGGCGTGTGCGGAGTTGTGCCGCCGGCAAGTGACGCTGCACGAATTAGTCGTGCAAGCAACAATCGCCGGCGACCGGCAGCTGGCGTTGCAAGCGATGTGTCTGCAACCGCAGATTCGGTCGCTCACACAAGCCGGTGCGATTTTCGACGAGTTTATGAAAGAGTACGCTGCAGAGTTGCCGCAGTTTAGGTGATAATCATGGCTAAAAATATTCTGATATTTGGTGCGCATCCCGACGACGCGGAAACCGGCTGCGGCGGCACAATCTGCCGGTATGTCGCCGAAGGTTGCCGGGTGCACGTGATTCACATGACCTGTTCGAAGCCGGTCCGGGCCGAGGAATCCCAAGCGGCAGCGAAAATCATGGGTGCGACGGTGGAGGGTTGGGATTTTCCCGACGGCAAGATGGCCGTAGATGCTGCCGGTGTGCAACGCGTTCAAGACAAGATTTCGCAATTCAAGCCGGACTTGGTGTTCGGGCATTGGCCGGTGGATTTTCATCCCGATCATCAAGCCGTCGGCTGTCTTATGATGCGGGCACTGAATAATCTGGAACTCCAAGGCGCGCCGGCACCGTGGCCGGAGTTGTATTTGTTTCAAGCTGCGGCGGGCTACCAGACTTACCATTTCCATCCAAACGTGTACGTGGATATCACTGCCTACCGGCAGCGCAAACGCGAAGCCGCACTCTGTCACGCAAGCGTCAACATCGCGCGGTCGTACCCGATTATCGAAACTTCCAACAAAGCCCACGGCTACGCCGGTGGGTTTAGCTACGCGGAAGCGTTTATCCGGGTGGCATTCCGCCGCGGCCGCACGCGCGACAATGTCGTGGGCGAAGGTTGCGAGTTACCGGCAGGTGGAGAATAATATGTTTGATCATTTGGCGCTGTGGACTTGGCCGGGCGCAATCAGATCCGAAAATCCGCAGCGATTGGCTGACCGTTGCCGGGCTGCGCAGATTGATATTATCATTCCGTACATCTGCCGGCGCGGCGGGACGAAGTGGGTTGACGGCCAGGAAGTAATTGATTTTCCACAGTACGAAGACAACCTGCAAAAGATTGTCGCGGAAGCGCACCGGCAAGGCTTACAAGTGCACGGCTGTTTCGATGAGATGAACATCTCGCCGCATATGCCGGCAAAAGTGCAGGCGCTGACGCAGGTCAGACAGGATGGAACGTCGGCCAGTGTGCTCTGCCCGGCGAATCCGGCCGCCGGCGAGTACATTCTCGGCGAACTGCGCCGCGTGATGACCGAGTTCGACTACGACGGCATCAATCTCGAAGACGGTTACATTTTTAACCCGAACACCATTTACGATCCGGCTCATCAAATCGGCACGCAGTTTCGGTCGATACCGGTGTGCTATTGCGACTGGTGCAAAGCGCACGCGCCAATCGACAAGCCGGAATGGGTCGCCTGGCGGCAGGAAGCATTGACAAATTTAGTGGTGAAGATGGCGGACTTGGTGCGCAAGTTGAAACCGGGTGCGCCATTCAGTGCGGCGGCACGGATGCCGTACCAGCGCGAGTTTTACAAACCGTTCCAAGCGGAAGTGCCGTATTTTGATGGCTGGAACTTCTGCCAAAGTCGGGATGGCATGATGGCGGATTGGGCGCAATGGTACAAACGCGGGGCGCTCGATTTCGCCTGTCCGATGACCTATTATCACGACACGCGCATCGTGGAACTACAGACACAAGAGTGCCGGCAGTTAGTGGCTGACCCCAATGAAAAAATCTGGATGGGACTGGCACTAGGCAAAAGTACGGCCGAATACAGTTTCGGCGCAACCAAGGGCGATGCCGCATTTCTTAGTGATGCCGGCAGATTGACTGACCAGCTGGAACTCCTCCAGCGACTCGGACAGAAAAACTGTGTGTTCTTCAGCTACTGCAGCATGCTCGACGAGCACATTCCAGTGCTCGCGCGATTCCGTAAAACTTAGAGGGCAATGGCGGATTTCCTAACCACGCTCAAAACGCAGCCGCTCCTCACCGACGGCGCGATGGGCTCGTATTTGTTCGAGTTGAGCGGTCGGCTTTCCGAAGCCAACCACGTCTACGAATCGTTCAACGTGGATCAGCCTGACCTCATCCGGCGCGTCCACCGCGATTACTTGGCCGCCGGTGCGCAGTGTTTGAAGACGAATACTTTCGGCGCCAACCGGTATCAGTTGCGCCAATTCGGAATGGAACACCGCGTCGCCGAGTTGAACCATGCCGGCGTCAATCTCGCCCGCACTGCCGGCACCGCGCCGGTTTTCGTACTGGCCTCAATCGGACCGGCAGCGCAACCGGTCACCACACCGGCCGCCATTGCCGAGTGTTACCGGGAACAGATTGAAAGCCTGATCGCTGCCGGCGCAGATGCGCTGCTGCTCGAAACTTTCGCTTCCCAAACACAGCTCGAATTGCTCATCGCACTCATCCGGTCGTTACCGGCAGCGCCGCCGATCATCGCGGAGATGACATTCAACGCCGAGTTGTCGGCGTCGGTATTTGTGCGGCGCATGGCCGAAGTCGGCGCGGCAGTGGCCGGCGTGAACTGCTGCGCGCCGTGGGACGCGAGCGCATTCGTCGACGCCGCAGCCAATGCGCCACTGCCGCTCGTCGTGATGCCCAATGCCGGCGGATTCCAGCGCATCGGTAACCGGTTCATGAGTTCAGTGAATCCAGAATTTGTCGGCCGGCTGGCGCGTAGTTTGCTAGATCGCGGCGTGCGGTTGATTGGTGGCTGCTGCGAAATGCACCCGCCGCACATCCGCGAAATGCACAATTACCTTCGGTCGCGCCAACCCGGTGTGACCGCCGGTGCGGTGTCAATCCAACCGGCGCGGTCGCCTGCCGGTACTGCGAAGAAATCAGCCAACGGCCGGTTTTCCGAAAAACTCAAAGCCGGTCAATTTGTTGTCAGCGTCGAGCTATTGCCACCACGCGGGACGGACGAGAAACTGGCGCAAACCAAAATTGATTTCCTCCGGCAACTGGCCGATGGCGGTTTGGCTGACGCCGTGGATTTTACTGACGGCTCGCGCGGCATCCCATTGATGGCGCCCGGCGATTTTATCCACCTTGTGCGCAACCGACTGGGGTGGACGACCGACGGGCTGGAGCTGATTCCGCATTTTACCGGCCGCGATTTAAATTTGATGGGCATCCAGAGCCGCTTGATTGGCTACCACGCCAACCGGATTCACAACGTGCTATTCATTACCGGCGATCCGCCGAAAATGTCGCCAACCTATCCGCGTTCAACAGCGGTGTTTGACCTCGACTCGGTGGCGCTGGTGCGGTTGACCCAGTCCTGCCTGAATGCCGGTGTAGATTTTGGCGGCGCGCCACTTGGTAAACAAACTGACCCGCGCACGCATTTCACCATTGGTACCGGCTTTGAACCGGAAGCGGTAGATGGTCGCCGGGAACTTGAGCGCCTCCGTCAAAAAATCGATAATGGCGCAGACTACGTGATGACGCAGCCGGCGTTTCACTACGAGTCGTTAGCCGCGCTCGCTCCATTTCGTCAGCAATGCCCGATTCTCATCGGCGTGATGATTTTGACCGGCTTCGAACAAGCCCGCCGCCTCGCGCAGGTGCCGGGCGTTGTTTTGCCGGATGCGATCCTGCAACGGCTCGCCGCCAAATCGGAGCCCGCTGACCAAGCAAAAATCGGTCAGGAAATTGCCATTGAACAAGTGCAGTGGGTGATCCGGGAAGGCTGGAGTGGTCTCTACTTAATGTCACCCGGTTCGACCGCCGGCATTCACGCTGTCTTGCAAGCCGGTCTGAGATAATTTGCGGCGCCGGCGCGCTAACCAGAAGGTGGTCATGCCGGCCAGCCACATCAGCAGCACATTCGGTTCAGGTACGGCTTCGGTGATGGCCGGGCCGAGTACGCCGAACTGCATCACGTAGCCGTTCTTCCCGCCGAACTGCAAGCCGGTTTCGTTCATTGTCGTCACAAACAATGGCGCGCCGATCAAGGTGTTGTTGAGGTAGACGTTGTAGGTCGCCCCGGTGATCAGATTGTCGAAGAGCTGGTTCTGGTCGGTGTAAAACCCGCCGTAGAAGATGTTGGTGATGCCGGGCGTCAGCGTCGCGTTCACATACAGATTGACGGTGTTAGCGAGGGTCAGTGCGGCGGCGAACGGCACGGCGTTGGTGATCCGCAGCACGTCGTTGGAACTGGCGCCGGCGTTGGTGTAATCCGGTGAGCCGCTGTTGGTGAACTCGAAATTGAAACTCAGGCCGGCCGCGGGCGACAATTGGTTCAGCGTCAGGATACCGGGACCATCGGTGCCGGGGGCAATTAGACCACTGCCGCTGACTATGCCCTCTAGTGTTCCCACACCGGCTAGCACCGCGCCTTTACTCAGGCTCACCGTACTGCTGGCCAGCGTGCCGTTGACGATCAGCGTGCCGGCTTCAACTGTTGTGGCTCCGGCATAACTGCTGTTGGCACTCAACTGCATCGCGCCGGCACCAGTCTTGATCAGGCCGCTGTTCCCGGTTCCGCTGATTGCCCCGAGGAAATCTACGCCGAGCGCCGCGGTTCCATCCACGTTGATTGTCTGGACCGCACCGTTGAGATTCAGCGGATTGACAAAGCGCACCGTGTTGTCCGCGCCGCTGGAGCCGAATTTTAATGCGCTGCCGCTGGACACGAAATTCGCTGTGCCACCCCATGTCAGCGTGCCGGCATCATTGTTGATGTTCACGGTAAGCGTGTCGCCGTGTGCGCTGAATCCGCCGCTGCCGGTCCATTGAACCGCGCCGGGGATCGTGCCCAGACTCCGCGTGAACGTGCCGGCGCTCTCCAAGACGCCGCCGTTGAGTTTCAAGTTGCTGGCGGTCGGCAAGCCGACGCCGTCCGTTACCCGCACCGCACCGCCTTGAATTTCGATCGCGCCGGTAAACGTGTTGGTGCCATTCAAGATCAACGTGGCGGCGCCGGTCTTGACGATTCCATAGCTGCCGCCACTCTGGCTGATGGTGCCGTTGACGCTGATGTTGCCGGCGGCGGCCGCGAAGATGTGTGAGCCGTTGGTCAGCACCAGCGCCATGTCGATTGTCTGCGTGCTCCGACTGAAATTCTCCACGCTACCGGCCAGCGCCAGCGCATTGCCGGTCAGCACAAACGAGCTGGCGGTATTGCTGAAGACGATTCCGCTGAACCACGTATTGGCGGCAAAATCATTATTGTTGGCGATGGTCGTGTTGCCGTCGAACACCAGCAAATCACCCTGCGCCATCGCCATATTCCAGTTATTAGAATCGCTCCAGTTGCCGGGCGCGCCGGCGAGGCCGTTCCAGCCGATGCCTTGCCCGCCGATGGTCAGCGTGATCCAACTGCCGCTATCGCCAAACGCGTAGCTGCGGTTACCGGCGGGATTCAAGATCGACAGCGTACCAATCCCCAGGCCGCCCAGCGTGCCGCTATAATTGATCAGGTTGTATGAGCCAATGTCCGTGAAGCGTTGACTGTTGTCATTCGGGTTGGTGCCGGTCGCCGTCAGCAGGTTGAACCCGCCGTCGTTGATGGTGAGCCCGCTCGCACCATCCACGACAATCTGGTCATTGAGACTGCCCGGCGCATTCGGCTGGAATTGGAAATTCAGAATACTGCCGGCATTCAACGTCAACGTGCCCATGTGTTGCAGGCCGATGCTGTTGCCCGGCGCCAAGGCACCACCGGCATTGACGCTGACCGCGCCGGCAATGGTGCCGGTGCCGCCCAACGCGCCGCCGTTGACCGTGATCGTGCTGCTGGCCAAGCTGTTGTTAATCGCCAGCGTGCCGGCGTTGACGATGGTGCTGCCGGTGTAGAGATTGGCGTTGGTCAATTCGAGTTTACCGCCGCCGATCTTGGTCAACGCACCGCTGCCGCTGAGCACGCCGCCATAGACGGTGCTCGCGCCGTTGTTGCCGACGATCAACTCCACCGCCGCGCCGGCAGCGTTCTGGAGCGTGACGTTGCCAGTCCCGGCCAATCCGCCGACGATGAAACTCGTGGCGTTGCTGAAGAGTAAACCGCCGTTGACGTTTGGCGTCACCGTGCTGTTGGTCAATCCACCGGCTTGGGCGAGAACAATCGCGCCAGCATTGATCACCGTCGCCCCGCTGTAGGTGTTGGTCCCAAGGAAAGTCAAGGTGCCGCCGCCGGTCTTGATCAGATCGTTGGCGCCGGCAATCACACCGCGCAGCGTCAGGCTGTTGCCGGCAGTATCGAACGTGCCGTCACTGGCGAGCGTCACGGCGTTGGTGATGAAGCGCGTCCCGGTAATGGTCACGGTGCCGCCGGCCATTGTCAGGTTACTGGTGCCCAGCGCGTTGTTATGGCCGAGTGCGAGCCAGCCGTTGCTGAGGATTGTGCCGCCGCTGTAAGTATTGTTGGCGCTGATCGTCAATGTGCCGGTGCCGTTCTTGATGAGCAACCCGGCTTCACTCAACACGCCGCTGTAAACCGTGGTCGCGCCGTTGGCGCCGACGGTCAACGCGATGGCTTCGCCGTCCGCATTGGTCAACGCGAAGTTCTGGTTGCCGGCCAAGCCGCCAAAATTAAAGCCGGCGATGCCGGCCGCCAAGCGCACGCCGCCCGCCGTGTCCGTGACCGTGCTGTTTTGCAGGGCGTTCTGATTGCTGACAACCACGTGGCCGGCGTTGATCGTCGTGGTGCCGGCAAAAGTGTTGGCGTTCGTCAGAATCAAGTCGCCGGCGCCCAGCTTGGTCAGGCTGCCGGTACCGCTGATGACCCCATTCAACGTGATGCTGCCGGGGGTGTTCATGACATTGGCATTGAGTAACGTCACGCCGCCGTTCCAGACGCTCCCGCCTGCGCCGCTCGCGACGACAACAGTGCCATTGTTCAGCACCAGATTGTTGGCGACCGTGAGTGGAGCGCTCCCATTCAGCTCCACGGTTGCGGTATTGGTGATGGTGCCGGAGCCGAACGCGCTGTTCTCCTGCACCGCCAACGTCCCCACGTTCACGACGGTGCCGCCGCTGTAGTCATTGATGCCTGAAAGCATGAGCGTGCCAGTGCCGGTCTTGGTGAGACTGCCGTTGCCACTCAACACGCCGCTGTAAGTGCTGTCGATGTTGTTCGCGCCAACGCTCAACGCCACGCCGGCTGCGCCGTTGGCCAATTCGAAATCCCCGGTCCCGGCCAGTCCGCCGAAGTTGGCGCGGTTGACCGCGAATGCGATGCCGCTGGTGGCGGTGGTATTGCTGATTGTCCCGAACTGCACCGCATTGACATTGCCGACCACCAACTGCCCGCCGTCGATCGCCGTCAACCCGGTGAAAGTGTTGGCGCTGTTCAGTGTCAATGTGCCGGTGCTCCCGACAAAGTTCGTGCCGGTACCGGAAAAGTTGCCGGTGACTGTCAACGTGCCATTGGTGGCGCGCAGCAATCCGTTATTGGCCAGAGCCGCGCTGATGAGTCCGTTGCCGGTGATTAACGCGGCGTTGGTCACGGTCGAACCGGCCAGCACACCGCCGGCCAGAGTGATCGTCCCGCCGTTCTGCCAAGCCTGCTGGACGCTAAGCGTTCCGGAACCAGCCACCGTGACTGCCGTGTTGGCCGGCAGCGACCGGGCCACGTTCAGTTGCAGCGTGCCGCTCTGGATGACGGTGCCGCCGGTATAAGTGTTAGTGCCGGACAAGATCAGTAAACCGCCGTTATTGGTCAACGCGCCGGTCCCGGCGATGACGCCGGCAAAATTGCCGCCGTTGTTAACCATCAAACCGGCGTTAGTGATTGTGCCGCCGGTGCCGGTGAGGGTGGTGACGGTGATGGCGTTGCCGTTCTGGTCGAAGATGCCGCCGTTGACGGTGAGCGCGTTACCGGGAAACGCGCCGGCAGAATTGAGTTTCAACGTGCCGCTCTGAATGACGG
>JBAWWR010000090.1:0-9828 GCA_037146675.1 Verrucomicrobiota bacterium | reverse complement strand
CGCCGTCGTCTGATGCGGCGCGATCGCGACATTCACATCGAACAGCGCCTGCTTCACGCCGTACCAAAAATTCACGTCCGTAATTTGAATGACTGATTTATCCATGTTGCAACCGGGACCGAATTTTGGCGCGCACCAGCACGCCGGTAAGATTCAGCAAAAACGTTACCAACAGCAAAACCAGCACCGAACCGTACAAAATCGGCTTCGTCCGCTCGATGTCCGGCGACTGCGTCGAGAGCACAAACACGTGGTAGCCCAAGTGCATAAATTGATCGGTCCAGCTGCCCGGCAAGTGCGCCAGATAATATGCCGCGCCGGTAAACATAATCGGCGCTACCTCCCCTGCTCCGCGGCCGACTGCCAGAATCGCACCCGTCAACACACCCGGCAAAGCTTCCGGTAACACAATCTTCCAAATCGTCTTCAATTTCGTCGCCCCCAGCGCCAGACTCGCCTCGCGCAACCCGTTCGGCACCGCGCGCAACGCCTCTTCCGTCGCCACGATCACCACCGGCAACGTCATCACCGCCATCGTCGCCGCCGCCCAAACCAAGGCCGGCTTCCGGTAATGCAATCCGCCGCCGTAAAACATTTGATCCAATCCGCCGCCGACGAATTGCACGAAAAATCCCAGCCCAAACAATCCAAACACGATGGACGGCACGCCGGCCAAATTATTGATCGCGCCGCGAATGATGCGCGTTATTGGAGAAAGCGACCGGGCATATTCCGTCAGGTAGACCGCCGTAATCACCCCGACCGGCACCACGCCGAGCGTCATCAGCACCACCAGCGCCAGCGTCCCAAAAATCATCGGGAACACCCCGGCAGTGGCCGCATCGAACATCCCATCCTGCGTCCCGCCGGTAATAAAACGCCACGAAATCTGTCCGGCACCGTGCCAGATGATATCGCCAAGAATGGCCACGACAGCCAACACGATCAACGCCGTTGCCGCCAGCGTCACCGCGTAAAACGCCACTGATTGCCAGTCGCGTCGTCGTTGTTTCAATGTCATACCGTGCGACAGGATGCCGGACGATTGTGACAATTGTGTGACGCCCGTGTTACGTCGAGGTAAAGCTATTCAGCTCAATTTGCGGGCCAAAATCTCGCTGACCAACTGGGGATTGGCCTTGCCTTTGCTCAACTTCATCACCTGGCCGACGAGCGCGTTCAACGCCGCCTTGTTGCCGGTTTTGAAATCGCCAGCCGACTTCGGGTTACCGGCAATGGCTTGCTCGCAGAAAGCCTCCAGCGCGCCGGTATCACTCACTTGCGCCAAACCCTTTTCTTTGATGATCGTCGCTGGATTCTTACCGGTGGCCAGCATCTCGGCGAAAACATCTTTGCCTTGCTTGCCGCTAATCTGACCGGCTTCAATCGCCGCCGCCAATTCGCCGATGTGCTGTGGTTGCACCGGCGACAACTGGATATCCGCCACCGTCATCATCCAATTGGCGACTGCCTTCGGATTCTTGGAACCGGCTGCCGCCTGCTCGTAAAACTTTGCCAGCGCCGCATTCGCCACCAGCACGCCGGCGTCGTATTCCGGCAACCCGTATTGCTGAACCAACCGCTGGCGTTTCGCTTCCGGCAGTTCCGGCAATAGTTTTTGGATTTCCGCCAGCATTCCATCGCTGACCGTCACCGGCATCAAATCCGGTTCCGGGAAATACCGGTAATCGTGCGCATATTCCTTCGTCCGCATCACGACCGTCTTACCGGCTTCGTCATCCCACCGGCGCGTTTCCTGGGAAATTTTTTCGCCGCGACCAAGCGCCGCAATCTGCCTGGGAATCTCGTATTCCAGCGCGCGTTTGACGCCGGAAATTGAATTCATATTCTTGATCTCGACCTTCTCACCAAATTTCTCCTGCCCGACCGGCCGCACCGAAACGTTGCAGTCGCAGCGCAGCTGACCTTTTTCCATGTCGCAATCGCTCACGCCACCGGTAATCAGAATTTCTTTCAACGCCGTCAGATACGCAAACGCGTCTTCCGGCAAACGCATATCCGGCTCGCTGACGATTTCCATCAACGGCGTGCCGGCCCGGTTGAAATCCACACCGGAGGTCGTATCGAAATGGAAACTCTTAGCCACGTCTTCTTCCAGATGAATCCGCGTCACACCGAGTTTCTTGCCGGGAACCTGCACCGCACCACCGACGCACAACGGCAAATCGTATTGCGAAACTTGGTAATTCTTCGGCATATCCGGATAGAAATAATTCTTCCGGTCCCACTTCGAAAACCGCGTGATTGAGCAACCGATCATCAAGCCGGACAAAATCGTCTTCCGCACCGCTTCCGCGTTCATCACCGGCAACACGCCGGGATAACCGAGGCAAACCGGGCAAACCCGCGTGTTCGGTTCCGCGCCAAATTCCGTCGCACAACCGCAGAATAGTTTGCTCTGCGTCTTGAGCTGGACGTGGACTTCCAAGCCGATGACCGCTTCGTAGTTCACAGTGCCGGCCTTTCCTTGTGCCACGGCGTCGCCTGTTCGTAGGCGTGCGCGACGCGCAGGAGCGTCGCTTCATCAAACGCCTTGCCGATGAGCTGCAAGCCGATCGGCAGCTTCGGCTGCGCAGTGAAACCGCACGGCAAACTCAAACCGCAGTTACCGGCGAGGTTGACGCTGATGGTGAAAATGTCGCACAGGTACATTTGCAACGGATCATCCGCACGCTCGCCAATCTTGAACGCCGGCGTCGGCGTGGTCGGCGCGACGATGACATCGCATTTCTGGAACGCCTGCTCGAAATCCCGGCGGATCAACGTCCGCACCTTTTGCGCCTTCAAATAATAGGCGTCGTAATAACCGGCGCTCAGCGCGTACGTGCCGAGGATGATGCGGCGTTTCACTTCCGGGCCGAACCCGGCACCGCGCGTTTTGCTGTAAGTCTCCAGCACGTCGGCACCGCGCACCCGCGCGCCGTACCGGACGCCGTCAAACCGGGCGAGATTCGCGCTCGCCTCGGCCGTCGCGATCAAATAATAAACCGCCACCGCGTAATCGGTGTGCGGCAACGAAATCTCCACGACCTCCGCGCCGAGGCTGGTGAGCTGACGGATCGCAGTGCGCACCGCCGCCTCGACTTCCCGGTCCATACCGGCGATGAAATATTCCTTCGGCAAACCGATGCGCAAACCTTTTACACCGGCGCTAAGTTTTTCCCGGTAATCCGGCACCGGCGCCGGGATGCTGGTGGAATCCAACGGATCGTGACCGGCGATGACACCGAGCAGCAGCGCCGCATCTTCGACAGTTTTTGTGAACGGCCCAACTTGATCGAGCGACGATGCAAACGCCACGAGACCGTACCGGGAGACGAGACCATAAGTCGGTTTCAAGCCGACGCAACCAGTCAACGCGGCCGGTTGCCGAATCGAACCGCCGGTATCGCTGCCGAGCGAGGCAATCGCTTCGTGACCGGCGACCGCCGCAGCACTGCCGCCACTGGAGCCGCCGGGAATGCGTTCCAAATCCCACGGATTGCGGGTGACGCCCCACGATGAATTTTCCGTCGAACTGCCCATTGCAAATTCGTCCATGTTCGTGCGGCCGAGGAGAATTGCGCCGGCAGCGCGGAGTTTCTGAATGACGGTGGCGTCATACACAGAGGTGTGACCTTGCAAGATTTTCGAGGCGCAGGTGCAGGGCTGGCCGGTGACGTTGAGCACGTCTTTGATGGCAATCGGGATACCGGCGAGTGGCTGAGTCTTGCCGGCGCGGTCGATGGCGTCGGCTTGCGCAAGAGCGTCGTCGGGATTCAGCCAGAGGTAGGCTTTCAATTGGCCGTCGACGGCTTGAATCCGTTCGAGCATGGCTTGCGTGAGCTGCCGGGCGGAGACTTCGCCGCGCTGTAGTTTGGCGCGCAAGCCGGTAATGGTGTCGGTGTGCAGGCTCATTCGACAATCTTCGGCATGATGATCAGGCCGCGCGCGGTTTCGGGAGCGTTTTTAAGAATGAGTGCCGGGTCAATCGACGGGCGCGACTCGTCGGGCCGGAGCACATTGGTCAGCGGAACCGCGTGGGCGGTAGGTTCGACACCGGTCACGTCCACTTCACCGAGCTTGGCAACGTAGGCGAGCATGTCCTTGAGCTGGGCGGCGAACTTGGTTTTCTCGGCGGCCGTTAATTCCAGCCGCGCCAAGTGTGCGACGCGATCAATGTTAATTTGATTGGGGTCGTCCGGCATGACGCAGCAATCTATCGGGGGAGCCGGCAGGGCTCAAGGAAAATTGCCGGTAATATTATTCGTCCGCCACTGCACTACGGCGAGGATCGCGTGAGGCCGGGTAGTTTAACCCAAACGTCGGCTAGGAGTTTGCTGCCGGTATCAAAGCGGGCGAGTGCTTCAACAGCGGCTTCACGCACGGTACTATCGTAGTCGCTCGTTGCCTGCCGCAGGAGCGACACGGTGGTGGGATCCCCCAGCCGGCCGAGCGCCCAAATGATGGTGCGCCGCGCGTTACATTGGACATCGTACTCCCGCCCCAGCAGGTTGGGTTTGGTGACGGACTTGATCGTGATTTGATTGGCAGTATCAACTTCAAACGGCAGCCTGGCATAGAAACCTTGCACCAAGGCGACCAACGGTCCAACCGCACGGCGGTCACCAATCTGGCCGAGCGCATAGGCAGAAATGGCGACGAGCTGGGAATCGTGACCCTGTAGGCCGTGTTCGATGATCGGGATGACGGCCTCGACGGCTTGCAAGTCGCCCAGGATTTTGATTGCTTCGGCTTTGTGCGCGAGCAATTCCATACCGGACAAGAGCGGTGGAAGATTGCGTTTGGTACCAATGATGATGCCGTTGCCTTTTGCATTTGGAGTGCCGGTAGATTCGCCACGCGGCTGCTGGCTGGTAATGACTTCGACCAACATATTGATGGCGTTGCAGTCGCCGAGTTTGCCGAGGGCTTCCACGGCGGCAACGCGCACAAACCGGTTTTCATCGAACAGCAAGGCAGCCACGTTGTTGGCAAAGCGGTTGTCGCCGTATTCGCCGTAGAACCGCGCCGCGGCCGCCCGCACGTGCGAATCGGGATTGGCAAGTTTCTCAACCAACCGGTCCGGCTGGATATACTGGCGCAACTGCCGCAGCGCGGTCACGGCGGCCAGTTGCACGTCTGCAACCGGATCGCCGAGCGCGGTGACGACGGACGGAACTTCGCCGGCACCGCCCATCTTGCCGAACACTTCGATGATGCGCCGCCGGACATCTGGATTGGTGT
Organism: Verrucomicrobiota bacterium; assembly: GCA_037146675.1. Classification (GTDB taxonomy): domain Bacteria; phylum Verrucomicrobiota; class Verrucomicrobiia; order Palsa-1439; family Palsa-1439; genus CAINDI01. The sequence goes on along the minus strand of JBAWWR010000090.1, from coordinate 4,581 downwards.
GCCGGCACTGTTTGGCCAACAACGGCAAGACCGGTGTGATGCGCAACCCCATAATTACCTGCTTGGCGCAAATGGCTGCTTCCCGGTTGTTCCCAATCAGCGCGTTAACCAAGCCGGTAAGCGCGCGCTCGTCATTGGCCAAGCCCAACGCCCGAAATGCCACGATCAAGGCGAGGTCGTCGGGCTTGAGTTTTGCCACAATCGCATCGGCCAGCACACCCCGGTCGCCTTCAAACTTTTCCGTGAGCACCCCAAGCGCATTAACGACCGCCGCACGCGTCTGCCAGTCTTTGTCGTCAAGCGCCTTCAACAAAAGCGGCAACCCGGTGGCGTCTCCGAGTTGGGCCAAAACACCGGCAGCAGTGCGGCGAACGCGAGCGCTAGAATCTTGGAGGCGCAGGCTCAACGGCACGACTGCACTTTGACTACCACAAGTCGCTAGGGCCACAACCGCTTGCCATCGTACTAAGTCATCGGCATCCGTCAGCGCGGCGATTAACTCTGGTTCAACCGCCGGATTGCGAAGCCGGGCCAGTGTCTCCGCAGTCATCCGGCGCACATTGGCACGCGCATCCTTCAGCCCCGACGAATCCGGCGGGACCGGAACAAATTCATTCAGCCGTCCCAACGCACCGACCGCATAGATTCGCACCGCCTCGTTGTCATCGCGCAATAGATTCCACAACGGCTTGGCGACGGCGACACTGCGGAGTTCCGGCAGCAACTGGGCGGCAATCATCCGAACGTCAGAGTTTTTGTCGCCGGCAAATTCGATCAGGGTTTCAACGGGATTAGTGGCCGAGGTGAGCCCGGCTTCAATCGTGTGAATTGCCGCCGCCGCATACGGTTGCTTGACGAGTAAATCGCACAACACCGGCCGCAGAAGAGCCGGTGCCTGATCTGCATTGCACATCCAAACCACATTGGGCACCATGACCCAAATGTAAAACCAGCGCTTCATAAACGATAACTGGCGTTGACCGACTGCTGCAGCCCCATGCTGCACTCTTACGCCTAAAACGTAGCACTCTCGCTAAGAACCGCAAGAGGCGTTTTGCCCAGCGCGAACCAACGGACCGGCGCGCTACATTCCCATGATTTCGTAGCCGCAATCCACATAGAGCACCTGACCAGTGGTGGCGGTCGACATGTCACTGGCAAGAAATAAGCCGGCATCACCGAGCTCGCGACCGTCAATATTACGCTTGAGCGGTGAGTGGGCCTCATAATGATGGAGCATTTGCGTAAAGCCACTTATGCCGCGGGCGGCCAGCGTATTAACCGGGCCGGCGCTGATGGCATTAACACGAATTTTTTGCGGACCAAGATCGTACGCGAGATACCGGACGCTCGCTTCCAGCGCCGCTTTGGCAACGCCCATGACATTGTAGTGCGGCACGACTTTCACGGCGCCGTAGTAGCTCATCGCCACAATCGAACCACCGGTTGGCATCAATGGTGCCGCCGCCCGCGTCAGCGCGACCAACGAGTATGCACTCACATCGTTGGCAATGCGAAACGCTTCACGGGATGTGTTCACAAACCGGCCTTCGAGCGCATCCTTCGGCGCAAACGCGACTGAGTGCAATAGCACGTCGAGCGTGCCGAAATCTTTCTGAACGCTCTGAAAGACTCGGTCGATGTCTTCATCGCGCGTCACGTCACAGGGATACAACGGCGTGTCAGCCCCAAATGTGCCGACCAAATCCTCGACATTTTCTTTGAGTCGTTCGCCTTGGTAGGTGAATGCGAGTTTCGCACCCGCCTCATGATAAGCGCGCGCGATTGCCCACGCGATGGAGCGACGGCTAGCGACACCAAAGACAATACATTTCTTACCGGCCAACAACTGCGAAGCTGGATGCATGGGCAGAGATATTCCGTAAAATTAGCCACTAGTCAAGCCACTCCTTGCTACAACCGCGACTTGCAGCGGGTTGACCACATCACTAGCATGGGCTATTCTTTCCATACTAAATCTATGAAAAAAATCGACCACGCCAAAATTGAACGCGCTGTCCGTTCAATCCTCGAAGCCGTTGGTGAAGATCCGAACCGCGATGGCCTGCTCGAAACACCGGCTCGCGTCGCGCGCATGTACGCGGAAATTTTCGGCGAAGGCGAAGAAGACCCACGCGAAAGCCTTGCCAAACAATTTGACGAAGACCATCACGAAATCGTGCTCGTCCGGGATATTCCATTTTTCTCGATGTGCGAACATCACTTGATGCCGTTTTTCGGCAAGGCGCACGTGGCCTACATCCCGAACGGCCGCGTCGTCGGCATCAGCAAGCTCGCGCGCGTGGTTGAGGCGTTCGCGCGCCGGCCGCAGGTCCAAGAGCGGATGACCAGCCAGATCGCCGACATCATTGTCGAGGAGCTGAAACCGCAAGGCGTGGCGGTGGTCTGCGAAGCCGTCCACACTTGTATGACGATGCGCGGCGTGAAAAAGCCCGGCACGAGCGTCCTGACCTCCGCAATGCGCGGCGGATTCCGCACTCGCAGCTCGACGCGCGCCGAAGTGATGGCGTTGATTCACGGCCGGCATCCGGCGTGATGAAAAAAGTTTTTATCAAAACCTACGGTTGCCAGATGAACGTTCGCGACAGCGAGGCGGTCACGGCATTATTACGCGACCGGGGTTACGGTATCGCCGCCAAAGAAATCGACGCGGATATTATTTTACTCAACACCTGCAGTGTCCGCGATCTCGCGGAACAAAAGGCGCTGGGCAAGATGCACGGCTTGACACACGCCAAAAAAGGCAAGCCCGACCTCATCCTTGGTTATATGGGCTGCATGGCGCAAAGTCGCGGTGCGGAGTTGTTGAAATCGCCGGCAATCAATCTCGTCGTCGGCACGCAACGCTTTCATCACATTCCGGATTATCTTGATCAACTCGTTGCCAGTAAGAAACCGATTGTGGACATCGCTGACGAAGCCGGCAGCGAGTCCGCCGTCAAGCACCACGAACCCGGCAAGGTGACGGCGTTTGTCAGCATCATGCAAGGCTGCGACATGGCGTGTACATTTTGCATCGTACCGGCCACGCGCGGTGCGGAGCGCAGCCGGGGCATTCCAGAAATCGTGGATGAAATCCGCAAGCTTGTAGATACCGGCGTGAAAGAAGTCACGCTGCTCGGACAGATTGTGACGAGCTACGGACGGAAGAAGGCGGAGTTCGTCAAACTACTGACCGCCGTCAACGCTGTGCCGGGGTTGGAGCGAATCCGTTTTACTTCGCCCCATCCGCAAGGGTTTGGTGACGATTTGGTCGCCGCGTACCGGGACTTGGAAAAGCTGTGCGAACACGCGCACTTGCCGGTGCAGAGCGGGTCCGACCGGATTTTAAAATTGATGCGGCGCGGCTATGACCGGGTGAAATATCTGAAAATCATCGAGAAACTCCGCGCGGCACGGCCCGGTATTGCGCTGACAACCGACATTATTGTCGGTTTCCCCGGTGAGACGGACGAAGATTTCGAGGCGACGGCGGCGTTGCTGCGCGAGGTGCAGTTTGATCAGGGTTACATTTTTAAATATTCCAAACGCCGCGACACGCCGGCCGCGACGATGCCAGACCAGTTACCGGAATCGGTGAAGGAAGCACGGAATCAGGTGGTACTGGAGATTGTCAACGCGGCGGCATTGTGTCACAATACGCGCTTAATCGGGCAGACCGTGGAAATTCTCGTGGATGGCCGGAGCACAAAAGGCGCGAAGCGGATGTTGGGGCGGACGCGGACAAATAAGATTGTGATTTTTGACGGTCACGAGCGGCAAGCCGGCCAACTGCTACCGATTAAGATTGAGCGCACGACGACAGTTGCGCTGTACGGTAATGAATAATTTATGACGCTGTTTTCATTGAGTTCGATTTCAATATTGGCCGGGACGCTGGCAATCGCAGTGCGATTACCGGGCGTGCTTGCGCCGGCAACATTCCGCTCCGCAGCAATAAAGCTTCCCCGCAATGTGCCAATCGGACGAATTTTGATGGGCCTCGTGGCGGCGATTGTCTGGTGGGTGATGTATCACGCGGCAACGGATGAATGGAAATGGGCGCAACCGCTGATTTTTATCGGCGTGCCGGTTGCCTATCTGCTGGTCGCTAATTTCGGGACGCAGTATCTGACCTTGCGGGCGGTGGCGGCGTTGCTCCTGCTCATCGCCAAGCAAATGATCGACGCAGCCGACGCAAGTTTGGCGCCGGGACGCTTAGTTGTGACGGTGGTAGCGTATTTGTGGGTGGTGACGGCAATTTGGATGACGGTGGCGCCGCATCATTTCCGGGATTTGCTAGGATTTCTAATGGCCAATGACCGCCGGTGCCGGTTGGCGTGTAGCGCTGGGATTGTAGTTGGTCTCGCACTTGTGGTGCTAGGTGTATTCGTTTACTAAATAACAGACGGACTAATGCATGCCGGGCAATGCGCTGAAATCCCGGCAATCAGGGGAAAACTCTTATGCCAATCAAAGTCGCCTTTATCGGAGCCGGTAGCGTCGGGTTCACGCGCACATTGTTACGCGACATTCTCACGGTGCCGGAATTTGCGGACACGCAATTCTCTTTCACCGATA
>JBAWWR010000089.1:0-9927 GCA_037146675.1 Verrucomicrobiota bacterium | reverse complement strand
GCGTGAAGCCGCTCCGGGAATTCGGAGTGCGCCGGGCAGAGTTCCCGGTGATTATCGAGAAGGCAGCAACGGCTAGCAGCATGAAGGGCAATCCGGTCAAATTGACACCAGCGCAGTTGGGCGAAATTCTCGAACAAGCTTGGTAGATGCGAATGGGTGCGAAATCATTTTACAGATTGTTGGTTGTCTTGGGGGCGTTAAGCATTCTCTATGTCGCCTACCGGGTTACACTGATGAGGATGGTTGAAACGCGGCTTGACGAAATACGCAACCGCCACGAACCGACAACGCTGATTGAATTGGGTACCGGTTTGGTACACCCAGCAGCGGAGGACAATGCAGCGTTACTCTATCTGCAGGCTTTTACAAAATATTCTAAATTCACATTTGCCGAGGACGATCCCAGAGGGAAATTGTTGCCGGTCGTCGGTTTTGCCAAACTGCCCCTACGCGGCGGAAATCTGCCCGGCGAAATGCACACGGCAATCGCTCAGTATTTGGCCGAAAACATGGAAGCACTGAAGCTGTTGCACGCCGGCACGAATCGGTCGCAATGCCGGTATCCAGTCGAATACAGCAAAGGAATCGCCACACTGCCTAAGCATTTAGCAATGGTGCGGCAAGGCGCACGCTTGCTGCTTTTGGAATCGCTGTTACGAGCCGATACCGGTGACACGGCCGGTGCGGTTGAATCGCTCAAAGCGGGCGCAGCCATCGCCAAATCTGCTGGCAGCGATCCGATGCTCATTGCGCATTTGGTAAGAATCGCCTGTCAAATATTAAGCAATGATGGATTGGGACGCGTTCTCAGTCGCGGCCAGTTGACTGACGCGCAACTTGCCGATCTAGAGACCATTTGGGCCGGTCTTGCCGAGCCGAACGCCATCGTGCCGGTGATGATTGGAGAACGTTGTTTTGGCGTTACTGCCTGTGAAACACTTCGAAAACTGCCATTGAAAGACCGGGGACAGATTGGTTGGTTTGTGGGCGATGGGAAGGGTGGTTCCTACGGTGTCTACTACCTTTATCGATTCGGGGGGCTATCGGATCTGGAATTGATCGATTACTTGCCGATTCTGAACGGCTACATCCAAGTCTGCCGTCTTCCATTGGAACAGCGACCCGCCGCCGTCAAGTCAGTTTGCGTAGCCATCACACCACCCTCGCGATTGCATTTTCTCGCGCGGGGATTGGCTGATGCACTGGACAATGCAATCCTCAAAGACGTTCGCCATCTGACCCAACTCCAAGCGGCAATCATGGCCGTGCGGGTGGAGCGATACAGGCTGAACCACGGCGAACTCCCCATCAGTCTGGATGCTATGAGCGAACCAGTTTCGGCCGATCCGTTCGCGAACCAGCCTCTGCGTTACAAGAAACTGTCGAAGGGTTACGTTGTGTATAGCGTTGGCGAGAACGGTAAGGACGATGATGGCGATGAGAAGAAGGACATCGCTTTCACCGTCGAGCGTTGAAGTTGCCGCGAGAAATCAGTTGAAAACGGCAGTCCGACCGGGCATCCTCGCCAACCTATGAAAAGTTACAACGTGGCAGTCATTGGCGGCGACGGTACCGGACCCGAAGTAGTGCGCGAGGCAATTAAGGTCCTCGACGCAGCCGCTCCCAAATTCGGATTTAAACTCAACTATACCCATTTTGATTTCGGCGGCGACCGGTACCTGCGCACCAAGGAAGTGCTGCCCGACAGCGCCGTCAGCGATCTGCGCCAATTCCCCATCGTCCTCCTCGGCGCCATTGGCCATCCCGACGTCAAACCCGGGATTTTGGAAAAAGGCATTTTGCTTCGGCTGCGCTTTGAACTGGAGCAATACATCAACCTGCGGCCGGTCAAGCTCTACGACGACCGGTATTGCCCCATCAAAAACAAGAAGCCCGAAGATATTGATTTCACGGTCGTCCGCGAAAACAACGAAGGCCTGTACGTCGGCGCGGGTGGGATTGTGTTCAAGGACACACCGCACGAAGTCGCCACGCAGGAGAGCATCAACACGCGCCGCGGCGTCGAACGCTGCCTCCGGTATTCGTTTGAGTACGCGCGCAAGAAGCACATCGACAAGCCGTGGCGCGGCCTCAAGCCCGACGACTTGAAAGCGGGCAAGCGGTCGCAGCTCACGCTGTGCGGCAAGACCAATGTGCTGACGTTCGCGTGGGACCTGTGGTTCCGCGCCTTCCATGAAATCGCCAAAGAATATCCCGACGTGAAAACGGATTATGCGCACGTGGACGCCACCACGATGTGGTTTGTGAAAAACCCCGAGTGGTTCGACGTGATCGCGACCGACAACATTTTTGGCGACATCATCACCGATCTCGGCGCCATGATTCAGGGCGGCATGGGGATTGCCGCCGGCGGCAATATCAATCCGGCCGGCACGAGCATGTTTGAGCCGATCGGCGGGAGCGCCCCCAAATATACCGGCAAGAACGTTATCAACCCGCTGGCGGCGATTTGCGCCGGTGCGATGATGTTGGACTTCGTCGGCGAAAGCAAAGCGGCCAACGCCATCGAACAGACCGTGATCAAAGTCGTTCGCGAGAAACTCAAAGATCTCGCCGCCGGCAAGATGGGCTACGGCACAAGCGAAGTCGGCGATTTGGTGGCCAGCACGTTAACATAACTCATTGCCGTCACGACAGTATTCGTAGCGCTTCTTGGAATGACGCTAGAAGGGACCGGCGCCTGATCCAGCCACGCGCAGGACACCTTGCGTTTTGCCACAAAGCTGTTAACCTATATTGCTTGCTGTAGCAGCCTTGAGGTTTCACGCTTCTTGTCCGGGTTCAAAGCCTGTCCTTTGACGCCCGATTTAATACCGGCAGGAACGCAACCGAAAGGATCGTCGGATGGATCAAATCGTTAATGTCGAAGGGATTGTCACCAAAGTGCTACCCGGCACAATGTTTCACGTGGAGATGGGCGAAAAGAAGCATCAAGTTTTGGCCCACATTTCCGGCAAGATGCGTAAGCGCTGGATTCGTATCAACGTCGGCGACCGCGTCAAAATGGAAATGACACCCTACGACCTCGGCAAAGCCCGCATCGTCTACCGGCTCAGTTAGATTTGGAATAGCCGCCGCGCTATGGTTTAACTCAGTTTTACAATGACTGAAAAACTAAAACTTCTCGAGCCGATTACCATTGGTGACTTGCGGCTTGCCAACCGGATTTTTATGGCACCGCTCACACGTTGCCGCGCGAGTGCCGGCCGCGTGCCAAACTCCATGATGGCCGAGTATTACCGGCAGCGAGCATCGGCCGGGCTCATTCTCAGCGAAGCCACAGCGGTTACGCCGATTGGCGTGGGTTATCCGAACACCCCCGGCATCTGGTCACCAGAGCAAACCCAAGGCTGGAAACAAATTACCGCCGCAGTCCATGGTGCCGGCGGAAAAATCTTCATGCAACTCTGGCACGTTGGACGCATCTCTGACCCCAGCTACCTCGATAGCGCGTTACCGGTAGCACCAAGTGCCATCGCGGCCAAAGGCCACGTCAGCCTCCTACGTCCCGAACGTCCGTTCGTCACACCGCGCGCATTGGAGACGAACGAAATCCCCGGTATCATCGAAGCCTACCGGCAAGGCGCGGCCAACGCACTAGCCGCCGGCTTTGATGGCGTTGAGCTTCATGGAGCCAACGGCTATCTACTTGACCAATTTCTCCAAGACAGCACAAATCACCGCAGCGACGAGTACGGCGGTTCACTTGAAAACCGTGCGCGCCTCATGCTCGCCGTCACCGACGCCGTGATTTCCGTCTGGGGTGCCGGGCGCGTCGCTATGCACCTCGCACCACGCTGCGATGCTCACGACATGGGCGACTCCAATTCCGCAGCCACGTTCGGTTACGTCGCTCGCGAACTGGGACGCCGCAAAATTGCATTCATTTGCGCACGGGAATCGGTCGGAGCAAATTATCTTGGGATGGAGCTAAAGAAACAGTTTGGCGGCATTTACGTGGCCAATGAATCCCACACCCGCGACAGCGCAGAGCAAATTTTAGAAAAAGGCGAAGCCGATGCCGTTGCCTTTGGTAAGCTATTTATCTCCAACCCCGATCTTCCGAAGCGATTCGCCCGCAACGCTTCGCTTAATCCACCGGATCAACAAACATTCTACGCCGACGGACCACACGGCTTTACTGATTATTCGTCATTACCTGACTAGCTGCAATCCGCTGCAAATATATTACGCTTCTAGTTTCTGCTTCGATTGGATGCGCATACTGTAGAACGAACGGTAGACGAACACCACAGACACAACGTAGAAGACTCCTGCAAGCACGTGCGTCAGGCCCGCTCGTCCGCCCGCCACCAAGCCTACCGCCATCTCGACAGCCAGCAAGCCGAAGAGCGTGGTAAACTTAATGATTGGGTTCATGGCGACCGAACTAGTGTCCTTGAATGGATCCCCCACGGTATCGCCAACGACGCACGCATCGTGCAGGTCAGTGCCTTTGGCATGCATCTCGGTCTCGACGATTTTCTTGGCGTTGTCCCACGCCCCGCCGGCATTGGCCATGAAGATGGCTTGGTAAAGACCGAATAGCGCGATGGAAATCAGGTAGCCGATGAAAAAGAAAGGTTCAACACACGCGAATGCCAGCGTGGTGAAGAAAACAGCCAAGAAGATATTCCACATGCCCTTCTGTGCGTAAAGCGTGCAGATTTCGACCACCCGCTTACTGTCTTCGATTGAAGCTTTCTCTGTTGATCCGAGCTTGATGTTGGCTTTGATGAATTCCACTGCCGCGTACGCACCGGCAACAACCGCCTGCGTGGAGGCGCCGCTGAACCAATAAATAATCGCTCCGCCCGAGACGAGGCCGAGCAAGAACGGCGGGTGCATTAGCGACAGGCTGGTCATGTGTTCGGTCAGCCCGTTTGTCAGCGACATAATGATTGAAAAAATCATTGTGGTGGCACCGACGACCGCCGTGCCGATGAGCACCGGCTTCGCTGTGGCTTTAAATGTGTTACCGGCACCGTCATTTTCCTCGAGGAGTTCCTTGGCGAGTGTAAAATCAGGTTTGAAGCCAAAATCTTTCTGGATTTCGTCGGACACATACGGAAGCGTTTCAATCATCGACAGCTCGTAGACGGATTGAGCGTTATCGGTTACCGGTCCGTAGGAATCTACAGCGATAGTCACAGGTCCCATTCCCAGAAAACCGAATGCCACCAAGCCGAAAGCGAAGACCGCCGGTGCTTGCATAATTTCGGGTGCGACACCGCGACTGACGATGTACGCCACAGACATCAAAGCGACAATCGTCATTCCGAGCCAGTAGCCACTGAAATTACCAGCAGTCAGACCGGATAGAATATTAAGCGATGCGCCACCTTCGCGAGAAGAATTGACCACTTCTCGGACATGCCGCGAGTTCACTGACGTGAACACCTTAACCACTTCTGGAATTACTGCCCCGGCCAACGTACCGCAAGTGATGATGCTGGCCAGTTTCCACCAGAGCGTACCATCACCGAGGTGCGGAATCAGGAGCGCGCTGCTGACGTACGTAACAACTACCGAGATCGCCGAGGTAATCCAGACGAGTGAAGTCAGTGGGTGTTCGAAGTTAAATTTACGAGCCGCGCCGTAACGGGCCTTCATAATCAACTCGTTGACGAAATAACTTCCCGCCGACGTCACGACCATCAGTACGCGCATCGCAAAAATCCAGACAAGCAACTGCACCTGCACGGCCGCTGCCGGCACGGCCAACATGATAAATGTGATGAGCGCCACGCCGGTAACGCCGTAAGTTTCAAAACCGTCAGCCGTCGGTCCAACTGAATCGCCGGCATTATCACCGGTGCAATCGGCAATGACGCCCGGGTTGCGCGCGTCGTCTTCCTTGATTTTGAAGACGATCTTCATCAGATCGCTGCCGATATCGGCAATCTTCGTGAAAATGCCGCCGGCAATACGAAGCGCGGAAGCGCCGAGCGATTCGCCAATCGCAAACCCAATAAAACAAGCGCCAGCTAAATCACCAGGAACAAAGAGCAGGATGGCGAGCATCATGAATAGCTCTACAGAGATGAGGAGCATTCCGATCGACATCCCGGCTTGCAGTGGAATCGCGTAGCACGGATAGCCTTTGCCGGCGAGCGAAGCGAACGCCGTGCGTGAATTGGCAAACGTGTTCATCCGAATACCAAACCACGCCACGCCGAATGACCCGGCGATGCCGAGCACGCTAAAGGCCAGAATGGTTCCGACCTTGTAAATTTCCATGTGCTGGATAAATCCAAAGTAGGCGACGATGATCACGCCAATCAGCACCCAGAGGATTCCGAGAAATTTCCCCTGCGTGATGAGGTAGGTTTTGCAGGTCTCATAAATTAGCTCAGAAATTTCTAGCATCGCCCGGTGGACCGGCCGCCGGCGCATTTGCGCGAAGACGACTAGCCCAAAACCCAAACCCAACAGACAGATTAAGAGGCCGCCGAGGAGAAGATTGTGACCCGACAGACCACCGAAACTAGCAAGCCCGGTATCGTCCAAGCGTGGGAGCACCAAATTGGCTTCCCCACCGAGATGCGCGCGGGGAGCAACATCCGCCGCCACCGCCGGCAGGGCGGCGGCTAGACCACAAACGATTAACCCGACAATCAAAACAATACGTTGCCCACAGAACATTTGGTGTTTTTTCATCACAGCTCCAATTAGTTTGCGCGTTCAAACGCGTGGGGAATTTCCTTTGGAAAGCGCCAAAGATAAGCACCGTCACGATCGCCGCCGTAGAGCCCGCCCTCAACATCTTCACGGTAACCCTTCCATCCTGTGTACGGCACTCGGGCAAAGCACTCGCCTTGCGTGATGGTCTTGGTCTTCTTCATCGGCGTCTCAGCCAATTCCTTTAACGCCGTTTCGAAAAGTTCGTGCGCCGCGAGGTCACTAGTGTGATGACTTAGTTCAGTAAACAACATCTGCCGGAAGATTTTTCCAGATCGATTCGCCGCGTACCAGACGTATTCAGCGGGAGTCAGATTGGAAAGCACCAGCATTTCGACCGGGCTGATTACCAGATAAAAGCGGGCCCGGCGCGTCTCCAACTCAGGCAGACCGGCGACAACGGCGATCTGATTCGGCGTAAGATTCTCGGCGGAAGCATGGCCTTTAAACTTAACGATCTGTTCCCCCGGTTGCAGTTCAAGGAGACTACCGCTAGTTTTCGCGAGGTAAACGTGCGAGTAGGCGGACAACGGCGTGCAGTTGAACGCCGCATTCGAGAGCGCCGTCTTCGTGCGCTTGCCGGTGCGGATTGCATCAAGAGCCGTGCGCGTATCCGCTTTCGTATCGCGCCAACCACCTTCGTCCATAAACTCAAACGCCGGGTAACCATCTTTTAAGGCGAGATCGACCACCACCGAATGTCCGTGAAACTTTCCGCTCGTCCCCGGGCTCCGATGCCAAGCCAATCCCGGCACGCCCAGACTTGTAGCGGTGATGATCCCATTCGGCAGGCTCAAGACTAAATTAACGTTGGACATGGGCGTTCTCCTCTGCTGAATACACGATTGTATAATTGCAATGAATGAAACAGAACTCGCCTTGGGCCACCAATGCGAGTTACCAGCGACGCCGTTATCCTATCACGCAAACTGCCTAAATCAAGTGCGAAGGCGGTGGCGCGGACTAACCGGCAGCGCGTACCTGCTGGGGTGCGCCACAGCGCTCCAAGGCCGCAAGCCGTTCAGTTACCGGTTGCTGCATATCTGCCGGTAACGGCGGATCGGGAAGGCCGAAGACCCGGGCGGCCAAGATGCCGAAGAGCGCATTGCCGAGCGCGTTCAGATGGCCGGGATCTCTCATGATCGTCCGGTAGGTGACTGGATCGCTCTTCAACCACGACTGAAACCACGCGTACTGGTCAATCAATCCCGCGCCAGTCGACTGGGCCACGCGGCGTTCGACTTCCATATGCTTCGTTACATCGTTACCCCAATCCGGCAGCAGCGCGTAGTAAGTTTGGAACACAACCAACGCTCCGGCTTCTCGCAAGGTTTTTTCTAATGATCGCAAATCGGCTTCAAAGTCCGCCAGCGGCCGGCCCCGACCTGAATCGTTTCCACCAATCGTGATGATCACCAAATGCGGCTGCACCGCCACCACATCACCAGTCACCCGCGCCACCAAATCGGCCGCCGTATTGCCGCCGATGCCGATATTGATAACCCAGATGCGTTGCTTCACCGACTGCTGCAAGGCAAACGCCAACCAACAAACCCAGCTATGCCGGCCTTCGTTGTGCGTACCGAGGCTGGTGTTGCTGGAGCCAAACGCCACCACGCGATTCACCTGTTCATTGCCGGCCGCGCGCCAGCTCTGGATCAATTCGGGAAGCGGTTGCATGATTACGTATAACCAAACCGCCCCGCGCTGACAAGTCACGCCGCTCCGGCTATATCCAAAAAATCACCGGTAATTCACTGCTGACTTGCCCTGTGGCGGTTTGGTGATAGGATGCTGCGACCTTCAGGTCACCAACGTTAAAAAAACCACGGGAGAAACAACTTTGAGCGACAAAGCCCACCGCAGTCTCATAAAAGCAATTTCGTGGCGTGTCACCGGAACCATTGACACAGTCCTTGTGTCGTTTCTGGTGACCGGCCGCATCAAGCTCGCCCTCTCCATCGGTTGCGTTGAACTGTTCACCAAGGTCGGCCTGTACTACCTCCACGAACGCATCTGGAACAAAATCTCCTTTGGCCGCGCGAAGCCGAAAGAAGACTTCGTAATCTGACCGGTAAGCGGCGCGAGTTACAGCGACTGGCACCGATTACTCAGCCCTACCGGACTGGCCGTCCGTGGGCGCCTTATTCCGCTGGAAAACGAATGGCGAACTTCCACCCGGTCAATGCGGAGGTTTGAAACAGGGCGGTTTGACGCCCACCGGCAAACTCGTAGGTGACCACGCCGTCGCGGTTGGCCAGCATGTGCTTGACTGCGGCAGTCAAAGACGGGCCTCCCAGTTGTGTCGCCTCCTGGAAGATGAGTCCTTCCTGCGTGTGCAACGCAATTTGTCCATTTGAATCCAGCGCGTAGAACACCACTCCAGCCGGCATGGGGGCCGCGCGCTTGATTTCTTGGGCAAGTTTCTCCAGATAGATGGAGGCTCCTAACATACCGATAACTTTCCCATCTTTCTTGATCGGCACAGCCGCGATGACTGTGTTGCCGCCGGTGGCGCGACTGATCACCAGCTCACCCACCGAGGTCTCGCCCGCGATGACCTTTGGGAAATAGGCGCGGTCCTTGAGGTTCTTGTCGGTCAGTCCCTTTTCAACGGTGAAATAGGAGCCGTCCGGTCGCGCAAACCAGACATTGGCCGGGCCGAACCGTGCCTGAACTGCGGCAAGCAGTGGCTTCATCCTCGCCCAGTCGAGCGATTGAATATCCTGGGATTCAGCCGCCACCGACAAGGCGTCAAACATGCTTTTGATACGACACTCGGCCAAAGCGCTCAGCGCTGAAAAGGCCACCTTGATATCCACTAGCCGCTCAGGTTTGACGGACGCTTGGGCTCCGGCATCCGCCGCGAGTGAATCTTGGTAGAAGAGAGATGGGGCAACGCTTAACAGCAAGGCGAACATCATCATTCGGATAACCGACGTTCTCATTGACGATTCCTTTCGTTAGGTTCTATCAAGACTTTACCATTCGTCGAGCAACTTGGCTGCTAAAATTGTATTTGAAGAACATGCTCCGTGACCAAAGTACCCCACGTCCGCGAGAAGTGGGCCTATTTGAGCAGAGCGTCGAGCGTCGGCTGCATCGCGTCGGCCCAGACCTGATAACCCTGCGGGCTCGGGTGGATGGCGTCGCCCATGAGTTCATTACGTATCGAGCCGTCTTCGGCTAGGAACTGTTTCCAGATCTCCAAGTAGAATGTCTTCT
>JBAWWR010000088.1:0-10428 GCA_037146675.1 Verrucomicrobiota bacterium | reverse complement strand
AGGCCGAAACTGCGGAGCGTGTCGATGGCGAGCGCGATGAGTTCAGCGTCGGCGGCGACATCGGTTTCGCCGATGATGTCGGCGTTGAACTGGAAATGCTCGCGGAGCCGGCCGCGCTGCTGTTTCTCGTACCGGAAGAGTTGCGGGACGGCGAACCACTTGATTGGTTTTTTGTAATCCCGGTGGTGCGCGCCGACCATCCGGGCGAGCGTCGGCGTCATTTCCGGGCGGAGCGCCACGGCGCGCTCGCCTTTGTCCACGAAATTGAAAAGCTGGCCAACGATTTCAGCGCCGGATTTTTGGGTGAACAGTTCGAGTGGTTCCAACGGTGGGCCGTCGTATTCTCGAAAACCGTACCGGCGGGCGACATCACGCCACTTGCCGAAGATGTACCGGCGCAAGGCGAGCGTCTCGGGATAGAAATCGCGGAATCCGGGAAGTGCGTTCATTATGAATGACCGGCGCGTTGCCGGTAGTTGGGCCAGTTACTTCGGCGCGATTGTCGCCGTGAGATTCAATACTCGCTCGCGCATCTCCTTGCCGGCCTTGAACTTCACGACGGCGCGGGCTGGGATTTGCACATCCTTGGCGGGATCATTCGGGTTGCGACCGACGCGTGGTTTGCGCAGTTTCACCTCGAACACACCAAAATTGCGGAGCTCGACATTCTTACCGGCGATGAGCGCTTCGGTGATGTAGTCGAGGGTTTTCTGCACGACGGCCATCACATCCTGCTGAATCAGGCCGGTATCGTTGCTGATGCGAATTACTAAATCTCGTTTGGTCGTTGACATAGTTTTAGGTTCCTATTGAATCGGGCGCACTTTAGTGACCGGCTGACAATGCGTCAAGCCAAATGGCTTGCGCCCCAACGACTTTCACGATGCGCTCAAAACTTCGCCGACCACCTGCCGGGCGCATGCCACATCGTCGCCACCGAACTGCACCACGCGAACCCGGTCGCCGCGCGGCTCCCAAATCGGTACCGATGCCGGGCCGAACAGCGCCACTGTCGGCGTCCTGACCGCTGCCGCCAAGTGTGTGATCCCGGAATCGTTACCGACAAACACCGCGCACCGTTCCACCACGCCTGCCAGTTCGACGAGTTTCAGACCGGTCGCTAACTTAACCGGTCGCGGTGCCACAGCGGCGACAAGTTTCTCCACCACGCGCTCATCGGCTTCACCTTGGACGACAACCAGTTGCATTTCTAACTCATCTACAAGCCACCGAGCCAAGGCAGCGAACTTTTCCACCGGCCAGTTTTTCTTTTCGCTACCACTGCCGGGATGAATGGCGGCGATGCGTTCCCGGCCAAGCGGCACCAAAAACTTGCCGGCAACTAGCCGGTCGGTTTCGCTGGGATAGACACGTGGAACCGGCCGCTCGACGTAAATCGCCAGCGTTTTGAGCGGCTGGCAGTAATGCGCCGCAGCCGGTAAGTCGCGCGGCTTGGGCGAGGCCGGGATGAATTGTTTCACACCGCACCGGCGAACATTGTCAGAGAAAACCTCATCAGGATCGAACAGGTATGAAACAATGACATTGAAGGAACCGAAATACTCCAT
Organism: Verrucomicrobiota bacterium; assembly: GCA_037146675.1. Classification (GTDB taxonomy): domain Bacteria; phylum Verrucomicrobiota; class Verrucomicrobiia; order Palsa-1439; family Palsa-1439; genus CAINDI01. The sequence continues at coordinate 8,860 of JBAWWR010000088.1, read as the reverse complement.
CAATTCCGGATCAAGCTCACCTTTGGGCACGAAGAAGCCGGTCATGGCGCGCGCGGTAATCGGGCGCAGCGCGTCGGCATACCGGCGGCCATTCGCCAATTCGGAGATGTGCGGGTAGCCGAGAATTTCCAGATGCGCCTCCGGCCAGCGCTCGCGAAGCGCGGCAATCGCCGGTAACGTGCAGATGAAATCGCCAATCGCGCCGCCGCGAATGACCAAGAGGCGCGGCGTTTTCACGCCATTAACGGCGGTTTGCTCCGGTAACTTAATCTGGTCGCGGTTGTCCATCGCAATAAAACCATCGGCAGTTCAGGCAAAGATTAAATACTTCAACCCCATCACGGCTAGAAAAATGAACGCGCCCTTTTTTAGGTGGTCGCGGGAAATCCTAGTAAAGCACCGGCGGCCCAGCGCCATCGCGAGCAGCATCGGCACAATGCTCCAGATACCGATCTTCAATGACTGCGTGGTAATCAGGCCGGTACTACCGAGCATGGCGAGGCGCGCTAGCATGCTCACGCCGAACACAACCTGCAGCAAAGCCATTACTTGCTCCTTGCTCCACGGCTGGGTATAGGCAAAGGCGATGGCTGGTGGACCGCCCATGTTGAATGCGCCACCCAGACCACCACTTACTAAGCCGATGGGAAATGCCAGAGCCGACGGAATCGGCACGCCCTTTTTTCGGAAGATCAGCAATTCATTGAAGGCGAGCAAAAACATCACGCCCCCGAGAAAATGCCGCAGGAAGATTTCATCCATCTTGATCAGGAATAAGACACCCAACGGCGTCCCAACGCATGAGCCCACCACCAACCACAGGCCTTGTCGCCATGAATAGTGGGCGCGCATCTGAATGAATGTCACGCCGACCACGAGGACCGTCAGCAGCACCACTACCGCCACCGCAGCATGAAGACTCATGAGCATTGGCAACAACGCCATCGCCACCAAGCCAAAGCCAAATCCGCCCAAGCCGTGCACGAAACCAGCGAGGCAAACAATCAAGACCGCAAGAATCAACGGCCAATTCATCGGCTCGGCAAGACTGCCTCGTAGCAGCGGCCGGTGATCAGTTTCTTTCCGTCGGTAAAACCTTCGGGGCGCCCTCGCAACTGTTCGATTAGCCGCTGGCGCCAGTCGGCGACGCGCGCGGTGGCTCGGCCGTTGCGCGCCAGGTCGACACATTCCTTGGGATCGTCTTTGAGGTTGAAGAATTGCTCGCGCCCGTCGGCCGCAAACCAAATGTACTTCTCAATGCCGTCGGTTAGGAAATGGGCAGTGCCGGCGTGTTCGCCGTGTAGGTAGGGCCGCCACTGCGTCGGCTGTCCAGTGAGGAGCGGGACGACGCTCCGGCCCTCGACAGAAGTTGGAATGGGCACGCCGGCGAGATCGAGCACGGTCGGCATGATGTCTTCCAAGCAGACGGGCTGGTCGAGCACTTGATTCGCCGGTAACCCCGGTCCCTGAATCAAAAACGGAATCCGCGCGCTGCCTTCGTAAGGTAGGCTTTTCCGAAACATATAGTGGTCACCAAGCATCTCACCATGATCGCTCGTGAATAGGATTACGGTGTTGTCACCCACCAGCTGTTCGACCGGATTTAGGATGCGGCGGATCTGATCATCGATGTGGTTGATCAACCCGAAATATCCAGCCTGACATGACCGCAGCGCTTCGCCGGTAAGATTGACGCGTGGTGAATTGACCGGTAAATTTTTCTCCGGTGGCACAGCCCAATCGCCAATGACCGGTGCCGGCAAGTTCGCACGTAAGTACCGGTCGAAATAAAATGATGGCGGAACTAACGGTGGATGCGGCGCGAGAAATGAGACAACGAGGAAATAAGGGCAGCTTGGATCGCGAGTCCGTAAAAATTCCTCGGCCTGAGTCACCGTCCAGTTCGTGTAATGCAACGGTTCCGGCAAGTGCCACGGCCGCGCCGTCCAATCATTATGGGTGATCCCGGCCCCGCGCAGTCCACCGGCGCCGGGCGGAGCATTGCGGGCGAGAAACTCTTCGTAATCAGCCCCTTCAATTCCGCTTTGGATGACCATGTGGTCGAATCCGAAACGCTTGCGATGCGGATACTGGTGCATCGTGCGGCCGACGAGAAACGTTTGGTAACCGGCGTTCGCGAGTTCGCCGGGCAACGTGGCCGGCGGATTCCACTCCACGTCACGCATGCCGACCAGGCCGCATGTGGCCGGAAACTGTCCGGACAGAAATGACCGCCGGGCCGGGATGCAGACCGGGCAAGTTGAATAGGCGCGACTGAACCGCGTCCCCGCCCCGGCAATGCTGTCCATGTTAGGCGTCAGCAATGCCGGATGACCTTCGCAGCCGAGGCTATCACCCCGTTGCTGATCGGTCATGAAGACGAGGAAATTGGGACGGCTCACTTGATTTGGTCCAGGTTCTCCATGACTTTACACCAGGCTTCAGCAGTGAGCTTGGCGACGTCGGGGCCGTTTGGAGCGCGCAACGGTGTGGTCATGCCAGTGTGGCGGTCGCAATGTTTCTGGGCGGCTGGATACTGGCTAAGTGAGTAATCCACCGGCTGCGCGTGTGGCGAACTCCACGGATGACCTTTACCAAAACCATCCTTAGCTTGGAACACCGTCATCGCCGGTAAGATGAACGCTTGCCAGACCGCAGTCGCGACGCCTTCGGCTTTGAGTGCGTCAATGATCTTGTAGCGGAACTCGCTCGCGTCATGGGCGTGGCCGAGTTTTTCCATGTCGAAGCGGATGGTGTAGTTGTAATGGTTCGGCTCAGTCTGCGCCGGTATGTTCGGTAGAATCAGGCCGGGAGTGCCGCGCAGGTTGTCGGTGAGTACCTTGGCGTTAGCGATTTGCTGCGCGAGGAAACCATCGATCTTTTTCAACTGCGACCGGCCGAACGCCGCGGTCAAATCGTTATTCCGGTACATCCAGCCCATCGCGTACACGTGGTAATCGCGCTTGGCGGTGGGCGTAACCGACTCGCCGAACGACCAGAGCTGCCGGGCTTTGTTCAACATCTCTTCGTTATCGGTCACGAACATTCCGCCCTCGCCGGAACAGAGGCACTTGTTCTGATTGAAGCTGAACGCGGCGCAATCGCCCCAAGTGCCGACTTTCTTGCCTTGGTATTTCGCACCGTGCGCCTGGCAGGCGTCTTCGATGACTTTGATTTTGTGCTTCTTGGCAATGGCCATAACTTTATCCATCGCGACCGGCAAGCCGTGCAGGTGGACGACGATAATGGCTTTGGTTTTCGGAGTGATGGCCTTCTCGATTTTCGAAACGTCAATATTGATGGTGTCGAAATCAATGTCCACAAACACCGGGATGCAACTGTGATGCAGGATGCAAGTGGCCGATGACGACCAAGAATAGGACGTCACGATCACCTCGTCTGCCGTGCCGCAGCCGCACGCCACGATGGCCATGTGCAACGCGGCCGTGCCGGAATTGGTGGTGATGGCATACTTGTTGCCATTCCACGCGGCGAATTCCGTCTCGAATGCCGTGCAGTTCGGGCCGAACGCGTGGTTGGCGCCGTTGAGCGAATCGAGCACCATCTTCCGGTCGCTGTCGTCAATCGGCGGCCATTTTTTAATCGTGCCGGCTGGAATGACTGGGTTACCGCCGTTAATTGCTAATTTGGATTTCATAGTTACTGACTCCTGTTTTTTTAAATCGATCAAAGTCGGCTGGGTTTCCGTAACTAATTCCCAGTCGCCGGATATTGAATCCGGTTCATAATATAGTGATGTTGAGGATTGCGCAAAGGTCTTTCAGCAGGGCCCGGTTATCACCGTAAGAGATGATGTAGTGCTGGCACATAACTTTCTGGATAAACTCCTCAACCGGATAGTCGAAGATCAACTCTAGGCTTGGCAGTTGCGGGGCGGGCGGCGCCCAGCCGGCTTCTTCCCACTGGCGCGGGGCGCGGGCTTGCGCCGTGGTCATGTGCAGGCAATACCGGCCGTTGGCATAACCCAACCGGGCCAGTGTCACCAATCCGGTTTTAAGTTTGGAGACATTCAACAGGCCTTCGCCAAAATTGCCGAAGGCATTCGGCATCACTGTGACTGGCCCCGCAACAATCTCCGCCGGGACATAATCCGGCACCCCCATCAACGCGCCGTTTTCCAGAAATTCATAGAACTCCAGATAGGCGGCAACCTGACCCGTCAGCGCGCGGACGATTAACTGGGTGACCGCGCCCAGACTGTCGTTTTCCGGCACTGAGGAGATCGCCATTTCATCGTGCAACAGTGTCAGGGCCCCCGCCGGTGCGAAGCCGAGCAGTTTCTTGATGCCGTCGACATCATTGAACGAAAACCCCTGATAGCCCCGCTCTTTGATTTTCCCACTAATCGCCAGATAGAGCTCCACCGACTTCTCGATAGTCCCGGGCTTCGGTTCCTTGACGAACGTCCAGTGCTGTCGGACTTTCTGCGCCAGCCGGGCGACTTCGTGGCGGTCAACCTTCTCGATCAGCTGGACCAATTCCAGCAGTTCAAAATGTTCGATTTCAGGGCCGATTTGGGCCTTGAGCGAGACCCCATCATACATGGTGCCATACAAGCGCATATCGCGATAGCCGGCCATGCCGATCCGGGCGGTCTTGAGCTGGGCGGCGGCGTGCGCGGCCCGGGCATAACTCAGAATCGCATCGAGTTGCGGTGCTTGGCCGCGATAGGTAACCACATACTTGAAGGTGTATCCCATGTCGGCCAGCGGCTTGCGTAACGCCGTGGTTCCCGCCTGGTCGGCGGTGGTTACAAAGCGGTCGCCCTCCTGCCAGCCAGTCAGCCCCCAGAGAATCATCGGCTTGTGCTTGAACGACTCGATCACCCCCAGCACGGCCCAGGACGGAATCCAGCCGGCCACACAGACAATCAGCAGATCGAATTCGCCACCGGCTTGCAATTCCCGGACGGCCCGGGCCGCCTGCGCACCTGCCGGATCGTCACTGACCGGCGCGGTCGTCACAAGCTCCAGACCCTGCGCCTCCAATAATCGGGCAGCCGCAGCACAGCGGTTGTCGATAAACTCACGCGGGGTATTGACTTCGCCAAACCCGACGAATCCAGCAGTGATTTTCTTCATGGCTTATTTTTTAATCCTGTTACCAAACTGGACATCTGCGCCCATTCCTGCAGGCCGGACAAAGCGTCCGGGCCGTAGAGATTATCCCGTCCGGCTAGCATGGCGGACTGCCCGGCCGTGACGACGTCCGTGCCATTCAACAACGCCGCCAGAAATCCTGCCACCGCACAGTCGCCCGCTCCGCAGGCGTTGCAGAATCGGCCGGCCTCGACCGGCAACGGCGCCAGCCAGCTCCCGCCCGGACAACCGACACGGTCGGCTAAACTGACGGAGGCGAGGTTGCCGGTGCGCAGGTACGCGCCACGCTGGCCGGCTTTGATTAAGAGGACCTTGACCCCCATGGCTAACACCCGGTCCGCCAGTCGCGTGTAAACTTCCGGCGGGATGACGGCAATCATGTCGCCTCCTGCCGCTTCGGACAAATACCGCGCATACAGATTCGCATCGAGCATGAAGAGCAGCTCTTCAATGCTGGGCACAAAGATGTCCACCAACGGCAACGTCCCGGCGAGAATCGCCGGCCAATCAGCCTTGCCGGCCGGACTATCCGCATCCGGCAGAGTCATGTCCAACGAGGTAATGACTCCGAGATTGTGAACACGCCGCAAGAGTGTTTGTAGTTCCGTCCCGCCGTTGGTCCACAGGGCCGGCATTAAGGGCGGATAACCAAAATGGAATAACCGGCTTTGCCGCACCACATCGTAATCAATGTCGACGGCGGTGAAGCAGCGGTTACAGCCGGGGTCTTCCAGAAACAGCCGATCCATTCCCGGCGGCGCAATGACAAGTCCATACGCCGTCCCCCCCCTCGCGGTGCGGCGGATTCCGTGGGTCACACCGGCTTGCGCCAGCCGGGCCACGGCCAGATCGCCCAAAGCATCGTTGCCCACGCATCCCATCAGCTCGACCCGTTGCCCAAATCGCCGCATCGCCAAACCGGTATTGGCTACGACTCCGCCCAGCGCGACGTTCAAGCCTTCCGTTTCGATGAGCTTGCCGGGCCGAAACAGTTCGGAAAACGGAACCAGCGTCCGCGTGGAACTGAATCCGGGCGTCAGATCAACGCCCAGATAGCCCGCCACAACGGCGTCAATTGGCTGGGATGTGGCGGCGGTCTGCACAGGGTCTCCCGATCAGGATTGCTGAATCAGGTAGTACATGGACGGGAATGCCCCGCCAATCGTGAACTTCGCTCGGCCATCCGCATAGGTTACCGGGATTTGGCCGATCGGGAAACCAGCCGGGTTAATCGCCCAAATTTTGAGATTAGCGACCGCCGTGGTGAGTTCCAAATCCGCTTCAATCACTTCCAACTCAATGGGGCCGTGGCCCACCTTGAATTGAATCGTGTGGTCGGCATTGTATTCGGCACCGGTATTATCCGCGCGCCCAACCGCTGTGAGCAGGAGGTTGTCCGTGTGCGCGGTGTCGACGTTAGTTAGGGAACTGATGGCGATTACAGCAAAGTCCGTGCGGGCCTTGATCTTCAGTCCGTTCAGGACAATCTCGCCGGCTTCCGCCAGGCATCCGTAGGCGACTTTGGTCCGCGCGGTATCGATGGTGGCATAACGTTTGGCCAGGTTGCGATACAGTTCGCCCGTGTCCGACCGGATTTCCGTAGCGGTGCGTGGCAGCAGTTCCTGATCTAGCGGGACCTGCCGGGTGCCGCGCGCGGGTGCGCCGGGCAACTGAATCCCGATTTTGCAGGTTTCGGGTGCGCCTTCCAGCGCCTTGATCTCCGAACCAACGAGCGCCCCAGCCTGCGTTAGGTGCGGCACCATAATTTCAGTGGTGGCTGCCGGTTCAGACACATCGCCCCGCCGCACGATCAGGGCCGCGTGATAGAATAAACCAAATTTTGCCGGGTCGTTGAATGTGTCAAACACGCCACCGCGGAACGGCACGCCACCGATAGTATCAGAGGTAATCGGTGCCCCAATTTGATCCACATTCTCGCGGCAGTCATAGCGATAGGTGTGAATCGCGGCCCCACTCCACCCTTGAAAAGCGGACACGGCGGCCAAATGAATTGGCCCCTCCGCGCGATGCTCGTTGGGCCACGGATGATCCCATTCCGACACTATGTAGGGCTTGTGGAGAACGCGAAAAAAAGCAAGATTCCGCAGCCAGGATTCCCGCTCGCCCAGCAGCGACTTGTTCACGAACTTCTTTTCCGTCGCCTTCCACGAACCGAACTCATACCAGTATGTGTGGCTGTCGGTGAAATCTGTCACCATTTGCGCTTCGAGCATCGCGGCGCCGCCCAACGCCCAGTTGGTTCCGGCAATCGGGATGCGCAGGCCCAGCTTCCTTAAGTGCCCAATCATTTCGGTGTAATAAGATTTCTGCAGGTCAACGAGGAAATCCACAATTGCCGGGCTATTTTCGGTGAAGTTGCCCGGTCCCGGTCCGACCGCAATCCCTTTCTGCCCGGCCCAGACGGCGAACCGCTCCTGCAACTGGCTGAGATAAGGCTCAATCAATTCACCACGGGAACAAACGAACACGTCATTCTCGTTGGTAATTTCCGTGAGCACGATGGCGGGATCATCTTTGTAGGCCAGCTTGGTGTAGGGATTGACATGCGTCCACAGCTGTTCATTAAATTTTTTCTGGAGTTCGATCAGCCGGGGATCAAACGTCGAATACGGTCGGGCCGAATGGCCGATTTGGTCGACAGCCGCCACCCCGTCCCCGCTGGTGAAGACCCGGTAGGTCAGCAGATCCAGATAGACATAAATTCCCGCCTGCTTGAGGCAGTGGATCAGATAATCCAACCGTTCCAAGCTGGCCGGATCCAGGCTTTGCGTATCTTTCAGCCGGCGGCCTTTCGTGAACTGGAAGAGATTTGGAGTCGAATGCGCCGCGTCCATCTGATGGAAGCGCACCAGATTGACACCAAACTTTGCCAGCCGCCGCGCCACGATCTCGCTGTACGCGTGGGATGGAAAACAGGCACCACTATTAAAATTGGTGCCCCAAAAGCGCGCGACCGTCCCGTCCTCAAAAACAAAGCGGGAATCTTTCACCCCTAAGAATCCACGGCGGCCCGCCGGTTTCTCCCCTTCAAAGATGAAGGAGAGATCCACCGGGGCATCATCCCACGGCAACGTATAAGCAATCACCCGTCGAGCTGCTGTCTGCATATAATAGTTCCTTTCGGTAAGTCGTCTAGTACTTGTGTGCCGCCGTCAAACTGCGGTGCGAAACAGCTCGCCGAGAGCGGCAAGCGTCGCTTCCACTAATTCCCGGCCGCCCTCCGGCCCGACGGCGCACGACGATGGCACCGCGCCGTAACTGCCGGCAATCACGCCGCGTTCCGACGCCAGATAACCGCCGTTGCCGTCCGTCAACTGCGCCATGATTGTCTGCGCGGCGGGACTACGCGCCTTAATCCGCATGCTAAAATCCAAAAACAGCTCAAACGGACTGGTCGCAAAGCCGGCATCGCCCAATCGTACCACGTGAATCTGTGCCGTGACCGGCTCTAGTTTCCGCAAACCTTTGGCTGCCTCAACAACTTCGCGCAGCTTCTTCGGCCACCACGAGTTTGGATTGTTGTTTTTGTCCGCCACATACTCGTCATGACGGGCCTGCGCCCACACGGCGTCTTTTGCTGAAATCTGGTACGGCGTCAACCGCAGTTCACGAGTAATATGCCGGAACACCGGCGTGTCATCGGTCGGTCGTGTGCAAGCTAGCGCGCGCTCGACGGCGTCGCCGACACGTTGCGCAATTTCCTGCCGCTCGGTCACGCC
>JBAWWR010000087.1:0-10481 GCA_037146675.1 Verrucomicrobiota bacterium | reverse complement strand
ACGGCGTTGAACACGGTGCCACCGTTGGAAATGGTCAGCGTGTTGCCGGAACCGGCGTAGCCGACGTAGAGGTTGCCGCCGTTGCTCCAGACCGAGCCGGTACCAGTGACGAGAACGCTGTTGTTGCTGGCGCTGGCGGAATAACCGATGTTGCCGTTGGCGTTGAACACGGTGCCGCCGTTGGTGATCGTCAGCGTGTTACCGGAACCGGAGTTGCCGACGTAGAGGCCGCCGCTGTTGTTCCAGACCGAGCCGGTGCCGGTGACGAGAACGCTGTTATGGCTGGCAGTTGTGCTTACGCCAATCGCACCAACGCTGCTGAACACGGTGCCGCCGTCGGCAATCGTCAGCGCATTGCCGGAACCGATGTAGCCGACCTCGAGGTCGCCGCTGTTGCTCCAGACGGAGTTACTGCCGGTGACGAGGACGGCATTATTATTGGCACCGGCTTGATCGCCGATGTAGCTGACGGCGTTGAACACGGTGCCACCGTTGGAAATGGTCAGCGTGTTGCCGGCACCATAATAGCCGACGGAGAGGTTGCCGCCGTTGCTCCAGACCGAGCCGGTACCAGTGACGAGGACGGCATTATTATTGGCACCGGCTTGATCGCCGATGGAGCCGTCGGTGTTGAACACGGTACCGCCGTCGGCAATCGTCAACGCGTTGCCGAAACCACCATTACCGACGATGAGGTTGCCGCTGTTGCTCCAGACGGAACCGGCATCGGCGACGAGGACGCTGTTGCTGTGGCTACCGACAAAGCCAATGTAGCCGACGGTGTTGAATACGGTGCCACCATTAGCAATGGTCAGCGTGTTGCCGCCAGCCCAGAGGCCGAGAAAGAGGTAGGCGCTGTTGTTCCAGATGGAGTTACTGCCGGTGACGAGGACGCTGTTGTTGCCCCCAACGTTGCCAATATAGCCGGAGTGGACGTTGGTCAGCACGCCGCCATTGCTGATGGTGAGCGTCTGACCGGAAGAAGAGTTGCCGATGTAGAAACTCGCGCCGCCGTTATTGGAGACAACCCCGCTGATGTCCACGGCGCGGGCCGGCATCGGGCTGGAGCACAGCACGGCGACCAGCAGGGCCACCAGTGACAAACGGCTAATTTTAAATGATTTCATAATTTCCCAATCGCATAGGGCGAATTCAATTTAGCGGAAATTGAAAATCGTCCGTGAAACCCGAAAGCAACGCAGTGCCACGTTGATCGCGTTCTATTGCACCGGGCGCCATATTACCTGAAACACCTAGCATGGTAATTGACCTACGTCAACAAACCGCAAAATAGTTTATTTGGTGCACCGGCACGAATAATGGCCACGCCGACGCCGTGAACCGCCTCGCACAGAGCGGTAAATCAGCCCAAGCGGGCTACCGATTTCCAGCGGTCAGGCAGGCAATTCCGCAGCTATTTCGGCGCGGAGACTGGTTTAAGGTCGCACACCGGCACAGCGGTGTGACATCATTGCGCGTTATTTTGTAGGCGTGCCGCGCGCCGGAATGGAACTTGAATGCACCATAAAACCAGCACCCCAGACGTACCACCAACAGAACAAGAGATCGAAGAGGCGATGAACGAAATCAAGGGTTTCGTTGATCTTACGCCCCACGATTTCTTAAAGATCTACCAGCTAGTGCACACGCGGGCGGCGACAAAATTCTTAACGCCCCCACCCGCCCCGCCCCGGACCGGCTGGCGGAAATGGCTCCGCCCACTCAGTGAGCCAGCTCCGCGGGTGCCCATCAAAGATATCGGCTGGTCGTGGCTGGCGGCAGTGGTGGGCATCGGACTGGTGGCGGGGCTCAACAACGCTCTGCTCGCACCGCCGGCAACACTCTGGCTGGTCGGCTCGTTTGGCGCGTCCGCCGTGCTCATCTACGGCGCGGTGAATAGTCCCTTGGCGCAACCGCGGAATCTGATTGGCGGCCATCTGGTTTCCGCGATCATTGGCGTTGCCACTTGGCAGCTGTTATCCAACCACCCGGCCGTCGCGGCGACCGTGGCCGTTGCGACCGCGCTCGCCGCCATGCATTGGACGCGCACGCTCCATCCGCCGGGCGGAGCCACCGCGCTCATTGCCGTGATTGGGGGCGACAGCGTGCACCACCTCGGCTTTAGTTATGTGCTGCTACCGGTCCTCGGTGGCAGTCTCATCATGTTGGCGGTGGCACTTGTCTTTAACAACATCGTGAAGTGGCGCGAGTACCCAGAGTATTGGATTTAAACATCGCCGCTGCAAACGGCGGCAGAGTCCGACGTTATTTCGGTTTTCATAAACCCGGTGCGCCTCCCCTACCCGGCACGGAGATATTTATGAAGTCCGATCCCGAAAACACTAACGCAATCAGGGAAACAGCGCCAAGGCCTTCGCGGCAAAACTCCGCACCTGTAAATCCGTATCCTTCAAGCAGGCGATCAGCGGTTCGACCGCGAGTTGACCCAGCTTGCCAAACACCAGGGCGGCATTTTCGCGCACATTCACATCCGGATCCCTAAAGCACGCGATCAATGGCTTGACGGCCGGCGCGCCAAACTTGCCCAGTGCGAGAACGGCCCGTTGCCGCACTTTCAGATCCCGGCTCTTGAAGCAGGCAATCAACGGATCAATCGCTCGCCGGTCGCCCAGTGCCCCCAACGCCGAAGCGGCGTGTTGCCGCACATCCGAAACTTCATCCTGCAAACAGGCGATCAGCGCCGCGAGAGCGCCCGTCTCGCCTAACTTGCCCAAGGCCAAGGCCGCATTGATCCGCACGTGCAAATCCTTGTCTTTCAAACAGGTCAGGAGCGACTTACCGGCGCGCTTGTCGCCCAGTGTGCCCAACGCCGAAGCGGCCACTTGCCGCACATCCGCATCCTCATCCTGCAAACACGCGATCAGCGGCTCGACAGCCTGCGGCTCTGCCAGCTTGGCCAAACTCCAAGCCGCATCCTCACGAACTTTCCGGTTCTGATCCTGCAAGCCCGCAATGAGCGGCTCGATGGCCCGCTTGTCACCGAGTGCGCCCAACGCCTTGGTGGCTTGGCGCCGCACATCCGCATCAGCATCCTTCAGGCAGAGGATCAGGGGCGCAATGGCTCGCTGATCTCCCAACTTGCCGAGCGCTTCAGCGGCATACCGCCGCACATTCAAATCGTTGTCCTGCAAACAGGCTAGCAGCGGCTCAATGGTTAGCTGGGGTGGAATTTGATTTTCGCTCATCTGATTGGAAATCAAACTACGAAATAGGACGCCGGGAGTCAATCGGCATGCCAGTGGCGAGTTTTAATGGATTGGAATCCGCCCAGTCACACTGATCGTCAGCGCCTCCCCTCGCACTTGCTCGCCGGTATTACCGATACGACGTTTGAAAGGTAAAGTTGGCCATGGCAGGCGGCGGCACCTGCACAAATTCGAGGTGGCAATGTTCACAATGATCAGCTTCCGACTCACGATGTTCCTGGCCGCATTCTGGACAGCAATAGGAAATGTTATTTGAATTAGCCATAAACGGGACACTCAGGACACCCACAATCAAGCAGAACTCGATAAAGATGACGCCCGTTAAATTCGTTGTTTGATTGGCGAACAAGACCAGACCGACTTGACCACCAACAAGCAGTAAAACCACCGTCGCCATCATCGCGGCAATCCCTAATCTGTTACCGCTCGGGCTGACAGTGCGCTGCAGCTTGGTTGTGCCCGGTGCCATTCGCAGAGGAATCACGCTTGCCGACTGCGGTATCCGGGCGATGACGCTCTGATAGAAGTCTGGATCCCGTTTTAGATTCCGGAGAATTAGTAAATACGAGCTCGTCCAATCCCGCGCCTGCGGAGCGTGGCCGTAAGTTGCAAAAAAGACGCGATCAGCACTCGCGACTGTCGAACCATCAAACGGATACTGCTTGGCAAGCTCAACGTGCTCCGCGGTTTTCAACTGGCCCGCGTTCATCCGGCGCCAATACCACACATTCTGCTGGAGTAGTTCAATATCGATATCCACTACCCCGGACTGACCGAGCCGAACAAATCCCTCACGCGCTTTGGAAAGCAAGGGTTCCAATCCGCTTCGTTCACTGAGCAACTGGCGGTTTGGTGACGCCGCAATCGGAACCACCGGACTGAATGTTGGCAACGCGGTTGGGACAATGCTCGGCTTAATCTCGGCCGCACTGGCTTCCTCCGGGTGCAACTGCAATGCCGCGCGGCGGTGGCGCCGGCGCGCGATGACCCAGACGACGATGCCGACCAACCACATCAGCAGCACATTCGGTTCCGGCACCGCCTCAATCGCGTTGTTGAAGAACACGCCGCTCAGCAATACCTGATTACCAACCACGGACACTCGCGCCTGACTCACATCCCACCGACTACTGCCGACAATCGTCACGTCATTCGTCAAACCATATGGGACCAAACCGGATTCTACTTGGAACAAAACAAAAACATCATTCGTCATCCCCATCCCCTGCCATTGCTCCAAGGCGGACACCCCGGCTTCCGCGCCCAAGTTCAAGGTCCAGTTCGTTCCGAAAAACTCCAATCCATTCGCTGTCACCACATCCACCCGATCCGTCGCCGTCAACCCCAGTTCCCAGTTGTACACAAATCCATTCGACAAACTCAGGCTGCTGGCCGTCAACACGCCGGCCCCTTGCTCGCCCGGCGACAAAACGCCACCACTGGCCAACGTCAATGCGCTATAAAATGTTCCCGTCCCACCGACCGTGGCGCCATTGTTCACAAACACGCCATCATTGTTGAGCGTCGCCGCCAGCAAGAGCGTGCCGGCATTGACAGTCAGCGCCCCGCTAAAACTGCTGTCCGTACTCAACCGCATTGTGCCGGCCCCGGTCTTGATTAATCCACTGCCGGCACTACCGGCAATGCTCCCCAAAATATCCACGTCCACAAACGCGCTACCGCGATCCACTTGAATCGTCCGCAGGTTCCCGTTGAGATCCAGCGGATTAACCCACTGCACTGTGCCGTTCGCATCAGTAGCTCCGAAGACCAGCGTTTTGCCACCTTGGACAAAGTTCGGTGTGCTATCCCAAGTTAAGGCGGAACCGATTCCGCCGATGTTCACCGTCAACGTCCCGCCATATGCCGCAAATCCACCATTGCCGGCCCACGCCACCGCCCCGGCAACGGTGCCCAGACTCCGCGTGAACGTGCCGGCACTCTCCAAGACGCCGCCGTTGAGTTTGAGATTGCTGTCGGTCGGCAAGCCCACGCCGTCCGTCGCCCGTAACGCGCCGCCTTGGATCTCGGTCACGCCGGCGTAGGTATTGTTACCGTTCAAGATCAGCACGCCGGTCCCGGTCTTGACGATGCCGTAGTTACCGCCGCTTTGGCTGATGTTGGTATTGACGACGATGGCACCGGCGCTGGTCGCAAAAATCCGTGAGCCGTTGGTCAGGATCAGCGACGTGTTAATCGTTTGTGTCGCGGAGCTGAGGTTGACAACATTGCCGGCCAGCGCCAGCGCGTTGCCGTTGAGCACAAAGGCGCCGGCGGTATTGCTGAACACAATCCCGCTGAACCACGTTTCCGCCGCGAAATTATTATGAGTGTCAGTGGTCGTGTTACCTTCAAAAATCAGCAAACTACCTTGGGCCACCGCCAGATTCCAGTTAGCGGCATTGGTCCAGTTACCGGGCGCCCCGGCCCCACCGGTCCAACCAGCGCCTTGCCCGCCGATGGTCAACGTGATCCAACTGCCGTTGTCGCCAAACGCATAGCTGCGGTTGCCGGCCGGATTCAAGATTGAGAGCGCGCTAATCCCCAATCCGCCGAGTGTGCCGCCATAGTTGATCAGGTTGTAGATTCCGAGGTCGGTAAATCGCTGACTGTTGTCATTCGGATTGGTGCCGGTTGCGGTCAGCAGATTGAACCCGCCGCCGTTGATTGTCAGCCCGTCCGTGCCGGTCACAATGAGCTGGTCGTTGAGACTGCCCAGCGCATGCGGCTGAAACTGGAAGTCGAGCGCGCTGCCGCTGTTCAAGGTCAACGTGCCCATACTTTGCACACCGACGCCGTTACCGGGCGCCAGATGCCCGCCGGTGTTGACGGTGACCGCGCCCGCCAATGTCCCGGTGCCGCCCAGCGTGCCGCCGTTGACCGTGACCGTGCTGCTCGCCAAATTGCCGTTAACCGCTAGCGTACCGGCATTGACGACTGTCGCGCCGCTGTAGGTATTGGCATTGGTCAATTCGAGTTTGCCGGTGCCGATTTTAATCAACGAACCACTACCGCCAAGGACCCCGCCATAAACCGTGCTCGCGTTGTTATTGCCAACGGTCAATTCCACGCTGGCGCCGGTGGTGTTTTCCAGCGTCACGTTGCCGCCACCCGCCAGTCCACCAACAACGAAGTGGTTGTTATTGGAAAAGATTAAACCGCCGTTGACGTTCACCGTCACTGTACTGTTGGTCGGGCCACCCGCTGCCAGCACCAGAAAGCCTTGATTGATAATGGTCGCGCCGCTGTAGGTATTAGTCCCGAGGAAGGTCAAGGTACCACTGCCGGTCTTGATCAGATCTTTGGTTCCGGCAATCACACCGCCGACTACCAGGCTGTGGCCGGCGGTATCGAACGTGCCGGCGCTCGCGAGCCGGATGGCATTGGTGACAATTAAATTGCCGGTGAGCATCAGGGTGCCGCCGGCCATTGTGAGACTGCCGCTGCCCAGCGCATTGTTATTGCCGAGCGCCAGCCAACCGTTGCTCAACGTCGTACCGCCACTGTAATTATTGATGCCGCTGAGCGTCAACGTACCGGCGCCGTTTTTAACCAGCGCCCCATCGGCGCTGAGGATTCCGCTATACACCGTACTCACGCCGTTGGCTCCGACCGCCAACGTGACGGCATTGCCATCGGCATTGGTCAACGCCAGGTTCTGGTTGCCGGCCAAGCCGCCAAAATTGTAACCGGTGATGCCGGACGCAAACTGGATTTTCCCAGCATCGAAATTAACCGTGGTGTTTTGCAAAGCGAGTTGGTTGCTGGCCACCACGGTACCGTCAAAGATAAATGTATCGCCGGTAAACGTGTTGGCCTTGCTCAGGATCACGTCACCGCCACCCAGTTTAGTGAGACTGCCGGTCCCGCTGATGACCCCGTTCACTGTGAGTTCACCGGGCGTATTCATGAAAGTTGGGCCAACCAAGGTTATGCCGCCATTCCAACTGCGGCCACCCGCGCCGGCAGTCACCACCAATGTGCCGCTATCGAGCATGAGCTCGTTCGCGATGGCCAATTCGCTGATGCTGCCGAGTTGCAGATTCGCACGATTGGTGACGATCCCCGAGCCGAGCGCGCCACTGGCACGAATATCCAACGTGCCGGCATTGATGACGGTGCCGCCGCTATAAGTATTGGCGTTGGTGAGAATCAGCGTGCCGGTGCCGTTCTGCAACACCCAGCCGGTGCCGGTAATGAAATTAGCGTTGGTGAACACGTCCGTCCGATTAAAAATAAGCACCGCGTTGTTGGTGACAGTGCCGGTGCCGAGCGAACCGCTGGCGGTGCTGTTGCCGATCTGGAGCTTGCCGGTGTTGATGATCGTGCCACCGGTGTAGGTGTTGTTGCTCACCAGAACCAGCGTGCCACTGCCGAGCTTGGTGAGCGCGCCGGAACCGCTGATCACACCCTGAATGGTGACGATCTGGTTGCTCGGATCCAGTGCACCGCCGGCACTACCGAGCGTAATGCTGCGAACCAGCGTGGCGTTGCTCAACACCTGCAACGTGCCGCCGTTATTGAAGTTCACCACGGCACTGCTGGCGCCGAGATTGCTGTCATTGGTAATCACCACGGTCCCGCCGTTCAGCCAAGTGGCGCCGGTAAAAGTGTTCACGCCTTGCAAAACCAACGTGCCGCTGTTAGCGGCAAAATTCGTCCCGGCACCGCTCAGCACCCCGGTCACCGTCAACACGCCATTCGTCGCCACCAACGCATTCTGGTTGTTCACCGCCGCCGCTAAAACACCACGGCCAATCAGCGTGCCGGTATTCGTCAATGTGCCGCCGCCCAGTGTGCCGCCTAAATTCGTAATCGTGCCGGTGCTGACCCACGCCTGCGCCACGTTCAGCGTGCCGGCATTGGCGATCACTACAAATCCACCATTACTCACCGTACCGGTCAATCCTAGCGTCCCGTTCGTCGCCACCACCGTGCCACCCGCGGCGTTCATCAACGCTGCGGCGACCGTGCCGAAGCCGGTAATCAGGTTCAGATTGGTGAGCGTCGTGCCGTTATCGTAATTCAACGTGAGCGTGCCGCCGGCCAGTGCGATGGTGCCTTGATTAAGCAACGGCGCCACCCCACCGGTCGTCACGATATTCAGCACGGAGTTCGTGCTCAAGGTCCCGATCGTTGCGCCAGTCACATTGACGGCGCCGGCCAGCCGCACAGTCAGCGTACCGGTGCCGGTCAGATTCGTGGCATTTGCGAAGAGAGTGGTCTGGTTGGCGACCAGATTGCTGATGACACCGTAACCTTCGATTACGCCTTGGTTGGTCACCACGGCCCCGGTCGCGCCGTTGATGACGCCGCCGCGCATCGCCAACGTGGTATTGGACACCACGAGCACATCGCCGAGGCCGGTCCCGGAGCCGGTCAAGTTGGCGACGATCAACGTGCCGTTGCTGATCACCACGCCGCCGCTGAATGTGTTGGAACCAGTCAGCGTGAGCGCATACGCCCCGAGCTTGACCAGACCTTCGCTGCCGCCGGTCTCGCTGATGTTGCCATTGAGAACGAGCGCGCCGTTCGCGGCGTCAATACTGAACGGCTCGATCGGCCCTTCCCCGACGTGATCGTAGTGATAGAGCTGGATCGGAAGATTGATCGTCTGCGTGTTGACGCTGAGGTTGACGATTGCCTGCGTGCTGCCCTCAGCCCCACCCCACAGCCGGATGCCATTGGTTGGCCCCAGCGGATCCAAGGTGAACGCCCCGGCCCCGTTGAGGAATTTCAAACTCGCAAACATGGTATTCGGCGTCAGGTCATTGGTGTTAACCAGCCCGCTATTGCCGCCGAAGGTGACAACGTCGAACGGCACCGGCGCGACGCCGCTCGCCCAGTTGGTACCAAGGCTCCAGAAATTGTTGGTCGGATTAAAAGCGGCCATGTTCTGCGCCCGGCCGACCCAGCCGACGGTGCCGAGAATGGTCAAATCGATGTACTCACCGTCACTGCCGAACACGTAAATGCGCCCGGCACTGGGGTCCGCGATTGACAGATTGGTGTAACTTCCGTTGAAACCGTTGATGTAGCTGAGCAATTCGTAGTGACCGGGCGTATCAAACGTGCCACCGCTCAAGTTCTGGAGCAAGAACGCGCCGCCGTTGATCGTCAATCCGTTCGCCGCCGTGACATTCAGCACGTCATTGGATTTGGTGTTGTAGAATTGGAACTCAATCGTGCTACCGGCAGCGAGCGTCAGCGTTCCGACATCTAACGTGCTCGGGAGGCCGCCTTGAATGCCGTTATGGTCGCCCGGGGAGATGGTGCCGCCGGCATTGACCGTCACCGCGCCGGTAATTGTTCCGACACCGCCCAGGAAGGCATTGGTCAACACGTTCACCGTGCCGCTGCCGGTGCCGGAGCCGGTCGTGTTGTTCACCAGCAAAACAATCCCGTTGCTGACCGTCAACGTGCCGCTGTAAGTGCTCGCGCCATTCAGGTGAATGGCTCCCGCACCGAAAGCAGTTAAACTGCCGCTGCCGGTTATTCCAACATTGATGTCGTTGGTCAGCCCGGCCGCATCCAGAAAGCCGCCGGCACTGGTAACATTGATGCTGCCCGGACCATCGACGAAGACATACGAGTTGCTCGAAGCCAACGGCCGCAAGGTGCCGTTGCTGAGCACCAGTTGCGCATCGGCCGAATTGAGCACCACGCTGTCGAAGGTGCCGGTGCTGTTGTTGAGGCTGATGATGGCGCCGGTGGCACCGTTCACACCGGCGCTGATCACGCCGGCAGTGAACTGGGCACTGAAAACATTCAACGAGTTCGCCGCCGCGGCGCCGGTCCCGACGATGATCGTGGAATTGGTCGCGGTCCACGCGGTACCGGCAAAAATGTTCACGGCATTATTCGAGGAACCGTTGCCGATGGTAACGAGACCGGTGGTCAAGAGATTGGCATTGGTCACGGTCAGCGTGTTGAAGCCGCTGCCGGTATTGCCCACCGTGATCGTGCCGTTGGAGACGCTGGCCGCCGCGCCGCGACCGCCGACATTGTACTGGTTGTTGCTGCCGCCGCCGGCACCAACGGTGACGTTGCCGCTGAATAATTGGCCGCCATTGGAAATGGTGACACTGCTCAACGTCCCGGCCGAGCCAATGGTCAGGTTCGCGTTGCTCCAGACCGAGCCGGCATCACTGACAACCGTCGTGGCCGCGCCGGCAATAACCGCGGTGCCATTGGTCAGGTCGCTCCCGCTATAGAGCGCCAGCGTTCCGCGATTCGTGAAGACGCCGGCCACAT
>JBAWWR010000086.1:0-10681 GCA_037146675.1 Verrucomicrobiota bacterium | reverse complement strand
AAATGGAGAAGGCGGGCCGGTAGACTTGAAGCCAGAAGTCAGAATAACGACCGACGCGTAAACCAACACCCTTCGAACCAAAGGAAAAAGTTATGCGTCGTATTGTATTGTCGTCGTGTCTTGTCGTCGTTGCCGCTACCGGAGCCGCGCTCGCGGATTCCGCTACCACCAATCGCTTACCGGAAGTTGTCGTCACCGCCGCCCGCTTGCCGGATGAACCAATGCCGGTGATGAAGATGCCGGCGAATGTCACCGTTATTGACCGTACGCAGATTGAATCTGCCCCGTCGTTTACACTGCCAGAATTGCTACGTCAACAGGTCGGATTGGTTGCGGTTGACACGGTTGGATTTGGCGGCGGGGCTGGGAATCTGGTACTGCGTGGGTTCGGCGAGCGCGCTGGCGCGGTGATTCTGGTGGACGGTGTGCGGGTGAATGATGCCGGCGATGCCACATCACCGTTTCTGTGGAATAGCGTTCCGCTGAATAGCATTGAACGCATTGAGATAATTCGCGGCGGGGCATCGACCATTTACGGAGAAGGTGCGGCCGGTGGTGTAATCAATATTATCACCAAGAAACCAACCAATCAACCCGTGACCGCCACGGCGACTGCGGCCGG
The DNA here is from genome assembly GCA_037146675.1 of Verrucomicrobiota bacterium. Taxonomy (GTDB): domain Bacteria; phylum Verrucomicrobiota; class Verrucomicrobiia; order Palsa-1439; family Palsa-1439; genus CAINDI01. The sequence goes on along the minus strand of JBAWWR010000086.1, from coordinate 10,059 downwards.
CGGCAATTTGGGCTATTACACCGGCAATTTCGACAGCACCATCAAGCAAGGTAGCTTTGATTGCTATGTGAGCGGTGACCGTAAGGAATGGGAAGGCTGGCGCGATTTTAGCGCCTTTCGTGGCTGGTCTGCGATTGTGAAACCTTCGCTGGACACCGCAATTGGTAAATTCACACTTGGATATTACCTACACGATGAAACCGCCCAAAATCCCGGCAACCTGACCGCAGCGCAACTCGCCGCTAATCCCCGACAGAGCGCCTACACTAGCTTATTTGAAAGCCAGGAGAACCGTGGGAGCTTGGATTATTTTAAGTCACTGGACAATGGATTGACCCTCGTTGGAAAGGTGTACGGCCAAGAGTTCCACACCACCAGCACGAGTGCATTCTGGCTCAACAAAGTGCAACAACCAAACTACGGCGGCACACTTCAAGCCAGTTATGATTCCACCTTTCTGGAACGCCAGAATAAGCTGACACTAGGCACGGAATTAGTTCAACAGGATTTCTCTAGTAATGGCGATGATGGGTTTGGCGACACAACCGTAATGCACGCCGATAACTGGACGGTCAGTGTTTTTGGGCAGGACACCTTCCAGCTGACCTCTCAACTGTCGGTCAGCGCCGGTGTGCGTTATGAGCATCGTGAATGGGACATCGATATCGTTCAAGCGGGATATAACGCGCTGACAAATCAGACTCCAAAGCATGCGGATGTCTGGAGCCCTAAAGCGACTCTGACGTACGAATTTTCTCAAAAAACGGCGACGTGGTTGAGCTTGTCACGTTCCTACCATCTGCCGACAGGCTATGACATCGGCTCAGCCGGCGCGATTCCCGGCGACCCATTCGCCGCCAACCCCAACATACATCCCAGCGTTTCTAATGAGATTGAAATCGGCATGCGCTGCCAACAATCCGACCTACTTGGCGCTAGCTTAACGTATTACTATAACCATACACATGACGATATTTTGTTCAATCCGGACCCGCTTGTGTATGTAAATGAAAACTTCAACGCCAACCGCCAAGGCATGGAGTTAACACTGACATCACGACCGGTGGACTGGGTAGATTTTTATTACACCACAGCCTTTACTGATGCGCGATATGATGGCGGGCCATACAATGGCCACCATCTACCGCTAGTCCCGGAGTGGCAGTTGACTGGCGGAGCCAACTGGCGACCTGTCAAAAACTGGCAGCTCACCATTGAGGCCGTTCACGTGCGCGATCAAGTGGCAATCAATGATGTACTCAATGTGTCTGCGCTCAATCAGTATGTGGTTCTCAATACCAAAGTCGCCTACCGCTGGAACCGTTTGACGATCTTTACCAAGGTGAATAATCTACTCGATAGGCTATACGAAACCTACCCAGCATATTCGTCCTTCACTCTTGTGCAAAAGTACAATCCAGTGGCGGGAATAAACTTCCAGGCCGGCGTGAGCGCAACATTCTAATCTGGCCGGTAGTAATTCACTCCAGACCACCGGTAATTAGTCAGGTTAGACGCCAATCCGCGCGTGAATTTTGCCGGTAATGCCGGCAGCCAGTGACTGGATTTGTTTCTGGTCGCGACCTTCGATGAGCAGCCGGGCTTTCGGCTCGGTACCGGAGTAGCGCAGCAACACGCGTCCTTCGGCACCGAGTTGTTGTTCAGCGGCTTTCACCAATTCGAGCACATCCGGCATGGTCTCCCACGCCGGTTTCTCACGAACGCGCACATTGACGAGCAGCTGCGGAAACTTGGTCATCGCTTGCCGGAGCTCGCTCAAGCGCTTGTCGGTATCAATCATGATTCGCAGAACCTGGAGCGCCGCGACTAGGCCGTCGCCGGTGGTGGCAAAGTCACGGAAAATCATGTGGCCACTTTGCTCGCCGCCAACATTTAGGTCGTCGGCCAGCATTTTTTCCAAGACATACCGGTCGCCGACTTGGGTGCGGACAGTTTGACCGCCAGCTTGCCGGAGCGTGAAGTCGAGTCCGAGATTGCTCATCACGGTCGCCACAAGCGTGTTCTTTTTTAACTCACCACGTTTCAGCCAATCGAGCGCGGTAATACAAAGAATATCGTCGCCGTCCACAAGTGTGCCGGTCTCGTCGCAAAGCAAAACCCGGTCACCGTCGCCGTCATGTGCGATGCCGATGTCTGCGCCCAGCTGCCGCACAGCATCACAAATGACTTCGGGGTAAAGCGAGCCACACTCTTTGTTGATATTTGTGCCGTCGGGCGCATTGTTGAGAACAGTGACGCGCGCGCCCAGCTCGCGCAAAACGCAGGGCGTGCTTTTGTATGTCGCACCATGCCCGGCATCCACGACAATCCGTAAACCTTCGAGGTTCATGCCTTTAGGAAACGCAGCCTTGGCATACTCGACATACCGGCCAAGGGCATCGTCAATACGGACAGCCTTGCCAATTTCCTTGGCCGTCGGCCGGATGTTTTCAATCGCACCGCTAAAAACCAAATCCTCAATTTCAGCTTCGACGTTATCGTCGAGTTTGTAGCCATCGTGCTGGAAGAACTTGATGCCGTTATCTTCGTAAGGATTGTGTGAGGCAGTGAGCACAATGCCGGCATCGGCGCGTAGCGACCGGGTAATATACGCCACACCTGGAGTCGGCAATGGGCCAATCAACAACACGTCCACGCCCATCGACAGCACGCCGGCCGCAATCGCGTTTTCGAGCATATAGCCTGACAGCCGCGTGTCTTTCCCGATGACGATTCTGTGCCGGCCCAGTCCGCGTGACAACGGCACATTTTTCTTAAAGATGTACGCCGCAGCGCGCCCCAGTTTGAGAGCGGTTTCGGCGGTGACCGGTTCGACATTGGCTACACCGCGCACACCGTCGGTGCCAAAGATTCTGCGGGTGGCGCCGTTTGGTTGTGAATTCACACGGCCAAATATATCGTCACTGCGCCAACTGTCAATCGTCGCTACTCGACAGCCTTTTCAAGTCGGACAATGGCGTTGGTAGGCTCGACGGCAATGACTTGGATGCGGCGCGGATGCCGAATGTCACGCAAGGTAATTGGCGCCATCACGCGTCCAATCCGCCCCTCGCGCTGTAGATCCACAACGGCGAACAACTCCGCCCGTGACGATTGGCGCAAATCTTCGGTAGTGCCACGCACAGTAACGTTGACACTGCGGGGCGTGACGTAGGTGGCAGTCATGCCGGGCGGCGCTTTGACTTCAAGCGGCACGCCATCCATCGTTCGTGAATCGCTAGTAACCGCTTTTACAAAAAGCCAGATAAAGACGGCGGCGACCAAAGCCACGATTTTCAGCCCGTTGTTACTAATTAGCCGTTGCGATAGGTTCATTCGTGTGGCTCTTCCGGTGAAGCTTCGGACGGTGCACCGGTCTCAACAAAGCCGTCCTGATTGTTCACGGCGCTGCTCGCACGTGGTGCCATCAACATCGCTACCAACTTGCGCGCGCCATCCACCAACCAGTTACCGGGCCGAGCCGGCGGCGCCAGCGCGCCAACCAATGACAACCTCAAACCAGCCGCGTCAAGGTTTTGCGTTAAGTGGCCTTGTTGCGCCACAGAAATCAGGCCGGTCTCCTCGCTGACTACCAAAACCATTGCGTCCGTCTCCTCACTGAGGCCGATGGCCGCACGATGCCGCATCCCAAGCGTCGCGCTCAAGCCTTGCCGTTGCGTTAACGGAAAGATGCAACCCGCCGCCACTACGCGGTCGCCACGCAAGACCACTCCACCGTCATGCAATGGCGTGTTTGGAAAAAAAACCGTCGTCAACAATTCCGCACTGGCCTTAGCGTCCATCGGCACGCCGGTCTCTTGCATACCACGAAAACCAATTTCACGTTCGATAGCAATCAACGCGCCGAAATGTTTCTGCGACAGCTGCCGGGCGGTTTCCACCAGCACGTCAATCACCTCGGTGCGTTGCTGTGAGCTAGTAAAAAACGACTGGCTGCCGATTTGCGCCAGCGCACGCCGCAGTTCCGGCTGAAAAATAACCAGCACCGCAATCGCCAAGAAACCGAGCACGCGACTCAAAATCCAATTCATTACGTCCAATTCAAAAATGTGCGTCAAACCGGTCACCACGAGTAAGGCAATGACCAACCCGCTAAATACCGCCGCGCCGCGCGTACCACGGAACAACAGTAAAAAATAATAAATGACCGCTGAGAGCAGTACGATTTCAATCGCACCACGCCAATGCACAGCGAAAAATTCTAGAATATGTTCCATTTCCAATCAGCCTATTTGCCGCAGCGCGGCAATCATTCGCACGACATCTACCGTCTCCGCCACGTTATGCACGCGCACGATTTTCGCGCCATGCATGACTGCCCACGCGACCACTGCCAGCGAACCCGGCAACCGTTCGCACACCGGCCGGCTCAGCAATTGGCCAATGAACGATTTTTGCGAGGCTCCGACAAGCATCGGACATCCGAGCGTCGCGAACTGTTCAAGTCCGGCTACCAACTGCCGATTATGTTCCACACTTTTGCCGAAGCCGAGGCCGGGGTCAACCGCGATTTGCGTTTTTTTAATGCCACCGGCCAACGCGAACTCAATGCGCTCGGATAAAAAACCTCGAACCTCCTGAACCACATCGGCATACTGGGGGTTTTGCTGCATTGTTGCCGCCGTCCCCTGCATATGCATCAACACGACACCGGCGCCGAAGTCGCGTACCACCGGTAACATGCGGGCATCCTGTCTGAACGCGCTGATATCGTTGACAATTCGAGCGCCGGCGACAAGGGCGCGTTCGGCAACCACCGCCTTCGTTGTGTCCACGGACACCAATAAATCCGAAATCTGCTCAATTACCGGCAGGACACGCTGTAATTCCTCAGCGCTGCTCACGGTTGATGCGCCGGGTCGAGTGCTTTCACCACCAACATCAATAATGTCAGCCCCTTCACTGGCCATTTGCCGAGCACGAGCAACGGCGTTGGCGACATCCGAGCACCGCCCACCGTCAGAAAACGAATCCGGCGTAACGTTAAGAATCCCCATCACGAGCGGACGCGCAAAATTCCAACAAAAAGTCTCCATCCGCAAACAGTTTAGCGACTCAAGAAACTTCCGGCCAGTTGAATCTCAAACGCAGCATGTTAAGCGCTGGCCGGACTAGGATTAACTTCCGGCGGCGGAAGTTGAGCTGACTGATCAGTTGGTTCTGTCGGTTGTACTGTGGGTTCGGGCGGCGTACTACCTAAACCGGATTTGCGTACCGGCGGATTGGTCAACTTACCGGTCGAGATAACCTCGGTCAGCTCTGTCGCGTCCAACGTCTCGTATTCGATCAGCGCCTCCGCTAAAGCCACCAGCTTATCATTATACTGTGTGATGATTGCTTTCGCGCGATTGTAGGCAGCCTCGATGATGCGGCGAATTTCCTCGTCAACATCCCGGGCGGTCTGCTCACTAACTTCCCGGCCTTTGAAGAGATCACGGCCGAGGAACATATGTTCTTCATGTTGGCTGACGTTGACCATGCCGATCTTTTCGCTCATGCCCCATTCGGTGACCATCTTGCGGGCGAGATGCGTGGCTTGGTTGATGTCGCCGGAGGCACCGCTATTGCAATCGCCAAACGTGAGCTCTTCGGCGATACGACCGCCCATGGTCCCGGTGATCTGGTCGATCAATTGTTTCTTGTTAAGATTGTGCTTATCCTTCTCCGGTAACTGAAATGTGGCCCCAAGATACATGCCGCGTGGAATGATTGTGACTTTGTGGAGCGGTTCGCAATGCTCGAGCTTAGTCATGACTAGAGCGTGACCGGCTTCATGGTAAGCAGTCAATTTCTTGTCGTTATCGTCCATCACCCGGCTGCGCCGTTCCCGGCCCCACCGCACTTTGTCACGCGCTTCTTCCAAGTCTTCCATGCCAACACCTTTTTTATCGGTGCGGGCGGCAGTCAGCGCGGCCTCGTTGATCAGGTTCGCCAAGTCAGCCCCGGAGAAACCGGCGGTGCCACGGGCAATGACTTTGAAATCGCAATCCTTCGACAGCTTAACGGCCCGGGCGTGGACATTAAGAATTTCTTCTCGTCCAACCAAGTCCGGCAAATCAATCACGATCTGCCGGTCGAACCGGCCTGGCCGCAGTAAGGCCGCGTCGAGCACGTCAGGCCGGTTGGTGGCGGCGATAATAATCACGCCTTCCTGCGTGTCGAAACCGTCCATCTCAACGAGCAAAGCATTAAGCGTCTGCTCCCGTTCGTCGTGTCCGCCGCCGACGCCTGAGAATCGCGACCGGCCGACTGCGTCGATTTCGTCGATAAAGATGATGCAGGGGGCGCTCTTCTTGCCTTGCTCAAACATATCGCGCACCCGGCTCGCGCCGACGCCCACAAACATTTCGACAAAGTCCGAGCCACTGATACTAAAGAACGGCACATCCGCTTCACCCGCAATGGCCTTCGCGAGCAACGTCTTGCCGGTACCGGGAGCGCCGACAAGCAACACGCCTTTCGGAATCCGTCCGCCGAGTTTTTGGAAGCGCTTCGGGTCTTTCAGAAATTGGATAATTTCTTCAACCTCTTCCTTGGCCTCCTGCATGCCGGCAACGTCCTTAAACGTGACTTTATTTTTGTCCCGATTCAACATCCGCGCGCGCGACTTTCCGAAACTGAGCGCGCCTTTGCCGGCCATCTTGACCTGCCGGACAAAGAAAAAATAGAATAGCAAAATTCCGAGGATGATTGGCGCGGCATTGATCAAGAAGCTCATGAGGAACTGCGTCTTCTGCGTGAACGCATATTTTACCTTGTTCGCATCAAGATATTTTTGAATCTCGTCGCCGTACACCACATCCGCGACAAACCGGCCTTTTTTCTTCTCGGTTGGGTCGGTGTATTCGCCACGGATTTTGGAAAGCTCACCTGCCGCCGCCTCGATGGCGACCTTCTTGATGGTGCCTTGTTCGACACACTCCTTGAACTCGTCGTACTGGATTTCAGCCACGTGCTCCTGCTTCGTCTGCCAGACTTTTGCCAGCGAACCGGCAACCAACAGTGCAAGCAAGAGCCAAATCAATCCCATTCGTGACGCAAAGTTTGGCTCGCGACCGTCTGGGGTGCGCCGAGTTTTAGGCGCTCGAGGTGTTTTGTCTTCCATAAATTCTTTCTATTCGCAAACGTCAAAACCTATCACACGCGTTCCGTCAATGCAATCTCAGTGTGCCGGTAAAACTGCACATTTCTTGTGGGTAAATAGTTAGCGCAATCGCCTACGGCAAGACGGTTAATACTGGACTTCGCCGCGAATCAAATCGGCTAATTGCTCGCGTTTCCGCACGCACTGGGAGCTACTGCCGGACACCAGCACTTCGGCAGGGCGCGGCCGGGAATTGTAGTTCGAGGTCATAGCCATGCCATAGGCGCCGGCACTCATCACGGCGAGCAAGTCGTCTTCACCCACCACTGGCAGCAACCGGCCTTGCGCAAAGAAATCGCCCGATTCACAGACCGGTCCAACGACGTCAGCCTTGCGCGCCTGGCCGCGCGTCTGCTTAACCGGCAGGATTTCGTGGTAGCTTTCGTACAATGCCGGCCGAATTAAATCATTCATCCCGGCATCGGTAATGACAAAAGTCTTGACCGGCGTCTGCTTCACATAGACTACGCGCGCAACCAGAACGCCGCCGTTGCCAACGATGAAGCGGCCCGGCTCAATCAACAATCGCAGCCCGTTCTTTTTCACCAGCGGCAAGACGGTCGCGGCGAATTGCGCTGCCGTCGGCGGCGTTTCGTTCCGGTAACAAATTCCAAGTCCACCTCCGATATCGAACGACTGCAATGTGTCCGGTGCGAGAGCGCGGACTTGTTCGGCCAAGTGTAAAAGCTTCTTGATCGCCAGCCGGTACGGTTGCGTCTTGGTGATTTGCGAGCCGATGTGCATTTGGACGCCGCGAATCTCCAACCCCGGCAATTGACTGGCAACTTGGTACACCGCGAGGGCACGCGTGATGGAAATACCGAACTTACTTTCTTCCTTACCGGTCGAAATATAGCGGTGCGTGTCGGGATCAACGTGCGGATTCACCCGCAACGCAATTGGCGCCCGGCGGCGCAACCGGCGCGCCGTGGCGTCCAGCTGCCGGAGTTCCGCTTCGCTCTCGACGTTGAAAATGTAAATCCCAAGCTTGAGTGCGTACTCGATTTCAGCGCGCGTCTTTCCGACGCCGGAGAAGACACACCGCGCTGGATCGCCACCGGCTTGAACCACCCGGTACAACTCGCCGGCACTGACGATATCGAAACCGGCCCCGGCTTTCGCGAGCGCATTGAGAATCGCGAGATTGCTATTGGCTTTGACGGCGTAACAAATCGTGTGATCGACAGGCTTAAACGCCCGGTCGAGTGCAGTGAATTGGCCAACGATATGTTGCCGGCTGTAAACGTACAATGGTGTGCCGAACTTCTCAGCCAACTTGCGCAGCGGCACTTGTTCGCAGCACAACTCGCCCCGGTGATAGTGAAAGTCATTCATGTGGCCGGCAGTTTAGCAAATCAGCGCCGGTGCGCAACCAGTTCCGCCGCCAATAACGCCGCACCGACTACCACCACCGACTCGCCCACCGCCGCCGGCACAATCCGGTAATTCCCACGAAACGGCGCAAACGCCAGCCGCCGCACCGTCGCCCGCAACGGCCGGAAGAATTTTTCGCCAGCCTGCGCCACGCCGCCGCCGATTACCACCACATCGGGATTCAGCAGCGCAATCACGTTCGCCACCGCCACACCCATCACGCGTGCCGATTGCGTCACCGCGCTCTGACCGTGTTCAATCGCCAGCCCTGACGCCAATTCCTCAACCGTCGGCCACTGCTGGCCAACCGATAACCGGGTATGACCAAGTTCCATCGCACCATACCGGCCGTTGTACAATTGCCCGTCAACGACCAAGCCGCCACCGATGCCGGTACCGATATTAGTGTAAAAGACCACGCGCTTGCCGCGACCGGCTCCACAACGCGCCTCCGCAAGCGCGGCGCAATTCGAGTCATTCTCCACCACTGCCGGCAAGTGGAACTGCTGTGTGAACCAGCGTCGCAATTCAAACCCGCGCCAGCCGGTAATCTGATGCGATCGCACCACACGTCCGCGCCGTCCATCCACCGGACCACCGAACCCAACGCCAATCGCCTGCACTTGATTGTCCTGCAAGATGCCTGGGATAATCTGGGTAAATTGCCGCAAGATCCCGTCGCGACCCGCTGGCCGGTCCACCGGCAGGCGCACGAGCTGACGGAGTTGACCGCGCCCAGTGACAATACCGATTTGCAATTTCGTTCCACCGATTTCACAGCCAAGAAACATGCGTTTCTTTTACCATCCCGTCCGGCTGCGAGCAAATTCCAAAACGTTAGGAGAGCCGAGCTTGACGAGACGCGGGCGCGCAAACACACACGCTGTACTCCTGTAGCAACTCTTGACCTGTCTGTTTCATGGCCAGTCTTGACAAACGGGGACGGTTCTCTACTCTCGACACGGCTTAGGTTTCACTATAAACGGATCTGACTATGATTTATCCATTCTGGGACGTACAGACGGGCTACGGGATTTTGATGGCGATTATCGCCATCGTTCACGTCTTCATCGCGCATTTCGCCATCGGCGGCGGACTGTATCTGGTGGTCACTGAGCAACTGGCGCGCCGGCGCAATGACGCGCCGCTGCTGGCGTTTCTGCAAAAACTTGCCAAGTTCTTCGTGCTGGTCACGCTCGTGGCCGGCGTGCTGACGGGCGTCGGCATCTGGTTCATTATCGGTCTGCTTAACCCACTCGCCACCGAGGCGCTCATCCACAATTACGTCTGGGGCTGGGCGACGGAGTGGACATTCTTCGTCGGCGAGATTGCCGCCGCGCTAATTTATTATTACGGCTGGAATAAGATGGCGGCCAAGGCGCACATCACCGTCGGCTGGATTTATTTCATTTTTGCCTGGCTGTCGCTGGTCGTCATTAACGGCATCATCACTTTTATGCTGACGCCCGGCAAGTGGTTGGCCACCGGCGATTTCTGGGATGGCTTCTTCAATCCGACCT
>JBAWWR010000085.1:0-10964 GCA_037146675.1 Verrucomicrobiota bacterium | reverse complement strand
AGTGGTACGCCCGGAGGGATTTGAACCCCCAACCCTTGGTTCCGAAGACCAATGCTCTATCCAGTTGAGCTACGGGCGCACAAGCACTTCCAAAGATTTCCCCCGCCTTAATTGGGGTGTTTTCACACAAAATAATGGCTGGCCTAACTCGAGCGCGAGACACAAAACATGACACCAACCGAACCTCATAGTTTGAGGATTGTACCCGCCTAATTCGGTTCCGGCAAGAGTGGTTTCCAAGTCGCATTTCAGGTCAACCCGTCTGGCACGACGCCTGTTTTTGACCTTCTGCGACCAGTAACAGCGCCAGAAGTCGGATTGCGTTGGCTATCCACCATTAACTTTCATCTGGTGCGGAATGATCATTATCTTGTTCGCCGAATTGGACCAGCACTTCGAGCAACCAGCCGAGGAGATGAATGCGGATCAACGCCAAATCAGATTCGCACCGTGGATCAAGATTGCACCGCTCCATCTCCAAGTCGGTAACATTGAACTGTTCGCTAAGAATGAGTCGCGCCTGATTGATTGCGCTCATCCACGCGTCAAGGTGCGCGGCGGGAAATGCGAGGCAGAAAAGATTCTCGCGTTGCGGCGTGGGTTCCAGTGCCGTTAGGTCGCGTAAAACCGTTTCAGCGGCAGTCACAAACAGATGGCGAAGATCAGGTGTCACCAATTGTTCCCACTCGGCATTAATTACCTCATCGCTGCTAGGCTTGGGAAGCAACCGTTGGCGAGCCGGCTGCGAATCGCGTTGCGCGAGAATCTCGTCGAGGCGCTGCAAACAATCGGCAACCAATGGAGGGATGCCGGTCAGCCGGACAGTTTTTTTCGTCTACTGCTTCAATGCGCAGCGGAATCACAATTCGGACTTCTCCATCTGCGCCAGCAATTGATACCCGTGTAATTGGTGGACGTAATGTTCCGCCTGTTCGCGCTCGCCTGACCAGACCAGAGACCGCCCATTGTTATGGACTTCAAGCATCAAGCGCTCGGCCTTGGCTCGCGGATAGCCAAACACACGTTGCAAGACCATCGTGACGTAACTCTTGAGATTGATTGGATCGTTATAAACGACGACATTCCACGGCATCGCCAGTGTTTCACGGGTGCGCGTTTCTTCAATTAAAACTGTGCCAGTTTGTGGCATTGGGAAACTCTACCAAAATTATCCCCATCTGAGAATCAATGGATCAATTTGGATTGCACAGTCCGCTTGAAGTTGCGCCATGCTGATTACAATTCAGTCTCCGTGACTGGATAAAAGACCTCAACTCGCCACCGGAAGACTATCCGGTGCGGCGAGGGATTTTAATCCACAGGATTTGCAGCAGGCAGTTACTGCTCTTCAGCAATCTTATCGTAGAACTTGATGATATCCCGGTGCCCGTCGCCCTCCATGAAATCCATCGCGGGCTTAGGATGTCGGTTCAGGCAGCCGGTAATCATGTACGGAATCGCAAAACCCCAGCGCAATTGCTCGCGCATCGGTTCAACGGTGTTCTGGATGCATTCGAGAATCGGGCGGAGTTTAAACTTCGGGTTGTGGAGGAAATTCAAAACCAATTCCATCTGGCAGTTACCGGCACCACGCCCAAGGCCCGCAATGCTCGCATCCACATAGTTCGCACCGAGAATCACAGCTTCGATGGTGTTGGCGAACGCGAGCTGGAGATTGTTGTGCGCGTGGATGCCAACATCCTTACCGGCAGGCTTGGCAAACGAGAGAAACTTTTTGACATAATGACGGATGTGTTCGCTGTACATGTTACCAAAACTGTCCACAACGTAGATTGCATTGACCGGCGATTCCACGAGAAGTTCTAGCGCACCGTCCAACTCGGCCTCCGGCACCGTCGAAAGCGCCATGAGATTGAGCGTCGTCTCATAACCTTTGTCATGCGCATCTTTAATCATGTCGAGCGCCGTAGGAATTTGGTGGATGTATGTGGCGACCCGGATCAGATCCACGACGCTCTTGTCCTTGGACGGAATTTCTTCCCGGTAATCCGTCCGCTCAGCATCGGCCATCAACGAAATCTTCGCCCCGGTCTTTTTCTCGCCGACAATCCGCCGCATATCGGCTTCATCGCAAAACTTCCAAGTGCCATGCTCATGCCGTTTGAATGCCTTCTGCGACGCCTTGTAGCCAATCTCCATAAAATCCACGCCGCCGGCTGAATCGGCGTTGTACACGGAGCGAACAAAGTCGTCATCGAAGCGGTGGTCGTTCATCAATCCGCCATCGCGGATCGTGCAATCGAGCACTTTGATTTGTGGCCGGTAACCGATCCAACCCTTGAGACCGGTTGCTGAATTATCTTTGGTCATATAAAAATTTCCTTACCGCATTCTGCTAGAATGCGCCGCCGAGTTCAATAATCTTTCTCGCCGGGCTCCGGCACTGTTTCCAAAAGCTTCTGCACAATCTTGTCGGTGTCCATGCCTTCAGAGTCGGCGGCGAAATTCGTAAACATCCGGTGGCGCAACACCGACCGCGCCGCTTGGCGCACATCGTCTGCCGTCACCAGCAAGCGCCCAGCAATCACCGCATTCGCCTTGGCGGCCACCACGAGGAATTGAGAGGCGCGCGGACCGGCACCGCAATGAATCCATTTCTTAATAAATTCCGGTGCCCGCGCATCACCCGGCCGCGTCGAACGCACGAGGCGCGTGGCGAACTTCACGACGTGATCCGATACCGGCATCCCACGAACAACATCCTGGAGCTTGAGAATCTCCTCGCCGGTCAGCACTTTTTTCAAATCCACCTTCTGCTGACCAGTCGTGACCTTGGCGATTGTTTCTTCGTCCTGCTCGTCCGGGTAGTCGATGTAGACACTGAACATGAATCGATCGAGCTGCGCTTCCGGCAAGGGATATGTGCCTTCCTGTTCAAGCGGGTTTTGCGTTGCCAACACGAAAAACGGCAAGTCGAGCTGGTACGTTTGACCGCTAGCAGTCACCCGGTGCTCTTGCATTGCCTCGAGCAACGCCGCTTGTGTCTTTGGCGGGGTCCGATTGATTTCATCCGCGAGCAGAATATTCGTAAAAATCGGGCCTTTGATGAACCGGTATTCCTTCTTGCCGGTCTCCTCATCAGCTTCGAGCACGTCGGTGCCAGTAATGTCGGACGGCATTAAGTCCGGCGTGAACTGAATCCGGCGAAACTGCAAGTCCAGCACCTCGGAAAGCGTCCGGATCATCATCGTCTTCGCCAAGCCCGGCATCCCGATCATCAAAACGTGCCCCTTGGAAATGATCGCTGTCAACAACTGCATGACAACCGCTTTCTGACCGATAATCGCCTTCCCGATTTCCGCCTCGATCAGCCGCGTTTTCCGGCTCATCTCTGTGACAATCGCTTGGATGTCCGATTCGCTGGTCACCACCGCCGGCATAACTCCATCTTCAAATACGACCGGTACATCGCCGATCGAAAGCCTGTCGCCGGTGACCAACTCGCTTTCCTCAATCTCTTGTCCATTCCGTTTCGTGCCGTTGGAACTACCGAGGTCGCGGATTCGCCATTGGCCAGCAACCGCAAAAATTCGGACATGATGGCGCGAGACCGACGGCAAATCCAATTGCCATTGGCATTCTGGATCGCGCCCGATAATGAACTCAGCCCCGCCAACCGTGACCGTCTGACCTTGCTGCGGTCCGTCTAAAATAGTGAGTTTTGGCATATCAGTTCTTTGGTACAGCGATCGTCCCCAATTCCTTTATTGTCGTCACAACTCGAATCCCGCTGAGCACCGGCACGTACGTGTGCCGGAAGAACGCTGGTGATTTTTCCAGTGGTTCATATTGCCGGTATACGTGCCGGGTTTGATTCATTTGCCAGTCATCAGCCGCTTGTGTCAACTCAATGATTTCGAGCCGGCGGATATTGGCTTTCACCAACTCGCCAGATTGCGTCAAAATCTGCTGGTCACGCAACCGCTCCACCAATGCAAAAATTCGGTCTTCCACGATGCCCCACCGGTGAATAATGTGCCGATTGAAATACGAATCCGCTTTGGTAATCCGTTTTTCCAAGTTAGCTTGCGAACCGACCAGTAATGTCGTTGCATCTCCGAGTCGCAATCCTTCAAAAAACTGCCGTTCTTTCGTGACCAGCACTAAATCATATTTGCCCACCGGCAGGTTTTCGAAATGAAACTGATTACTGCCGGCAACCGGTATGGCGCGATACACCCGCACGCGTTCCGAGTCAATCGCTATTGCATGTGTCAATGTTCCGACCGGTAAGGTGCCGGTAATTCCGCCCGTTGCTGTTGAATCCGGTGCGGTGTAAATGCGTCCGGCGTCTTTTACAAACCGGGTATCATAACCAGTCTTCGCCTCGTTGTGATCCGGTGCGTCACCGCCGAACACGCGCCCGGCAAGCAACAGCCAAATAATCAGGCTGGCGAATTTCATTTCTTTGTTGCCCATTCCAAGCTGGAACCGGCCAACGGATGTTGCGGATACTGCTTAGCAATCGCGGCCCAAATCGGCCGCGCCTCGGCCTGCCGGCTCAGCGCAAACAACGCCCGCGCCCGGTAATAATCAGCATCAATCTGGTACGGGCTTTCCGGTAAGAGCTTTTCAAACGACTCAATTTCGGCCAGTGCCTCGCGCGGCCGACCGCGTGCCAGCAACACTCGCCCGCGCCAAATTAGGAAATCACTATCGAGCTTGGCCATTGGATGACGGGCTTCCCACTCCGTGAGTTTTTGTTCGGCGGCGACCACCTCATTGCGACTCAGCAAATCTTCCAACGTCATTGAAAACGCTCGGTCTTGTGCTGGCAGCTTTCGCCCATCTGAATCCTCGACCACGCTGCGCTGCGCCTGTTGATAGCGTGTGATTGCCTCCGCGAACCGGCCCTGCAATCTAAAATAATCGCCGGCACGCACCAATGCCAGCCGTGCCGTATCGGATTTTGGGTCGCGTTGGCTGATTTCAGTCGCCCGTGTTACAGCCGACGCGTCATTTAAATTGAATACCAGCAAATCTAGTTCAAACAGGTCCAGCACTGCGGCGTATTTCGATCGCGTATGATTTGGCAGTCCTCGCAACTCGACCAATGCCCGGGCCGGCTCATTCTGCGCCAAGTCGCGCAACCGGCTCAATTGCACCGGTAACCAGAATGGATCGCCCAAATCGGGATTTTTCTTCAACCACGCCGCGGCTAGCCGGCTCATCAGCGGTTCCTGTTCCACGGCCTGAAAAAACTGTAGGTAACCTCGCAAAACCGGCTCAGACAATTCAGCCGGATTAGCATTCGTCATCGCATTAAGATACCGGTGCAAATCAGCTGTGTTTTTGATTGATGCCGCCGGTAGGTTTTCGACAAAGTTAATGCTTCGCCCGCCTGTCAAAACATCGCGACCGCGCTGGAGTTTGACCGTAACGGATTGAGAATTGCCGCCGACCACCACGTGTGTGAACTCCTTTTGTGTGCTGGTACTACCGTCCGAAAATTTCCATTGAACTGTCCAGCCTTCCGGTAATGCACCGGCTAGACTGACTGACAATTCGTAGAGCCATAAATTGGCGTAGCCGATGTAGGATTTAACGTGCAGGATTGGCACCGGCACCGGCCAGCCCTGCGACTGCTCAATCCGCACTAATTTCGTAGTACCGGGATGAACCCACGCCGAAGTAGGGATTGCGGTAAACTTGCCGGCCTGCTTCCAACCCAGTTCCATACACGTACGCTGACTACTGGTTTTAGCGTGGTAATAATCAATTCGCGTCAGCGGACCGGTACAAGTGATGGTTTGCGAATGAACATTATTTGCGTTGGCGCTCGCATTGTGTTCGCCCGGCCACTCCAATTCGTTTTTGCCATTCACCAACACAAACGAAGCGTCAGAAGAAATTGTGTAGAGCGTCAGTTGCTGCTGTTTTTCGGTGCGCAGGTAACCGGTGTAATGCGACAGAAACTTGCTGTTCTCGCCGAATTGATTCATACCTTGCTTGATATCCGGCACCCAGCCAGCACCATCGACGCTCGCAGCGGCCTGCCAAGCGGCTTCCATTTTCGGAAAGGTCGCAATCGCACCAGCAACCGGCAGCCGACGCGTTTCCATAAACAAGCTGACCTGCGGCGACCAAGTCCGATTTAACCGCGGATTATTACCGCCGAAATAAAGATAGTATTCCTGTTTTGGCTGTAGGTCTTGCGCCAGAAATAACGCGTCCTGTCCGGCACCGCGCCAAACCGGCACCAATGGCTGGCTGTCACCTTGCGCATCCATCAGCACCACATCCGCAAGTTTGTCCATCGTTGCGCCAAACTCCGGCACTACAATTGCAACGCCAGCCGTGGCATTAACTGGCGGTGCATCCAATCTCACTACCGCCCGGTAAGGTGCATCAGTGATATGCCACCGCACAGGTGCCGGCGCAGCGCGCACTGGTAGTGCCAGCAATAAACAGCCGATTGTGAGCAGACGCGAGCCGGTGATCATTTTGTCTGCACCAATGACCGGTAATAATCAGCCATTGCGTCTTTGTATTGCGCCGGGACCGCGCCTTCATCGCCGGCGGCCATCTGTTTGTCTGCCACACGCGCAGCTTCGCCGGTCGGCAACGTCACCACAGTCCCGCCGGCAACATTCCCTTTGATCGCGGTCAGCCGTTGGACAATCTTTTGATGCAACCCATTAAAATCGCGAAGCCGGCCATCTTTCAACGCCTGCGACGAGTCATCCATCAACTGCACCACATCATCAAGTCCGTTGGCGCGCAAGAAAAGGAGCGTGGCTTGAGCCTTCGTTTTGGCGGCCTTTTCCTTAAGCATCGCCTGCTCGACAGCTAGTGCATCAGTTGTTTTTTGCCGGGGCGCACTTGACGCGCGCAAAGGTGCATTGCCATCCATTCCTTGCCGGTCGCTGAACGCACCGGCCTTACCTCCGCCGGTTGCCTTGGCTTCGGACGGACCGTCCTCGTCTTTGACTTGGCCTTTTTGCATGGCGTCTTTCGTCCGACGGGCATCAATCTCTGAGCCTTCTAAGTTTTTAGACGTATCGCCGGCCATTTCGCCGTTGCTTTCACCTTGCCGACCACCACTGGACCGGCCGGTCTGCTCGTTTTTATTTGGCCGCGTATTACCGGAACGGCCTTGCGCGCCAAAACTTCCCTGCGGGCCATCGACAACGGCATTTCCGTTTTTCTCATTTTGGGCAAACGACTCATTAGAGGCCGCATCATCAGCTTCTTGTTGCATTCCTTTCTGCTCTTCAAGCAGTTTGCCAACGAGATCTTCCATGAAATCGTGCAATTTCAGCATCTTAATATCCGTCAACTCTGACTTATCAAAATTTTCCACCAACCATTTGGCAGCGTCGTTGGTTGGCGGTAGCCACATCTCCATATCATCGGCGATTTTCTTAGCCTTCTCCATACCAGCAAGAATGCTGTCTTCCTTTTGGCAAGCGAGCTCGGTGACTTTGAGCTTACCGGCTTCCGCCGCCGCTTTATCGGCTTGAATTACATCGTTATAAATTTCCACCAGTTCAGATCGCAACTCACCGCCGGCCTTGATATCCGGCATAACGTGCGCGTCGGTCAGCATTTGCTCGACGACCTTGGCCATTAAATCCTTACTGGCCTTGATTTCGCGCGCCACCGCCCGGTCATTAGGATCCAATTCGTCTTTGTGAGCCTGCTCTTTGCTTTTCTCAATGATATCGCGCTGGATGTTTTCCAACTTGCTGAGTTTGTCCTTTATCCCTTCGAGCACATCTTTCATTTTGCCGATTTCAGCGACGGCGTTGGCCAGCCGGGCTTCGTTCAACATCGTCAGCACTTTGCTCAAGTTGGTAATGACCCGCGCCTGTGTTTCAACAGCTGCCGGAATTTTGACCGCTTGCAATTCTTCCGCCGCCGCCAACATATCGGCATTAATTTTCAACTCGCTCATCTGCGCTGCCGCCTGCACGAGCTTGGCATTAAAATCCCGGTCGGCTAATGCTGCGGTTTGCGAGCACTTCGTTAAACCATCGCGCACTTTCACCGCTTCATCCGCCAACACGTCTTGTCTGGTCGACAATACCGGCGCTGCCGCCGCAACCGCCGGTTGCGTATCACGATGCAATTCGCGCTGGCGCTTGAGCAAATCTTCTAATCCCGACAAAACATTCTTTAATTGCTCCAATTGCGCACCAGCTTTCACCATCTCCGGCGCACCTTGCAACCGCGCCAGAATTATCTGCTCCACATCCACGGCATGATCGAGCAACTTCGGCCGCCCGGCACCGGTCGTGCTGGCCGCATTCCGCAATGTCAGCACCGCGTCCTTCATTTCGTTTTCGCTGAGTGCCTTCAACATCGTGCGCACCGCCGTTGCGCCGCTAGCAGCACTACCGGCAAGTTGTAAACCGAGCTCGCTGATCTCCACTTGCCGGGTCAAGACTGCCGTGAATACCGCTGTGCCAGCCGCGCGGACGACACCCCGGGTCTCGTCGAGATTGGTCTGCTGCAGTTTGATGAGTCCTTCCAGATTTTTCTGCAATTTCGTCGCAGCGGCGTCGGCTTGCTCTTTCACCTGCTCTGGAGCACGGAGCAAGACCACGATTGGACGGGAAAATGTTGTACCCGGGCCGGTCACATCGTTCTGGTCTTTGGCCATGAGAACGAAACTGAGGCGGCCATCGACACCGGTCTTGAAATCGCTCAGTGAAATCTTGGCGTGCCCGGTAAATGTCCGCTGGTCAGCCGCATCTTTCCACTCCTGCACCAATTCACCGGTCTGTGAGTCTTCAGTGCTCCGATACAACGCCAGTGACCCCAATCCGAAATCGTCCGTGCAGGTGAACGTCATATCCACTGCCGAATTGTTCCCGGCAATCAATTGATTGCCTTCCGCCGGATCCACGATTTGAATCTTCGGCGGCTCATCCGGCTTCACGGCAATCTGAAACGCTTCACTGTCCACATGATTTTCCGTGTCCTTGTAAGTTAGCTTCACGAATTCATTGGCAACGACACGACTGCCAATCTGCCATTGCGTCTCGTCCAAGTTTTCTGCCGTGAATTTCATTACGCCATCGGTCGTAGTTTTCAACTCGGTCAACTGGTGATTGAACGCCAGCTTCACTATTACCCGCGAGCCCGGGACGACGTTCTTCAGAATGGTGAAATCAGTAATCGTCTGCTTGTCCACTTTCGTGTACGCCGGCGGCTCGACTTCGGCGATGCGCGTGCGAATCGCCGTCTTAGCGCGCACCGTGACTTGGTAAACCGTCGACTGTGTATCACCGGCCACGATATAGAGCGCCATCGGCTGGGTGACTTCTTTCCAGTGGTACGTAAAGACTGGCTGGCCAACTTCCCGATTCATCGGCATCCGCTGCCAATTGGAACCGGCTTCACGGAACATTATCCACGCAGCGCGCGGCACATCACCAGCTAATGTTGCGCTGACCGAAAACTCGCTCCCGTTAATAATCTGCGCATCGCCGGGCGTCACGCTGGCAATCTGCGTGCTCGTCAACGGCGCGATTGAGCTGGCCGGTAGGAATAGCCGCGCCGCCGAATTTTTGAAATGCGCTGGACTAACAACCGCCCAAACTGTCAACGCCACCGCTACCACTGCCAACGCCGTGCCGAGCTGTTGGAGCAACCGCACATCAAACACATTTCGCCAGCGCACCGATGGAAATGGATCTTTCATTTCAGCGAAGAGCGCGTGGCGCATGGCCGAATCAGACGGTAGTTCCCGGTCAAATTGAATCGCGCTGATCAGCACGTTGGCCGAGCCGGTCGCCGCGCCTTCGATGCGGCGTGCGACACTGGCTTCTGACAATGGCATCCGCCACGCCCGAATCGCCAATCCCAGCGCAACCAGTACCGGCACTGCAAACAAACCGAACCCAATCCACCGACCTAGCGCGCCAAAATGAAACTGCGCATCCAATAACAATGAGACCGCTAGCACCAACAATGCGCCGGCACCGCCGGACAACACGTAGCGCCCGCTGCGTGATAACCGGAGGCGTTTTCTGGATTCTTCCAGTCGCGCATGAACCAGTTGTGGGGATAGTGCCATGACTTAATATCTCACGGTTTCCATTACTTGGTCCGGTAAAGACGGAAATTCGTAAAGAATGATTTGCCGGTAATCGATGTGCCAGACCAAACGACAACCTTGATTGTCACCCATTCCGGCTTGCATTCTTTGCCGTATACTTTTCCTTTGGGCAGTAAAGTGAAGTCAAGTACTGACGTTGTCCATTTTTTTCCATTAGCATGTGGATCGGTATAGTCTGACCGATAACACCAGATTTTACATGGGCCTCCGTTGGTACCGGGAATGACCGCCAGACTATGCGTGGCACTACCCTCCGGACACGGGGCGGTCATATACGCTTCAGCGAAAGCTTTCACACTAAAATCCCACCCTAAACAATCAACTTCCGCGCGATAAGATGCTCCAACCACAGCCGGGACCAGCATAGTCTCAACCTTGGCGCCTTGGGAGGAGATGACATCCGGTGGCGGACTAATCTCAATGCACTTGCGACCAAGTTGCGTCGTTACGCGGCAATAGGCGGCATTATTCGAGTACTGGCCTTGGTAAGGAAAAGCGATGCGCCAGCCCTTCAATGGATCCGTGTCGCTAAAATCACCATTTGAAATAAGGTTCTGCTGGGCGAGCGCCGACCCGGCCATCAACAGCGCGACCACGACTGGCAAGAATGCGTTCATGGCAGATTCCAAAACTTGCGGACAATCCAATCGCCAGCCAACATCAACATAAGAAACCCTAACAAAAACGGGTTATTCCACAAGTCCAATAGCTGCGTCCGCGAAAAGTGCTGCTCCTCGACATGCAGACTTTTACCCCAATCATTCCACGCGTCCAGCGCCATAAATTTTCCGTGGCTGGTTTCCGCCAACCGGATGAGCAACTCGCGATTAATCGGTTTACCGGTAATTTCAGTGACCGGCTGCGTGACGACAAATTT
>JBAWWR010000084.1:0-10978 GCA_037146675.1 Verrucomicrobiota bacterium | reverse complement strand
GTGCATGAGATCGCGCATGAGGATGAGGCGTTCGTAAATCATGGCGATGAAGGAATCCGCGCCGCGCCCCCAGGTGTCGCGGTAGGCGATTTGTTCGAGGAGGTTGGGCTCTTTGTGGAAGGTCTCGCCGCCAATCTCGATGTCCATGCTGAAGTCCGCGCCGACGTCGAAGGGCGGGTCAATGTAGATGAGCTTGAGGCCGCCGGCGTCCTCGATCTGGCGGCGGAGCGCGCCGCTCTTGAGGGAGGCGAGGATGAGCTTGTTGTCGCCCCAGATGAGTTTGTTGGTCCAGCCTTTGATCTGGCGACCGCCGGTATCGATGCCGAGTTCGGCGGTGGCGCTCTGTTCCTGCCGGGGCTCGTCAATGTGTTCGAGGGTCTGGAAGGGGAGGATGGCGGTGCAGACTTCGCGGGATTTGCCGTTCCAGACGAGTTCAACCTCGCGTTTGTCGGCGAAGAGGAGGAACCGGTATTTTTCGGGGAGCGGTTTGCCATGCTCGATGAGCTTGATGAGGTCGCGCTTTTCGGTGTCGGAGAGGTCGTAGGCGGTGTCGTGGGGGCGGGGCATGGGATTTACCAGGTTGCCGGTTTATGGAAAGTGCCGTGCTGGTCGGTGAGCGTGGGTGGAAATTGACAGTGGGCCAGCGCGTAGGGGCGGATTTTCTTGTAGAAGTTCACGTTGGCCAGCAACGTGCGGGCGGGACGTTTCTGCGGGTTGAGGACGCCGACGACTTTGTGGAATTTCTGGCGGACGACTTGGATGGGCGCGAGTAGATCGGAATCATTGGTGATCAACACGGCACAGTCATAAGCGTTATCAAAGGCGTCGGTCAAGAGGTGCGTGGCGAGATTCACATCCGAGCCTTTTTCATCGGTGCGGATGACCATGGCGTAGTTGTTGCCCGGCATGGGATGCGCGAGCGGGAGCGTCACGGGATGCGCGAGAAAGAAACCCAAGGTGACTTCCAAGTTGGGGAGCGTGCGCAGCGCGCGGAGAAAGGTCTGCTGGCGGATGGGTTGCGTGGGATTGTTTGGGCGGGCGGTGACCAAGGCGGTGAAGTACTTGATTTTGACAATCTCGTGATTGGGCAGCAGGAGTTGACACAGGGCGGCGGGATTTAACCACCGGTAGGGAGTGCCTTTGATGCAGCCGTAGTAGAGGTTGAACCCGTCAATGTAAATGGCGGTTTTCATGGCAGCCAACTGAAGAAAAAGCAGAAGCCGCCTTGCGGCGGCTTCGCGCCCTCCGTCGAAACGGTAGGGGAGATGATGGTTGAAGTTACACTGAATCCGGTTGGCTTGTCAACAGGGGTCATGCTTTGTACTCCGTGAAGCTGGCGGCCAGCGCGGCGACTGTCTTTGGCGTGTGCGTTTCAAAGCCGTTCTGGTCCACAAACACGAAATCATAATGCGGCCCATTTTCTTCCGCACCGTTGGCGTCGGCGCACCATTGCTTAAGCCTGGCCATTTTCTGCGGGAGATCGAGTTCCTGCCGGCCTTTGGTTTCCACGAGCCAGACTTTCTTGTCGGTGGTGCGGACGATGAAATCGGGCGTGTAGTTGGAGAGGTCGCCGTTGGCTTTGACGTAGTCGAGCTTGAACCCGATGGCGAGGTAGTTCTTGGCAAACGCCTGCACGTCGCCAGCATCTTCGAGGAACGCGGCAAAGCGAAGTTCAAACCCGCCGGAATTGGGTTCGCCCACAACTTTATTGAAGATGCTTTTGCTGGCGGCCAGATGCGCCCGGTAGTCAGTGCGGAAGGGGCGTGTCTCTTTCAGGCGAATCCGGTCTTCGATGTGGGTCGTGCCGGTTTGCTGCACAGTGAGCGCGTTGATGGCCGACTTGAAGGAATCGTAGAGAATCTTGCCGGCGTCGGGCTCGGATAGGTTGCGGAGCACCACCGGGTCCTCAAGATTTGCCGGTGCCGGGCTGAACAGGTAGTCGCGCATGAAATCACGAACCTTGGGGTAAAGAATTTCGTAGCCGCCAACGAGGCGCAGGTCTTTGAGCAACTGCCGGGCGAAGAAGGCGACGACGGAGCGGTAATCCGCCGGGCCGGTGCCGTCGAGCTGGATCGTGTGATGAATCGCCGCGTCGAGCATGGTCTTGAAGACGATCTCGCGGGTTTCCTCCGGTGTGAATGGTTTGAGGGGCAGAAGTTGGTTGCCGAACTTGGCCGGGTCGAGCGCCTCCAGATTCTTGAACTCGCGCTGGTACCGGCGCGTCAGCTTGGGCAGCGGGATGTCGAGGGAGTCAATGTCCTTGTTTTCGTTCTCGGAGTCCACTTCCACGACCAGCGATTCGTGCCGGGCTGCGCCGCCACCCATCGGCACATGCTCGAAGGTGACACCTTCGCTTTGGATGGACTCGACAAAATCCATGAAGGCCGGTGTGCCCATGACGGAAACGGTTTCGCGGACGCCATCGTTGCCGAAATACATCCGGCGCAGGCCGCGCCCGATGGTCTGCTCGGGAAGGATGTTGCTGAGCGCGACGAAAGCGCGCAGGCCGACAACCGTGGTGACGTTGCGCACGTCCCAGCCTTCCTTGAGCATGAGGACAGAGACAATGGCTTTGTAGGGGCTTTGCCACGTGTCAATGGCGTTGGCCTCCTTGCGGAGCTTGTCGAGTTCTTCCTTGTTCTTACCGGAAGCGGCTTCGGAAATCTCGCCATTGTTTTTGGTGTGAATCACCAGCACCGCACCTTGCAATTCGGGACAAATCTTTTCGAGATACGCGCCGACCTCGTCGCAGTTGCGCGTGTCGTCCACCATGACGAACAAGACGGCTTTCTTGCCAAGCGCCTGGTGTTCGGCGCAGCTTTTCTTCCATTCCTCGATACCGAGCTTGAGGTAGTCGTCGTATTTCTCGGTGAAGATGGCGCTTTTCCGATCGGTGAGTTTGGCGCGGCTCGCGGCGTCCGGCAAGATCGGATGCTTAACAACGTTCTGGTGGATGGCTTCGACGAGCGGGTAGTCGGAAACTGTTTGGACGAAAATCGCGCCGTTGTCGTGACGCGGGGTGGCGGTCACGTCCACCTGCAACGCCAAGCGCCGGTCTTTTTGGAGCATCTTGTGGTGAATATCTTGAATGGACTTAAACCACGCCATGCGCGGGTCGTGGATGTGGTGCGCCTCGTCGTTAAATACCGCCAGTTCCTCGATTTCGCGGACGATTTCGCCGAGGTCGGTCTTGCTGTCAGTCGTCTTACCGGCGGGTTTTTCACCGAACGGGGCGAGGAAATAATCGCGCAAGTCTGCGTCTTCGAGCGACGGGTCGCGGACTTCGCCGAGGAAGACCCGGTGAATGTTCGTGAGAAAGAAATTACCGGTATCGCGGACAATGCGCACGTCGTCCTGAATGTGCAGCGTGAGTTGGAAGTCGTCCCGCCAGTTCCGGCCCGCGTGGCCATTCGGCGGCAGCACGGGGTCGTTGAAGAAAATCTTGAGGCCGTCGAAGTCGGCCCGCAGCCGGTCGAGCACAATGATGTTGGGCGCGATGACGAGAAAATTGCGCGCCAGTGTGGAGTCGGTTTCGTAGAGCTTGTGGAAAAAACTCCACGCAATGAGCAGCGAGAGGACTTTGGTTTTGCCGGCACCCGTCGCCATTTTCAGGATATAGCGCGGCCAATCTTCAGGGAACATGCCGCTGGACACCGCGCCGGAAGCGTCAAAGCGGAGCAAGTCGAATTTGTCGCGGGCTTGCCGGACTTCGTAGAGCCAGATGACCGTCTCGACGGCTTCGCGCTGGGCGAAGTAATAGCGGAAGGTCGAAAGCGAGCCGTCGGCGTTTTCATTGAGGTGTTCAGTCTCGAACCAGTGTCGTAGCAAAGCCACAGAGGTTTCCGACGCGCCGGCGTATCCGTCGTTCCGCCAATCAAAAACTTCGTGGCGCACTTTCTCGACCAACGGCGGCAGGAGTTTTTCGCGGGCGGTACTGCGCAACGCCTCGTCCGCCGGAAACCAGCGCTGCTCCGGCACGAGCGGCGCATAGGGCGAAGTCGGAAATTGAGGATGCAGTGCCATACCGCACGGCAGTATGCCAATGCCCGCCGGCAGGGGCAAGCTTATCTACCGTTTCGGCCCGGCTTGCAACCGGGCCGGGCAGGCCGCGTCAGATTCTGCCGGTATTCCGTCGGCGACTGGCCGGTGTGGCTGCGGAAGGCGCGGTCAGGGCTTGTCTGGCAGTTGTTTGACCTTCTTGGCCGACTGTGTCAGCGCGAGGTAGTTTTCGCGGCTGACTACTTTGCGCCCGCTTTTCTTTTCGAGCTCGCGGCGCGCATTGCCGGCCACTGTGCCGCCGGCATGGGCCGCGTGTTTGCTCTCCGGGAAACCTTGGGCGTCACGGGTGCGGGTGATTTCAGTCGTTGCCGCCTCGCCGAGCATGGAGAAGATGAGTTCGAGGTCGTTCATGTGGTCGCGGAGGTTCTGGCGGTCGAGTCCCTTGTGCTGCGCATACTCGGTGGGCGTCAGACCGAAAGCCGCCTTGGAGATTTCCGCCGTCAGGATGGCGTACTCGCGCTGTTCTTTCACGCCGCGCTTCTTCCATTCGTCGGTGAGTTCGTCGCGGATGGCGATGGAGCGCATCCGTTTCTCGATCCAGTCGTCGGAATACCCCATGGCCTTGTAAATGGCACGGGTGCGTTTGGTGGCCAGTTCGGGGTTCTCGATTTCCTGAATGCGTTCGTAGCCGACCTTGGCCAGCCAGCGTTTAAATGGCTCGGCCTTTGGGCTGGGGATGGATTGGATCAGACGGAAGATGCCTTCCGTGTTCCAGCACTGGAGCAACTGGCGTCCGCCTGCCGTGTCGAACTCAAGGCCAAGGGGGGTGGCAATTTGCCCTCCCCCTTTGAAAACGTCGGCCAAGACGGGGTCGCGGCGGCGCATATCCTTGAGGTAGCCCGACGGATTAGCGGAGTCGGTCAGCGCGGCGACAACATCCGTGATGACAAACCACCATTCGTTGTTGTGAATCGTGCGGCGGACTTCTTTGCGCTGGAACAGTGCAATGCGCGTTTCGGGATTCGGGGTCAGGTCACTCATGTTTCTCCTTTGGACTCGGGAGACCGTCGTTGCTCCGGCACGAGTTGCGCGTATAGCGAAGTCGCTAATTGAGGATGCAGTGCCATACCGCACGGCAGTATGCCAACGCCCGCCGGCAGGGGCAAGCTTATCTACCGTTTCGCCCCGGCTTGCACCCGAGACGGGCCGGATTGCGCCAGACTCTGCCGGTATTGCGTCGGTGACTGGCCGGTGTGGCTGCGGAAGGCGCGGTAGAACGTCGGCACGGATTGGAAACCGGCAGCGAACGTCGCGGTGATCACCTTGTGCTCGGGATTCAATAGCAACGTCTTGGCGTGTTCGATTCGGCGTAGTGTCAGATACTGGCGGAAGGTTTGTCCGGTCGCGCGCTTGAAGCGCTTGCGGAATTGTTGCGGACACAATCCCACCTCCTTGGCCACCATCTCGGCTGTGAGCGGTTCGATGAGATGCGCGGCGATGAATTGTCGGGCGTGGTGGACACAGGCCGGTTCGGTGGCGGGGTTAGAGGGCACGCGGGAAAGACTGCGTATCAGCGCTTTTAATTTCCGCATGTGCGCGCGCAGCACTGCCACTGGTAACTTGAGCCGTGCGCGATAGGCCGCTAGCAACTGCTCGACCACTGCAAGAAATGCCCGCGTCGCCGCCGCGCTCGCAACGGCGTGATCAGTGTGTTCGCCCGGTGGACGTTCCCGGCAGGACATGCGCGGTAAACTACCAAAAGCGCCCGGCATCTGCACCGGTCATGGCAGCGCAGTTGCCGGCCCGTGGAGCGGTGGAGGCCCTGCGATCTACTCATGGGCGACCGGTTGGGGTGGTATGACATTGCCAGGGGAAGGGGGAAGGGGAACGTCGCAGCAAATCCGCAGAAATGTTACCGGATATTTTCAACGGGCAACGCCGGCGCGGCTTTGCTACAATGCTGCCGATGAAGGCGTGTTGGCTAAAAGCGCGTTTTGAAATTCCAGTTGAACAGGCATCTTGCCTGTTTCCATGTCATCCCCGTACTCCCGAACAGGCGAGACGCCTGTTCAACGTCCCCGCAAACCTGCGCCGGACAGCGAGTGTCTTTTTTTGCTGTGCGCTCATATTGTTTTTGTGCCCGGCAACCTTCGCGGCGTCGAATGAAGTCGCACGCGGCTTGGTGTGGCTGGCCGGGCAGCAGCGCGCCGATGGTTCGTGGAGTACGAACACCGTGCTGAACGCGTTACCGGTGCTGGCGTTTCTTTCCGCCGGCAATGTCCCGGCCACACCAGGCTACGGTGTCGCGATTGATCGCGGCGTCCGGTATGTTTTGACGCAGCAGACGGCGGATGGCGCGTTCACCAACGGCGGGGCGCTGATGTACGGCCACGGCGTGACGACATTGCTGCTGGCCGAAATTACCGGCATGGTGAAACGCGAGACCGGTGTGCGGCCCCGGTTGACGAAAGCGGTCGAGTTAATTTTGCGGGCACAGGCGGTGCCGAAAGGCGATTTGCACGACGGCGGCTGGCGATATTTTCCGGATTCCACCGACAGCGATTTAGCAGTGACTGTCTGGCAAGTGGCGGCGTTGCGGGCGGCGTTGAATGCCGGGTTGCGCGTGCCGCGCGAAGCGTTTGAGCGCGCGGCGCAGTACATCTACCGGTGCGGACATCCGCGCGGCGGTTTCGCTTATCAGCCCGGCGGATTTCCAACTGCCGGCCGCACGGCGGCAGCGGTGCTGGCGTTGCGGATGTGCGGTCATTACGAGGAGAAATCCTTGGATTTGCTCACGGCGCAACCGGTCACGTTGGACGATGAGTATTTCTATCACGCCATGTTTTTCTGCGCGCAAGCCGGTCGTGGCTTCGACGAAAAGTTGTTAGCGAAACTGCAAAATACCGACGGCAGTTGGCCGGTGCCACCGCACTCGTCCGACGAAGCCGAAGCCGGCCAGCTTTACACGACTTCGTTGGCAATCCTGGCGTTGACCGCGAATGATCACTACCTGCCGGTCTTTTCCGTGTCGGACTAGCGGGGCAAAAACCGCTTTAGAAATTCGACCGGATCGTAGGCGTTGCCGGCGGTATCCCGGACTTCGAAATGTAAGTGCGGCGCGATTGCCATCCAGTTCCGCGCATCAGCGTTTTTGGAAGTCTGCCCCATCAACCCGATGCAGTTGCCGGTTTTCAGTTCGGCGAGATGTCCGTAAAGCGTGAAGAATTTTGTGCCGGCAACCGGCCAGCGATGCTCGATGACGACATGTCGGCCAAAATCAGAAGCGGATTCATCGGTGACGGCTTCGATGATCTTGCCGGGGATGACAGCAAAAACTTCGTCGTGCGGAATGAAGGTTGGCTCGTCGCTGGCGAAATCTTTAACGGTTGCGCAGTCGGTGAAGATGACGCTGGTGGTTTGGCCGGTCGGCGTGACGTTGACCGGTGCGATGTCGCAACCGCGGTGGAAGCGACGCCCACAGTCGCGTGTCCAGCCAGGCTTGCCGAAATCTGGGTTGACGCGGGTGCGGGCAAAGAATTTTTCCGGCGCGGTAAAGAGTTGCCGGTTCGGCGTCGGCCAAGTGATGACGAGTCGCTCGTCAGCCGGTAATTGAACAAAACCGCTCACGTGCCGGCAGCTTCTTGGAGGATTTTGATGCCGCTGCTGGTACCGATGCGCGTGGCGCCGGCAGACACCATTTTTTGGAGGTCGGCCAACGAGCGTATGCCGCCAGAAGCTTTGACGCCGAGACCGCGCGGTTTCACCAACCGACTCATCAGCGCGACGCCGTCAACGGTTGCGCCGCCGGTGCTGAAGCCGGTCGAGGTTTTGACAAAGTCGGCGCCGCCGGTAATGGAAAGTTCACAGGCGCGAATTTTTTCGGCATCAGTGAGTAGACAGGTTTCGAAGATAACTTTGCAGATGGCGCGCGCTTCGTGGCAGAGTTGCGTGACGGCTTGAATATCGGCGAGCACAGCGGCGAAGTTACCGGCTTTGAGTGCGCCGATGTTGAGGACCATGTCAATTTCGCGAGCGCCATCGTGGAGGGCGAAGCGCGTTTCGGCGGCTTTGGTTTCGGTGAGGTTGGCACCGAGCGGAAAGCCAATCACGGTGCAGACTTTGACCGGCGTGTTTTGGAGCAAGGCGGCGGCGGACTTGACGTGAAATGGATTGACGCAGACGGAACAGAATTGATGTTGCGCGGCTTCCCAGCAGAGCTGTTCGATGTCGGCAGCTGTGGCGTCGGGTTTGAGAAGCGTGTGGTCGATCAGACTGGCGATGTTCATCCCGGCCGGCAGCGTAGAAGAAGCGCGGCACCGATTCAACACGATTTCAGGCTATTTTTTCTGTTCGTGGGCGTTGAGCTGCTTGATGCCGTCGAGAATGTACCAGATGCCGGAGATGAAAGTGCACAAGCCGGCGGCGTACAACGGCCACTTGAACGATGGGTGATGAATCTGGAGCAGAATCCAACCGAGTGTGATCATCTGAAATACCGTCGCCGCCTTGCCCACCAATCGGGGCCGGGCTTGAGAATGGCCGGTGATCATGTGAATCAGGATAAAACCGCCCAGAATGATTAAGTCGCGGCTAATCACCAACACCGGAAACCACAACGGTAAAAGTTCAAATGGTGATTCCTGTTTGAACCGGACGCTCAACAGGACGAGGGCCGACACCAGCAGCAATTTGTCCGCCAGCGGATCGAGGTAGGTTCCGAGTTCGGTCTTCTGTTTGTACCGGCGCGCGATGTAGCCGTCCACGGCGTCGGAAATGGAGGCCAATGCGAAGACTCCGCACACCAGCCAGCGTTGCCAGTCGTGGCCTTCGCCGTGCTGCGAATCGCGGACGTAATCCAGTGTCAGCCAAATGAACACCGGAATCAGCAGGATGCGGCAGATGGTGATTTTATTCGCGGTGGTCATGCCTTGAACCTTTGCAACCGGCCCAGTACCCGGTCGCGTCCCATGACTTCGAGCATGTGATACAACGACGGCCCGACCGATTGGCCGGAGACTGCCAGCCGGCACGGATGAATCAACAGGCCGGCCTTCACTCCGAGTTCGCTGGCTAACGCTTTGAGGCTGGCTTCAAGAGTCGCTGCGTCCCACGCCGGTAAACTGGTGTACCGCTCCGTGAGCTTGGCCAACTGCACCGGATCGACCGGTGATTTTGCTGCTGCCGCCGGATCAATCGGAAAATCCTCTGTAAAGAAATAGCCGCACCGATCCGGTAGCTGCTTGAGCAGTGAGATTTTTCCCTTAATCAAATTTAGAACCGCGCGCCGGTATATCGCGTCGTCGCACTTGATGCCGAATGCCGCCGCGTGCCGGTCGAGATCATCGGGTGTGAGCGTGTTGATGTACTGGCCGTTCATCCATTCCAGTTTGCTCACGTCAAATTTCGCATTGTGCCGGAGGATTTGCGGCAGATCAAATTTCTGGATGACTTCCGCAATCGGCAGGACTTGCCGGTCATCTTTTGGCGACCAGCCGAGCAGGCAAAGGTAATTGCGTACCGCTTCCGGTAGGTAGCCGTCCTCGACGTAGGCGGTGAGCGACGCGAGCCTGGCTTTGAGCGGATCGGAATCGGACTTGCTCATCTTTGAGCCGTCCACGTTCAGAATCATCGGGATGTGCGCGTAAGCTGGTGGCTCCACGCCGAACGCGCGGAAGAGTGCGATGTGCTTCGCTGTGTTCGAGAGATGATCTTCGCCGCGGATGACGTGGGTGATTTTCATTTCCAAGTCGTCCACGACGTTAACGAAATGGAAAACCGGTGTGCCGTCGCTGCGGACGATGACGAAATCGGGGTCGGTGATCTCCCGGTCGCCGAGCGCGCGCGTGACCGGGCCGGCAATCAGGTCGTTAATGATGACTGGGTCGCGGGTCATGCGGAACCGGAGCGCGCCGTCGCGTTCGTAGGCGTGGCCGGCATCGCGGAGTTGCTGGGCGCGTTGCCGGTAAATGTCGGCACGCTTGGATTGGAAATACGGACCTTCATCCCAATCCAGTCCGAGCCATTTCAACCCGTCGAGAATGGTGTTGAGCGATTGTTCGGTGTTGCGGGCGGTGTCGGTGTCTTCGATGCGCAGCACGAATGTGCCGCCGGTATGGCGGGCATAGAGCCAGTTGAACAGCGCGGTGCGAACGCTGCCAATGTGCAAAGCGCCGGTCGGACTAGGTGCGAAACGAACACGGACATTCATCGTGCCGGCACCGTAGCAAATCCGGCAGGCCAGATGCAAGCTCGCGCCGGCGGAGTTTCTCAGAGGAAAAATTGGCGGATGGCGGTGAAGTCGGCGACGATGTGGTCGGCTTGGTGGAGTTGGGCGGCGGTCTGACCGGTGGTGATGCCGATGACAGTCATACCGGCGGCTTTGGCGGCAGCAATGCCGGGTGGGCTGTCTTCAATGGCGCAACAGTTACCGGGCGGGAGGCCGAGCCGGCGGGCGGCGGTGAGGTAAACTTCGGGGTGGGGTTTGAGCTGTTGAACGGCGTCGCCGCCGATGGTGACTTTGAAATATTGGGTGAGACCGGCCACTTCGAGGACGACGTTGATGACTTCTTGCCGGGAACTGGAGGCGATGGCGAGCGGGTAGTGTCGGGCCAATGCCGGAATGAGTTCGGGAAGTTGCGGGTCAATGGGACGGTGTTGGCGGATGAGCCGGTAGAGGTGTTGGAGTTTCTGGTGATGGAGTTCGGCGGGCGATTCGGGCCGGTGATGTTTGGCGAGGAAATCGCGGAGGAAAATGCTGTCGGCGATACCAATGTAATTCCGGTAATTCATCCCATGAGTGCGCGCGAGGCCGATGTCAGCAAAGAGCGCTTCCCAAGCCTGCGCGTGGAGCGGTTCGCTGTCAATCAGCACGCCGTCCATGTCGAAGATGATTGCGGCGAAACGTTTGTCAGTCACGAATCACGGTGACGCGGAAGTTGTTGGTGGGTTTGAGGAGCCGGTGGAGAATGAAGCTGACGAA
>JBAWWR010000083.1:0-11104 GCA_037146675.1 Verrucomicrobiota bacterium | reverse complement strand
CTTGGATTCACGCTTGACACACCTGTACCGCAATCCTATCCTGCCGCCATGAACGTGGCCATATCAACGTCAGGATACACCCTTCTGAGTATGGCCGAATACATATGTTCGGCGCAGTGGAGTTGTTGAGCACGTCACGGATGATTGCGCGGTCTTGTTCGGAGAGATACCGTCCATACTTCGCGGGGTCTGCCGTTACCTCGTAGCAGTGTTCCAGTGCCGTGCGTAGTTGCTGCGCCACGATTGCCAGTATCCGAGCGGCAGCTTGGTCTACGTTCTCTCCCTTGTTGCAGTATTGGCACATGGCCGCTGCCTTCTCTACCCATCGTTCCGTCTTGGCTGGCCCGGCTTCCACCAGTGCCAGCGCCGAACCATACGCTGATGCCAACGGCGTAGCCGTTGACGCTTGGGGTGTCGTCATTGTTTCCTTTCGGCTACGCCGTGGCATAGCTTGTCGTTAGGCGTTTCTACGCGCGTCCTGAAATGAGCGACTCGGCAACACCCAAACAGATAGCGTTTCTCACCTACATGGGTGTTCGCGGAGCCGACCGCATGACCAAGCAACAGGCATCCGACACGATTCAGAATCTCGACCAGACAGATGATCTCGACCAGTGGGAGCGCATTGGGGAGCGACGCGCTGATTGGATTACCGACCGTTTCATTCTTCACCCAGACCTCTACGCTTCGGAGTTCCAGCGTTATCTCTACGACGAGTTACCAGAACTATTACACACTTACGTTCGCGGCCAGGTTACTGGTTCCTCCGAGCGCCTAACAAAGCCGAAGATACGCGAGGTTGTCCAAGCCTTGACCAGCGAAGACTGTGCTTGGTGGCAGAACCCGAAACGAAAGGCCATCTTCTTCGAGCGTCTTCGCCAGACCCACCCCGGATGCTGCGACGGACGAGCGCCAGACAAGACCACCAAGCGCCAGACACCTCAGCAACCGGCCGCACAGCTCGCAACCGCAAAAGGTTCCGGCTGTCTTGTGCTTCTTGCATTGCCGTTCGTGGCATTCATCATCTATTACTTGCTCGCCGGATGAACGCTCTTATTCCAACAGCCGAAACGCCTAACTAGGCGCTGCAGCGAACGGCTCCGGCTGTCACGCTGGCTGCTTCCAGCCTCCACCTTTCCCCCGCCATGCAGCCAGCGCGCCAGCCTCCGCCGTCGCTGAGCTTGGGCTCGATAGCGATGGCGGGCGTCGTTGCAGCATTCCTCGCAGTCGGCTAACACCGTCCGGATAGTTGCACCAATCCGCTCATTCCCTACCTAAATTCCGGCTTAAACTGCGACAAGCCCGGATGGTCGCGCTTCACCGGCTTGCACGTTACCGGTGCGCGTGGTAGTAGATTCTCCGCTATGAAAAATCTCGCGCCCATCGAAATCTGGTTCGTTACCGGCAGCCAACACCTCTACGGCGAAGTGGCCCTGAAAAAAGTCGCGGCCAATTCCCGGCACATTGTCGCCGAACTGAATGCCGCGGACTTGCCGGTCAAACTTGTCTTCAAGCCGGTGCTCACCACACCGGATGAAATCCGCCAGCTCTGTCTCGAGGCCAATTCCTCCGCGAAATGTGCCGGCCTCGTCCTCTGGATGCACACGTTCTCGCCATCCAAGATGTGGATTGGCGGCCTGACGGCGTTGCGCAAACCGTTCCTGCACCTGCACACGCAATTCAACCGCGACCTGCCGTGGGGCGAGATTGACATGGATTTCATGAACCTCAACCAAGCCGCGCACGGTGACCGCGAAGCCGGCTTCATCCACACTCGTCTGCGGTTGAACCGCAAAGTCGTGGTCGGCCACTGGAGCGATCTCGATGTGCAGGCGCGGATCGGCGCGTGGATGCGCGCCGCACGCGCGTGGCACGATCTGCAAGGCGGCAAGTTCTGCCGGTTCGGCGATAACATGCGCCAAGTCGCCGTCACCGACGGCGACAAGGTCTCTGCCGAAATCAAACTCGGCTTCTCAGTCAACGGTTACGGCGTCGGCCACCTCGTCAACGCCGTCAACGACATGACCGACCACGCTGTCGACCGGTTGTGCGAAGAATACGAACAATGTTACTCTGTCGTACCGGCACTGCGCAAAGGCGGAGCGCGTCACGCAGCACTCCGGGATGGCGCGCGAATTGAACTCGGGATGCGCGCATTTCTCAAAGACGGTGACTTCAAAGGATTCACCACTACGTTTGAAGATTTGCTCAGTCTGAAACAACTACCCGGCCTCGCCGTCCAGCGGTTGATGGCCGACGGCTACGGTTTTGGCGCGGAAGGCGACTGGAAAACGTGCGCCTTGCTTCGGGCGATGAAAGTGATGGCCGATGGCTTACCTGGCGGCACGTCGTTCATGGAAGATTACACCTACCACCTCAATCCCGACGGCCACTTGGTGCTCGGCTCACACATGCTCGAAGTTTGCGAATCCATTACTGCCGGCAAGCCGTCGCTCGAAATTCATCCGCTCGGTATCGGCGGCAAGGAGGACCCGGTCCGCCTAGTGTTCGACGCACCAGCCGGCCCGGCGTTGAACGCCTCGCTCCTTGACCTCGGCAACCGGTTCCGTCTGCTGGTCGGCGAAGTGGACGTGGTCAAACCACCACAGCCGTTACCGAAGTTGCCGGTCGCGCGTGCCGTCTGGCAGTGCCGGCCCGACTTTAAAACCGCGTGCGCCGCGTGGATTCACGCCGGCGGTGCGCACCATACCGGCTTCAGCTACGCCGTTACGACCGAACACCTCGAAGATTTCGCGGCGATGGCCGGCATCGAGCTGGTAATCATCGACGCCAAGACGGAGATCCGCGAATTCAAGCAACAACTCCGCAATAACGAAATTTACTATCACCTCGCGCCGGGCCTGGGCAACCTCTGATGTTTGCCGCCCGGTTGCACGGTCCGCGCGACATGCGCATCGAGGAAGTCGCCGCGCCGGCAACGCCACGCACCGGCGAAGTTCTCGTCCGCGTCACGGCGACCGGCATCTGCGGCAGCGACCTGCACACCTATCTGGACGGGCGCATCGGCGACACCAATCTCGAAGCGCCGCTGACGCTCGGCCATGAATTCGCCGGTATCATCGAAGAGACCGGCGTACGCGTGGCGGTTGACCCGGCACAACCGTGTCACCGGTGCGACCTCTGCGACCGCGGCCATCCGAATCTTTGCCGGCGCCTGCATTTCTGCGGCTTGTACCCCGACGACGGCAGTCTGGCCGAGTTCATCCGCGTACCGGCCACAAGCTGCTTCCCAGTACCGGATGCGATTGACGACGTTTCCGCTGCGATGCTCGAACCACTCGGCGTCGCGCTGCACGCCACGGACCTCGCCAAGATTCGCGTCGGCGATCGCGTCGCCGTGCTCGGAGCCGGGCCGATTGGTTTACTACTGATTCAGACGATTAAGCTAGCCGGTGCATCGGAGATTTACGTCAGCGATCCATTACCGTGGCGCGTTGCAGTGGCCGGCAAATACGGCGCGGAACCATTACCGGCGAAAGCTGAAGTGGATGTGGTTTTTGAAGCTGCGTGGGGCGCGGCGGCCATCGGGCAGTCCGTCGAGCTGGCGCGACCCGGCGGCCGAGTCGTGCTCGTCGGCATCCCGTCAGAAGACCAATGTCGGTTCAAGCATTCCACGGCGCGCCGCAAAGGCCTGACGATTATTTTCAGCCGCCGCATGAAACACACGTATCCGCGCGCAATCAAATTGGCGACAACCGGCAAGGTGGACTTGAGGTCGTTCGTAACCCACCGGCTACCGTTACGGCAGGCTGGCGCGGCGTTCGAGATGTGCGCCAATTACCGGGACAACGTCCTGAAGGCCGTCATACTCTCTTAAACTGTCAGCGCGCTACTTCGACTGGTGACCGAGGCGCTGAAGCGCCTGCTCGATTTCGAATTGGATCTCAGCTTCGGAGTTGAGCAGCATCAGCGGATTCTGGATTGGTGTTATTGTGCGCTCAGCTACATTCCAATCAATTGCGCCGTACCGGCCGGGCTGGCCGGTTTTCTGGAGATACTCCGCGTAAGCATCACCTTTGTTGTAGTGCCAGAATTCCCACGGGTAGGCGATGAAACCATGCTTGGCCATTAGACTAGTAATCTCGGCGCGGTTTTTCTGCGCTTCCGCAGAGACAAATGGCGATGCCATCGGCGTCAGCTCGCACATTGCCAAATAGGAAGCGCCACGGTCGAGCTCGGTCCGGTCATCCCGGTGCAACACTGACATATCGATTGCGCTACCGGACATGTGCGTGCCGATTTTTGGACAACTCGCAGTCATCGAAGCGACCCGCCGCGTCAGCAGTTTTACATCCGGGATCTTGCCGTCCAATTCGCGCATCGTCCACTGTAGGATCGAATCGAATACGACCGGCTTGCGAGACACCAACTTCTGCATCTGGCACGTCCGGTAACCGTCTTCAACTTTGAGAACCCAACCACGCTCATTCATCTCGCGGGCGATTGCCAAGAAATCCGCAATCAGCCCACGCCGCAAGAGAAACATCCGGTTGATGCCGGTAACAATTTGCGAACAGGAAAACTCAACGTCCACGCCCGCAGCCGCCGCCGCGTCGCCTAATGATTCCAGTGGTTCGCCGCATTCCGCAACGGGATACCGCATCATTTCCTGCATGAACCGGTAGCCTTCTTCCATTTGCTGGCTGTAATAGTGAACACGTTTCTGATCAGCACTCATGCAAGTGAGAATGTCACTAGACCGGAAGAACATCAAGCGACGATGCACTCTGTCCGCTGGGCTCTCGACAACCGCACTCTGGTTTGGCATTCTGAAATGCAGTAAACGCTAACAGCTATGAGGATCATTTTTTAATGAGCGCCAAATACACTATCGGGTTGGATTACGGAACGAACTCAGTCCGCGCGTTGATTGTGGACGTGCGCAACGGCCGTGAAGTCGGCACCGCAGTCTGGGAATATGCCCACGGCACGCGCGGCGTGATTTTGGCGCGCGACCCGAATCTCGCCCGACAACACCCCGCTGATTACCTGACCGGCGCGGAGACGACGATCAAAAAGGCGTTGCGGCAAGCCAAGATCAAGCCCGCGCAAATCATCGGCATCGGCGTGGACACGACCGGCAGCACGCCATTACCGGTGGACTCCACTGGCAAGCCGCTCGCGTTTGACAAGCGCTTTGCCAAGAATCCGGCTGCGCTGGCGTGGCTGTGGAAAGATCATACCGGCGTCGCCGAAGCGGCGGAGATTACCGCACTGGCGAAACAGATGCGGCCACAATATCTGACGAAATGCGGCGGCACGTATTCGAGCGAATGGTTTTTCAGCAAGATTCTGCACTGCCTGCGCACGGCACCGGAAGTTTTCGCCGCCGCCTACACGTGGGTCGAGTGCGCGGACTGGATACCGGCAGTACTGACCGGTACGGAGGCACCTGACCAACTCACTGTCGGCGTTTGCGCGGCCGGCCATAAGGCGATGTACAATGACGAATGGGGCGGTTACCCAGACGCAAAATTTCTCAGCAAGCTCGATCCTAAACTTGGTGAATTACGTTCCCGGTTACGACCGAAGGCGCATACGATTGACCGGGCGGTTGGCAAGCTCACGCCGGAATGGGCGAAGCGAACGGGTTTACCGGCAGGAATTCCGGTGGCAGTTGGCGCGTTCGATGCACATCTTGGTGGCGTCGGTTGTGGCATCGCGCCGGGCACGTTGGCAAAGATTATCGGCACCAGCACCTGTGATATGATGGTCGCACCGGTCGGCACGAAACTCGCGGACATCCCCGGCTTATGCGGGATTGTCAACGGCAGCATTTTGCCGGGCTATTATGGACTGGAAGCCGGGCAGTCGGCGGTCGGCGACATTTTTAACTGGTTCGTAAACTACATCAAAGCTGGCAGCCACGATGAATTGACGAAGGGCGCGGCGAACCTCAAGCCAGGCGAATCCGGTTTGCTGGCGCTGGATTGGAATAACGGCAACCGGACCATCCTCGTCGATCAACGCCTCACCGGTTTATTAGTCGGTCAAACGCTCTACACAACGCCGGCAGAGATTTACCGGGCGTTAATCGAAGCGACAGCGTTTGGCGCATTGACGATTATCAACCGGTTTGAGGAATACGGCGTGAAGGTCGAGCAGATTGTAAACTGTGGCGGCATCGCCGAGAAACATCCGTCAATCATGCAAGTTTACGCCGATGTGACCGGGCGCCCGATGAAGGTGTCGCGCTCGGCGCAGACCTGCGCGCTCGGTTCGGCAATTGCCGGCGCAGTCGTGGCCGGTGCGCATCCAAATTACACCGCCGCGCAAAAAGCGATGACCGGCGTAAAGGCAAAAGTATTCCAGCCGAATCCAAAGGCGCACGCAGTTTACCGGGAGCTGTATGCGCTCTACCGGCAACTCCACGACGGCTTCGGCACAAACTCGTGGACCGGCAATATGCACAACATCATGAAGCGTCTCATCGAAATCCGCAGCCAAGCAAGGAACTGATGCTCGAACAACTCAAACAGCAAGTCTGCGAAGCGAACCTGCAACTCGTTCGGGAAGGTTTGGTCATCCAAACCTTCGGCAATGTCAGTGGCGTGGACCGCGCCTCCGGCAACATCGTCATTAAGCCGTCCGGCGTGGCGTACGATGCAATGAAACCGGCGCACATGGTCGTGGTCGCGCTCGCCACTGGCAAGGTGGTTGAAGGCAAGTTGCGACCGAGCTCTGACACACCGACGCACCTGGTGCTTTACCGGGCGTTTCGGAACATTGCCGGCGTGGTGCACACGCACAGTTTTTATGCAACGGCTTGGGCGCAAGCGCGGCGAGAGATACCGGCACTGGGCACGACGCACGCCGATTATTTTTACGGACCGGTACCAGTCACGCGATTATTGACCGCGAAGGAAATCAAGCAGGACTACGAGGCCAATACCGGCAACGTGATTGTCGAGCGGTTCCAAAAACTTGATCCACTCCAACTACCAGCAGTGGTGGTGGCTAATCACGGGCCATTCGCGTGGGGCGCGACACTGGCGAAGTCCGTTGAGAACGCGGTCGCGTTGGAATACTGCGCACGGTTGGCGAGTGAGACGTTGCGATTGCGACCGACCAGCAAACCGATGCCGCCGGCGTTGCTCGATAAGCATTTTCTACGCAAACACGGCACCGGCGCGTACTACGGGCAAAAAACTTAATTCAGGTGTCACCAAAAACAAAGGCCGGAACAAATGTTCCGGCCTTTGCAATTGGTAGCGGGGGTGGGATTTGAACCCACGACCTTCAGGTTATGAGCCTGACGAGCTACCGGGCTGCTCCACCCCGCAGTCAAATCTGTTAGCACTCTATGCGCCACCAACTGCTTCGTCAAGCTGCATTACCGGACCGACGCAATTAGCAGACCAATGCCATAGGTAATCACTGCCTCACCCAGTCCAATGAATGTCATTTCCATACCGCTCTTGAACCAGGACCGGCCGGTCACAATCACTTTTGCCGCCCCGACTGCAAAGTGCGCGATCGTGCTAATGACAAATGATGCAATCAATGCCGACGTGCCATTCATCACGAAAAACGGAAGCACCGGGATGAACGCGCCGACCGCCGTGCTCGCCGTCGCGCTTATTGTCGCCCGCCACGGATTCGGAAACGAACGCTCCGACAAACCGAGCTCCTCGTGTGTCAGCGTTTTTAGAAAATGCTCTGGCTGCTCGGCTAGTTTTG
Source organism: Verrucomicrobiota bacterium (assembly GCA_037146675.1). Lineage (GTDB taxonomy): Bacteria > Verrucomicrobiota > Verrucomicrobiia > Palsa-1439 > Palsa-1439 > CAINDI01. The sequence goes on along the minus strand of JBAWWR010000083.1, from coordinate 3,403 downwards.
CCGCCATCTTTTTCGATTCTGCCTGTGAAAAACCTTTGAGCTGGTAGAATAACTCCATCTCTTCCAGTTCCTCCTGCGGATGCTCGGCAATCTCACGACGCTCGCGTTCGATTTCCGCCTCGTAGACTTCGCGCTCCGATTTCGTGGCTAAGTACGCGCCGCTGCCCATCGACAACGCCGATGCAATCGCCGTTGTGACGCCGGCCAGCAGAACGAATTTCGCATCGGCCGCAGTCGCTCCGGCCACACCGCTGACGACGCCAAACGCCGCACCGAGCCCGTCGTTCGCACCGTAAATCGCCTGCCCAATCCAGCCACCGGCCGTGACGTGCCATTTCTCCCGACCGAGCAGCCGGTCGAGTTTGCGCTGAATCGGCGAAAACGCACCGGTCATATCGTTTAGCACCTTGGCGTGGGCTTCCTCCTCGCGCTGCGCTTCCGCAATTTGGTCGCGGTCTGTGTCAGTGGCCACCTTCAGCAAATCATCGTACAACGCATCGGCTTCATTCTCCATCGCCTCCAACTTGACCACGGCACTATCGGTGCCGCTTTGCACGAGCAACCACCGGCGCGTCCGTTCGCGGGTTGACTCCTGATAAACACCGGGGTCAGCCCCGAGTTCAATCAGACGCGCCTGCCAATTCGCGGCGTGCTTGACTTCGGCTTCAGCCAGTCGCAACAAAATCGCTTTCCGCTCGGGGTTGGGTTCTCGTTCCGCCAACGCCCGGTAATTCCGTGCGCTGGCGTTTTCGTCGCGCCACGCCTGTTGCAGGCCGGCAATGAGTTTAGCTTGGTCGTTCATTGGTTGTGAGGAATTTGGATGGTGCTGCCGCCGATAAATTCACGGATGACGGCATCGCCGGGGATGAGGTCGGGCAGTTGGGCTTGGTCTACGCCGGCAACGGATTCAAGCAAGGCTTTGATGCGCCGATGCCGAATTTGCGCATCGAGAAATCCCCGGTATTGGTCCATGGCTTCGACTGGTGGCAAATGACCGCCGGCACCGATAAAGAATGATTTCAACACCGGCAAGTCAAAAGGTAAGCCGGCGTTGACGACGTGGTCGGCTTGACCCATCAGCGGGATGATGGAAAAAAGCTCACCCCAGCGAACGTAGTGCCAATGCAGCAACGTCGAGAGCGGGCTGTGATTGCGGTGCTGCACATCGCGCAACATCCGCCGGATGAGACGAACATCAGTAAATCTGGTCAGCCGCTGGTTGGTGCCCTCGCCTTCCCGAAGAACGTTGAGGGTTTCAATGTACACCCGGAATTGTGCGCTGGGGTCAATCCCTTCAGCAATCGGCGGGTAAAACCCATGGAGGCAATCAAGCAACAAAATCTGGTCAGGTTCGAGTTTGACCGGCTTGGTGGCTATCCGCCGGCCTTCTTTGAAACTGTAGACTGGCTTTTCAATGGTCTTGCCGTCGAGTAAATCCTTAAGATGTTGGTTGAGCAGTTGGATGTCGAGAGCTTCGGGCGTCTCGAAGTTGCGGTCGTTGATCCAGTCGGTCGGATGCTCGATCAGCGCCCAGAAATAATCGTCGAGGTTGAGCATCAGAAACCGGAGCCCGTGTTTTTCAAGACGCTGCGTCAGCTTGACAGTGGTGGTGGTCTTGCCGGAAGAACTCGGACCACTCACCCAAAGCATTCGCAACTGGTCACCTGTATTGAGGCGGGCGATGACTTTTTTGGCCGCTTCATCGAGCGCCGCTTCGTACACAGCCAACGCAGCTTCAACGAGCGGACGGAGCTTACCACTGCGGACGATTTCGTTTAGACCGGCAACTGTGTCGCAGCCGTGTTGCCGGTTCCATTCGAGCGTTTTCTCCATGCGTTTGCGTGGAAAACCGTTGCCGACAAATTGCGTATCGGTGATCGCGCCTTCGCGCAACCAATGCCGGCCCCACCGGTAACATTCGTAGGCATCAGCAGTGTTCTGAAAACCATAACTGCGCAGGACGTGGACGACTTCATCCTGAATCATCTCAATGGTCGGCGGAAAATTGGCAATGTGGTGGTGCGGGTCGGAGTTCAGGCAAATGACCACGGCATCGGTCAGGAACTCGGCAACTTTTTCGTCAAGGGCGTAGGCGTCGAAAAGCTTATCATTAATGCCGGGCAGATAATCTTGCTGAAGGCCGCCAATGGATTCGGCCGCACGCATAATCGCGTGCAAAATGGCGCGCTCGTCAAAAGTCACCAGTGCCCGGTTGCGCTTCTGGACCTTGATGATGCAGTTTTGAACTGGCATGCCGGTAGTATAGCGGGGCTCTCAGGAATGTCCAACCACCACTTGGAGCTAAAAAAAGAGGCCCCGCTGAATCAGCGGGGCCTCTCGTAAGTAAATATCGCGATTACTTATTAAGGATTGATACAACCAATTGTAGCATTCGTTGGCATCTTGGTTACCCAACCAACGTGACTGTCACTAAACAAGACATTACCACCAGATTCTTTGTGATTACCAGACAAAGTTCCCGTACCACCAATCCAACCTGCATTGGCTACAGTAGGAGAGGACGGATAAGCGGCGGGAGCATTTCCACCTACAGTTGTACCAGCGATGATATTATTAGCATCCCAAGCAATAATATCATTTGGATCCGCCATAAATGTCAGACTGTTTGCCCCACCCTGACCGGCCCCCTGATAGGCATAACTGACATTAGCTACATCACCGCAACTGGCCCAAGTGGCCGAAGGCGACTTTCCTCCCGACGGACACGCGAGCACCTTTGGCGTCGCCAGATAGGCGCTCATCATCGACAAATTGGTAGTGACACCAACTCCAGTCGGCGCAGCACCAGCAGCAGGCGTGCGGTCTGAGAAATCTCCAGCGTACTGAGCAATTGCCAGCCCAATCTGCTTCAGATTATTTATGCATTGAGTGCGCCGGGCTTTTTCACGCGCAGTAGCCAACGCCGGCATCAACATACCAGCTAGAATCGCAATGATGGCGATAACGACCAATAGTTCGATCAGCGTAAAACCGCCCACTTTTTTCAAGTAAAACTTTCTCATAGACCGCTCCTCCCGTGTTTTATTATTCGTTTAACGTCGCCTGACGCTACTAGGATTATCCCACCCCATCCACAACCGCCAGTACAACTATGACAATGTCACCAATACGAGAACAGTCCCCTTCTGTCAACAGCAAAACTTCCCGCTTGCTTTGTCACGAAAACCGGCGAGAATGTAGACCGGTAAGCGGGCGTAGCATAGTGGTAATGCTCCGGCTTCCCAAGCCGGCAACGAGGGTTCGATTCCCTTCGCCCGCTCCAATTTTCAACTGGATTCCGGCGACCCAATCCGTATACAAACACGGCTGAGATTTTACAGGTCGTACTGCCAGGGTAGCTCAGTGGTAGAGCAGGGGACTCATAAGCCCTTGGTCGGGAGTT
>JBAWWR010000082.1:0-11477 GCA_037146675.1 Verrucomicrobiota bacterium | reverse complement strand
AAGAGTACGGCGGTAGTCCGAATCTGCTAGATCACGCATCTGCCTACGGAGAAGGAAAACGTCTAGCAGAAATACTCTGTGCTATCTACCATCAGCAGTCCGGTCTGGAAACGAAGATTGCCCGCTGCTTTGCCTTTGTTGGGCCGTATCTTCCGTTGAATGCCCAATTCGCCATCGGTAACTTCGTTCGCGATGCGTTGCAGGGCGACGCAGTCCAAGTGAAAGGCGATGGGACGTCCTATCGCTCGTATCTCTACGCGGCAGATTTAGCGATCTGGCTCTGGACAATTTTATTTCGTGGCACACCTTGCCACCCATACAATGTAGGTTCCGCTGAGGGTCGTCCCATTGGTGAGGTCGCTCAGTTAGTGGCTGACACAATCGGAAACAGGCGCGTTCAAACCGCCCGTCCCTCCACCGGTGGATTGCCTCTCCGATACGTTCCCGATGTGCGGCGCGCCGGTGCGGAGTTGGGATTACAGGTGTGGCTTGATCTTTCCACTGGCGTGCAACGAACGGCCGCCTTTCAAAAGGGAAAATGTTAAACAGCCCTGTGCTAGAAAAGTTTTCGGCGACGGCGATTCGCGGCCAGGCACTGCAAATGGTCCAGCGGGCGCGCGCCTCGCATATCGGGGGGGCCTTGTCCATGGCCGATTTGCTGGCGGTGTTATATGGCGAAATCCTCCGAGTGCGTCCGATGGAGCCCCGCTGGCCAGATCGCGACCGGTTCATCCTGAGTAAGGGACACAGTTGTACCGCCTTATATGCGGCCTTGGCTTTGCGCGGTTTTTTTCCGGTGGAAGAGTTGCAGGGTTATGGACAAAACGGGTCACGCCTATTGGCGCATGTCAGCCACAAAGTCCCCGGGGTGGAGTTTTCCACCGGCTCGCTGGGCCATGGACTAACATTCGGCTGCGGCAAGGCACTCGCCGCTAAACGGCAAGGCAAAGACTGGCGCGTATTCGTGCTGTTGAGCGACGGCGAATTGGACGAAGGCTCCAACTGGGAGTCTATTCTTTTTGCCCCGCAGCACAAACTCGATAATCTAGTGGCAATCATCGACTACAACAAAATTCAGAGTCTGGGCTCGGTTAAGGAAGTCCTCAATCTTGATCCGCTCGCGGACAAATTCCGCGCCTTTCACTGGGCCGCACGAGAGGTGGACGGCCACAATCCGGATCAAATCCGGACTGCGCTCGCGGGCGTTCCGTGGGAACCCGGAAAACCTTCCTGCTTAATTGCGCATACGATTAAAGGCAAAGGCGTAAGCTTCATGGAGAACCAACTGGCGTGGCACTATCAGTCGCCGAATGCAGCGCAACTCCAGCAGGCGTTAACGGAGCTGGGTGGTTGATGCGAACGGCCTTCATTCAAGAGCTAATCCGGCACGCGAGGAGTCATCCCGAAATCTTCTTGCTTGTGGGTGATCTCGGCTATTCGGTGGTCGAGCCGTTTGCGCAAGAGTTTCCGGAGCGATTTCTAAACGCGGGAGTGGCCGAACAGAATATGGCCGGGGTCGCCGCGGGTCTTGCCTCCGAAGGGTATCATGTTTTTACGTATTCGATTGCCAACTTCCCAACACTCCGATGCCTCGAGCAAATTCGTAACGATATCTGCTACCACCAGTGGCCGGTGACCGTGGTCGCGGTTGGAGCGGGAATGGCGTATGGAAATCTTGGGTATTCTCATCATGCAGTGGAAGACATCGGCGTGCTACGGGGACTACCGAATTTACAGATTTTTTCACCGGCGGATCCGGGCGAAACGCGGGGCTGCGTGCAGCGGCTCGTCGAACAGCCCGGTCCTTCCTATCTTCGGCTCGGCAAAGCCGGGGAACACGATTTGCACGCGGTCCGTGGGGTGGGGGCCGCGCCCTTGCCGATTATAAAAACCGACCACTCGGTGGCACTGGTCGCCACCGGGGCAGTGCTCAAGGAGGCGTTGACGGCCGCGGAGATTTTGGCGACCCAAGGTCAATCGATTTCAGTCTGGTCTTGTCCGTGGTTAAACCCTGTCGTTCCTGCTGATCTTCATCACCTCCATTCTTACGCCTGTGTCTTTAGTCTCGAAGAACATCGTTCCGCCACCGGGTTGGGAGCCATCCTGCGTGAGAATCTACCCCCGAATGTTCGCGTGATTGCGTGCGGTGTGGCCACGGAGTTGGCCTCCGTGGTCGGCTCGCAAGAGTTTATGCGATTGCAGGCCGGACTGGATGGCACCACAATCGCCAAACGGATTGCCGCGTTTCTCAATGAATCAGCCTAAGTCAATCAATCCTATGAAAACAATCAGCATTGTGACTCCTTGTTTCAACGAAGCCGAAAACGTCCGCGAATTAGTCGCTCAGGTGGCGAAGATTTTTGCGGGACTTCCGCAGTATCAATACGAGCACCTCTTCATTGATAATGCGTCCACTGACCAGACGGTGCTCATTCTCAAAGAGATTGCCGCGCAGGATAGTCACGTGAAGCTCATCGTCAATGCTCGTAACTTCGGGCATATCCGCTCACCGTTTCACGGTTTACTCCAAGCTAGTGGGGATGCCGCTATTTTACTCGTGGCCGACCTACAAGATCCGCCGACCCTCCTGATTGAATTCCTGCGCCAGTGGGAAGCGGGGTTCAAGATGGTGGTCGGGATCAAGAAAGGGAGTGAGGAGTCGAAGCCGATGTTCGCGGTGCGCCGCCTCTACTATCAGATTGTGAGCGGGTTGGCCGAGGTGGAATTGTTGAAGGATTTTACCGGCTTCGGGCTGTACGACCGGCAGGTGCTGGAGATTTTGCGCGGCGTGCCGGATCCGTATCCGTACTTCCGCGGTCTCATCTGTGACATCGGATTTGAGAAGGCGAAAGTCGAATACCACCAGCCCGTTCGTAAACGGGGGATTACCAAGAACAATTTCTATACGCTCTACGACATGGCGATGTTGGGAATGACTAACCATTCGAAGGTGCCGTTGCGCCTCGCGACGATGTTGGGCTTTGTAATGTCCATTCTAAGTCTGATCTTTGGATTGATCTATTTGGTGTACAAATTGATTTTTTGGGACCGGTTTGCCGTGGGGACGGCCCCTTTGGTGATTGGGTTATTTTTTGTTGGTTCCATCCAATTGCTGTTCTTAGGAATTGTGGGGGAGTATGTCGGGGCTATTCATACCCAGGTGCTCCGTCGCCCACTCGTCATCGAAAAAGAACGTGTGAATTTTACTTCACAGGATTAGTCGATATAAAAATTGCGCACCTATTCTAGGAATAGCGACAGTGGCTGTTCAGTCGAATCGGTAAGTAAACAGTGTAAAACCAATCCGATCTGTTGGTTGATGTGTCTCACGTAGCCAAGACCACTCTGGACGCATGAGTTGCGAAGCAGAGACAACTAGCCAGCCTTGCTTAATCTGATGGGCTTGTTCGGCGGTGACGCGGGTGTTGGGAATCTTCAGATATTCAATCGAGTATTGCGTGCCGAAGTAATCAAGGTAAATGTGCTGGATGCCATGCTCATCAAGAAAGGTTTTGAGTCGTTTAGCGTCCTGCCCCCAGTCGTAATTGGAATCCACGAGGTACTGGTAGCCGTTGCGTGCACCGCCCACGGATTCGGAGAAGAATTGCAGATAGAGCGGGTAGGCGAGTGCAACGATGATGATTTGCCACAAAAGCAGGACCGGGATGGCTTTTGTAACGAGTGCTGAGGTCATTCGTGGAATTGCGCAGCCGATGCCGATGCAGAACAGCGGCATGACCGGCAAGAGATGGCGAATTCCAATATTGACGTTGCTGGTCATGGCAATGCCGAGGAATAACACGGTTGCCGCCCACGCCGTAACTTCGAGCGGGTCGGCCGATTTCCACTTGCGCAGGAACGTGACCGCGCTGAGCACGATTAGCACGACGAACGCCAAGGGTGATTTGAGAAAGATTGAGGCCGGGTAGTAATACCACCAACCGGTATGCGACCATTCGCCGCAGAGATAGTTGTCGTGGCCGCCTTGCGAGTGACCTAGCGTGAGCGCGAAACCTTTAAAATAGTCGGCGGGAATCAAAAAGGCTCGGCAAGACTGAAACCAACTCGGGACGCCGAGTGCATTGGCCTGGGCTTCCGGCAGCATCGGCGCGGGCGACCAGCGCGGAAAGTACACGACCAGCAACACGCCCCACGCCCCCAACGCAACCAACCCGGCAAGTTTCCACAGCGGCATCGGCTGTGCCTTGAGTTTATTCCACGCGAGTCCGGCCAGCAGTAGATACATCGGCGCGAGTGTGACTGCCGTGTGCTTCATCACCAGCGCCACTCCGGTAACCGCGCCACAAGCGATGGCCAGTTTGCGGGTCGGCTTTTCTAGCAGCAGCGCGAATAGGAGCAACGCGCCGGTCATGGCAATGGTGACGCTGATGTCAGTGGTAATCAAGTGACCATGGGCTATGGCGTTCGGATTGAAGACCCACAATGCCAGCGCCGCCAGCGCCGCCCAATCATTACCGGTAGCCCGGCGGACCCAATAGAACACCAGCACACCAACGCCAAGCGCCAGCAGGATCTGCACGCACCGTCCGCGTAACATCAGCAAATTGCCGTCGTTGGTGCCGTCGTACACGAACATCTGGCCGAAAAGTTGGCTTTCCGGCAACGCCCAGTAATACCAATTGTCGCGGCCTTGCGGAAACAGTTCCGGCACAGCCCGAATCGGCCCGAACCACGGTCGCGTCCACGGATAGCCGACCCGGCCATCGACAAGTGCTTGGGCATTCGGCGAGAGCTTGATGTCCATCGCTAACGCCGGAATTGCCGGCATCATCTGCGAAAACGGTGGATGCTCCGGCTGAAATAGAAAACGATGGCCTTGCAGATACGTGTAACCCGCGCCGAGCACGGTCGTTTCGTCCACGGTGGCGCTGTCGTGGCGGGCCGGGCCAATCATCAACGCTGCCATCACGACCAGCAGGCCCGTGGCAACCCAGATCGCTAGAGGTTTCCGCATCGCAGAAAGTTGTTGCGTATCCGCCGGACCATTGCAACTTGTTTTTTCTGGCTGCATTTTTTAATGGAAAAGCGGCTCAGTTTGCCTACAGTGTTCAATCTTGTGGATACAACACGTTATTCCGTCGTGATTCCAGTTTGCAATGAGCAGGAAAACCTGCCCGAGTTGTATCGCCGGCTGTTGGCCGTGCTCCAGCCGCTCAACGAGCCATATGAGATTATCTTCATTGATGATGGCAGCCATGACAATTCCGCCACGCTGATTCGCGCGCTGGCGGCGGAGAATTGCGCCGTGCACGCATTGTTTCTTTCCCGCAACTTCGGTCATCAGGCCGCGCTATCAGCAGGCATGGACCACTCGCGTGGGGCCGCGGTGATCGCGATGGACGCGGATCTTCAGGATCCGCCGGAAATCATCCCCCAGTTAATCGCGCGCTGGAGGCAAGGCTTTCAGGTGGTGTATGCTGTCCGCAAGAAACGCAAGGAACCGTTGTTAAAAAGAATGGCCTATCTGGCTTTCTACCGCCTGTTGCACGGCCTGGCGGATCTGGACATCCCGGTGGATGCGGGTGATTTCTCGCTGATCGATCGGCAAGTTGTCAACATTCTACGAAAAATGCCCGAACGAAATCGCTTCATCCGCGGACTGCGTTCGTGGATCGGTTTTCGTCAATGTGGCTTAGAGTACGAGCGCGAGGCGCGTCATGCGGGCGAGCCGAAGTACACCTTCACACGATTGCTGAAACTGGCGTTCGACGGGTTTCTGTCGTTTTCCTACGTGCCGCTACGCCTGGCGTTCTGGCTCGGGTTGGTCAGCTTTGTCCTCTGCCTTGTCTATATCGGTTATGCGATCTATACGAAGTTCGTTTTCGGCACGAACCCGCCGGGCTGGACGTCGCTGATGATTGCGGTGATGCTACTCGGCAGTGTCCAACTGGTGTTGATCGGAATCGTTGGCGAGTACATCGCGCGCATCTACGATGAGGTCAAACAACGCCCGTTTTACATCGTCGGCGAGAAGATCGACGGCGCCTGACGTGGACGCAGCCTATTATCATGAGTATGCCGCGATCCAGCGGAATCACTGGTGGTATCGCGCCCGCGCCGAAATCCTCGAAGCGATTATCGGTCGGCATCTCAACCGCGGCCGCCAACGACTGATCCTGGACCTCGGCTGCGGGCCGGGCGGGATGCGCCCGATGCTATCGCAGTTCGGCCGACTAGTCTCAACCGATTTCACATTTGACCCATTGCAGTTCTGTGCGGCACAGCAACTCGACTATCTCGTCGCGGCCGACGGGATGCGACTGCCATTCGGCAACGGCTACTTCGATGCCGCCGTCGCCTTCGATCTGATCGAGCATTTGCGCGATGATGGGGCGGGGGTGGACGAGTTGTATCGCACGTTGAAACCACACGGCTGGCTGTTTGTGACTGTTCCAGCATTCCAATTCCTGTGGGGCCGACAGGACATCGTCAGTCATCATTGCCGCCGCTACAATGCCGCGGGACTATCAACTGTCGTGCGCGGTGCCGGGTTCGACATTGAACAGATCACCTACTTCAATACTTTTCTTTTCCCGCCCATCGCGGCGGTTCGATTGGCCTACCGAGTTCTTGGTTTGAATCGCGCCCATCCCGTTGAAGAAACAAAATCCGACTTCACTTTGAGGCATCACGGCTGGCATAACGAATTGCTAGCAAAAATCTTCACAGCCGAAAAGCCCTGGCTTGTGCGTGGCGGCCATCTACCTTTTGGCGTTTCACTCCTGTGCGTAGCGCGCAAACCTCGGTGAACTCGACAACGGAGGCCTGCCAGTGGATCACTGATTGCGGTTATTTTATGGGAACTGTTTGTGGCATTAGACATTTCACTGTTGATTTTCCGCCGTTGCCGAGTTGAGATTTTGCGTGCTTTTTACCGGCGCCGACTTTAGAAATACCAGCCTATGAAAATCGTCGTTGCTTACTCGGGTGGGTTGGATACCTCGGTCATTCTCCACTGGCTCAAGGAAACTTACCGGTGCGAGATTGTCGCCTTCTGTGCCGACATCGGGCAGGAGGAGGAGCTGAAGGGGCTAGACCGGAAGGCGAAAGCGACCGGCGCGAGCAAATATTACGCGCTCGACCTCGTGGAGGAGTTTGCGCGGGATTTTATCTTCCCGATGATTCAAGCCAGTGCAATTTACGAAAATCAGTACTACCTCGGCACCAGCATCGCGCGGCCGCTGATTGCCAAGGCGCAGGTTGAGATTGCCCGGTTGGAAAAAGCGGACACCGTTGCACACGGTGCTACCGGCAAGGGCAACGATCAGTGCCGATTTGAGTTAACCTACGCGGCGCTTGCGCCGGATCTGAACATCATCGCGCCGTGGCGGTTGCCGGAATATCACAATCAGTTCAAAGGCCGGTCAGAGATGTTGGCGTATTGCCAAGAAAGAGGAATTAAAGTCGATGCCTCGGCGAAAAAGCCATATTCAACAGACCGGAATCTGCTACATATTAGTTTTGAATCAGGCATCCTTGAAGACCCGTGGATTGAGCCACCGGCGGATATGTTTAAGCTCAGTGTCGCACCGGAGAAAGCTCCGGATAAACCGGAGTACGTCGAACTCGATTTCGTTGCCGGCAATTGCGTCGCCATCAATGGACGGCCGTTGAGCCCGGCAAATGTTTTACGCGCACTCAATAAACTTGGTGGCAAACACGGCATCGGACGGGTGGACTTGGTAGAAAACCGGTTCGTCGGTATGAAATCACGCGGTGTGTATGAAACGCCGGGTGGTACGATTTTGCACTTTGCCCACCGGCAAGTTGAGACTCTCACAATGGACCGGGAAGTCATGCACCTGCGCGACTCACTCATTCCCCGGTATGCAGAGTTGGTGTACTACGGATTCTGGTTCGCACCTGAGCGCGAGGCATTGCAGGCGCTCGTCACCGAGAGTCAACAGCATGTGACCGGCACTGTTCGCTTGAAGCTTTACAAGGGCAACGTTATTACCGCCGGACGGAAATCGCCAGTATCGCTTTATAATCCGCACGTCGCCACGATGGAAGCCGACCGCGGCGCGTACGACCAGACCGATGCAACTGGTTTTATCCGCCTTAATGCCCTGCGCCTCCGCACACGCGCGAGCGTTCTTGGAAAAAGGAAGAAATGATTTTCGACACCCTTCCCCAGTGGCGCCGGTACGCCACAGCGTTACCGGGGCTCACAAAAGCTTTTGAGTATTTGCAAACGCTCAATGCCAACACCCCGACCGGCCGGTATGAACTAGATGGCGACCGTCTGTATTGCCTCGTGCAGCGTTATCGGACCAAGCCGGTAACGCAGGCCAAACTTGAAGCGCACCGAAATTATGCCGACGTCCAGTATCTGATTGCCGGCCGAGAAACAATTCTCTGGGCGCCGTTGGCAACATTAACCACGGTAACACAACCTTACGATAGCGGCCGTGACATTGAGTTTTTTGCCACCGTCGACGGTACGACCCCGGTCAATTTAGAAGCGGGACACTTCAGCGTGCTATTCCCGGCTGACGGTCACGCACCGGGTATCGAATGGAACGGCGCTTTGGACGTTGTGAAAGCGGTTGTCAAAGTTCGCTTGCCTGACAATCACTAAAGCAGTACGCTCCGTTGCGAGCGATGAGCCGAATTATTTATTTAAGCCTAGTCGTTGCCGTCGTTGCCGTCAGCGGTCAAGAAACCAATCCGCTGCCCAGCGTGGCAATCAATTCCACTGCCGTACCAGTTGCCACCGCAACCACCAACGCCGACGAGTTTCTGGAGACCGGACTACAGTTGATGCGTGAGCAGAAGTACGCGGGAGCGGTGGAACATCTTCAGCGCGCATCCCAAACTCGACCGCTTTCATTCGAAGTCCAAAACCAGTTAGGCATCGCGCTGGTGCAAATGGGACGACAAGCGCTGTCACTTGATCAGCGCCTGCAATTCTATCAGCAGGCGGCTGGAAAATTCAGTCGCGCTGCGGAATTGAATCCCACCAACAAAACCACGCAACTCTTTTGGAGTGACTTGCTGATGTTGATCGGCGATATGCCGGTGGATGGCCACGTGCGGTTGGGGTGTTATCAGGGCGCGGTCATGAAATGCCAACGGGCTGCACAGCTTGACCCAAAAGATTGGGAGACGCTCAACAAATGGGGCGTAATCCTCTCGACCAAACTGCCGGATTTCGCCGTGGACGACAATGCTCGGGTCCAGCTTTACAAGGAGGCGGCCCAACGTTTCGCAGCCGCAGCACAGAGCGCACGGTTTAGCAGCGAGATTGGTCCGCTGTATTCAAACTGGGGCAGTGCGTTGGTTCGCGCGGCGCGGTTGGCAACCAGTCCGGAAGAGAAGACCCAGTTACTGAGTGAGGCGATTACAAAATTTGAAGCATCAGGCCGCGCTTTGCCCAATTATGCGACAACCTATTCGAATTGGGGAAACGCCTTAATCGAGCGTGGTAAATTATCGCGCCTGCGCAGCGATTTTCGGGATGGCATTGACCGATTAAACACCGCCACCTCGTTGAACCCGAAGGACAGCGCGGCGTACTACAGCCTCGCGCGCGCCTATGCAATCCTCGGCAACAATATCCTGGCTATCCACACCCTCCAAGAATTGAAGGTGCTTGATCAATCTGGCGCAATATTGAACGACGCTGCGCGCGACCCGGATTTTTCCTCACTGAAGCAGGAGCGCGAATTTTTGGACTTAATCAATCCCACCGGCGGTCGGGGACTCCCCTTCTCTAACCCACCGTTACGCAATCTACCTAGTAATTAAACGCGCTACGCGAGGCGACGAATAATGGCGAATTACTTATTGCCGTGGGCATCACCAACGAGACTGCGCGACCAATGTTGAAACAACGGCACCTGATTTACGCAGCGGCAGCGTTGATGGACTTTGCCGCAGCCGGGGTTTTCTTCGCCGTCACCCGCCGTGCGGCGGAGAGCGGCGCGACCGGCTCTCAGCTCGGCGCACTTGGCGCAATTTGGGCCGGCACCTATGGCGTCAGCGTCCTGTTTACTGGTCGCCTGTCGGACCGGTTCGGTCGCCGGCATCTGGCGATAACCGGTCTAATTGCGACGCTTTGTTTTATTGTGGCCTGTGGTTTAACAACCAATGTGCCGTTATTGCTCATACTCATGGCGGGATTTGGTGTTTCGATTTCCGCATTCTGGCCGTCAATCATGGGCTGGCTGGGAGATAGCGCCAACAGTTCCGCAGAGCTCAATGCCAGACTCGTCCGCTTCAGCACGGCATGGACGACCGGCTTTCTGCTTGGGTCGGGCTTGACCGGTGCAGTCTTTCGAATTCATTCGTTCACCGCATTTTTCTTAGCAGCGCTGGCAGTACTTGGCGCAATCATTGTTTTGCTTTTACCATCGCAAGCGGACAACGAAACCATTGCTGACACCACCAGCTTGCCGGCGGTTCCGCTAGGCCGTGGTTTTCGCAAGACCGCATGGCTAGCGAACTTTACCGTGACACTCACAACCGGCGGCGTCTGCGCCCTGTTCCCGCAGCTAGCAACCAAACTCGGCATCCGCGCAGACGTACATGGCGCAATGTTGGCGCTATTCCGCGCCGGATCGCTGGTTGCTTTTTTTGCGCTAGCTCGCCTCACGTTTTGGCGGACGCGTTTGTGGCCGCTGTGGGTCGCGCAAGCTGTGGCAGTAGCCGCGCTAATCGGCATCGGCATCGGCAATACCCAGGTAGTATTTGCGATTGCGTTTACCGTGGCCGGTTTTGTCGCCGGTTACACCTACCAAGCCAGCATTTTTTTTACCCTCGAAGAAATGACTGACAAGGGTAAAGGTAGCGGCCTCCATGAAGCCGTGCTCGGTTTGGGAATTTTCCTCGGATCACTTCTAGCCGGCTTGGTTGGCGAACAGTTCTCGATCCGGTCACCATATTTCTTCTGTGCCGGTGTGCTACTTGTGCTGACTAGCGCGCAGATGATTTTAGTTTTCTTCCGGCGTCGGGCTTACCGCGCCTGATTGCCTTGCTGCCGGTTTCAGTCAAGCAGCAAGTTGTCAATTAAGCACGTCTGACCGAAGTAGGCGGCAATCAGTGCAACGTTACCGGATTGCATCGTCGCAACCGGCTCCAACGTCTCGGCATCGGCGATTTCAGCGTAGTCCAGTCGAATGCCGTTAACAACTTCCAACGTGCGTCGCATCCCGTCTTGCAAGTGGACTGGATCGCGTTCGCCGGACTGAAATAACTCACGCGCCGTATTGAGTGATTTCCAAATGATGCTGGCTTGTGCACGCTCGGTGGAAGCGAGATACCGGTTACGACTGCTCAGGGCCAACCCGTCAGTCTCGCGCACGGTCGGCACCGGAACGATTTCAATCGGATAGCGCAAATCCCGCACCATGCGTTGGATGACCTTAAGTTGCTGGTAATCTTTCTGCCCGAACATTGCCAGATCCGGGCGAACGATATTAAACAACTTCGCCACGACGGTGCAGACACCGCGA
>JBAWWR010000081.1:0-11495 GCA_037146675.1 Verrucomicrobiota bacterium | reverse complement strand
GCTGGAAGACTCCGTAAAACCGCTTCGGAGCTTCGTTTACAAGCTGGAAGACTCCGCAAAACCACCATGTTGGGTCTTTCCTAGCTTTTGAAAGAGCCAAAAACTGGTGTTTTTGATAAAAAATGGGCAAAAACGAGCCTCCGGCACCCATTTTCAGCCCAAAATGCACATTAACCAACCGTCGACAGACATCAGCACCTACAATACCATCCAGACCGGCCCGCCCACCAACCCCACGGGCCAGCCCACCAGTCCCATGCCTTGCCAGAGCAAGACCTCCAGCAACTCCCGCCCGGAGTAGAGGCGGAACGGTGGCAGCACCAACGGCAAGAGTGTCCACGACAACAGACCATTGACCGCGATGGATACTCCCGTGGTCCTGCGTGTCCGATTTGTTTCCGAGTTGTTCAAAGTCTCCGGGGCACATTGCCGGCAACATTTCCCTACTGGCAACCTGTTCATCGCCCATGCCGAACTGTCCGCCAAGACTTTGGCCAAGGGAGATTACCCAACTTTACCGGATTGATAACCACGTACTGCTGGCTGCGTGACTTTCATACTCCAAGGTGTGACTTTGCGTCCGATACCCGGCACCACACCTCATCAAGCAGCTAATTCACGGCTGGTCCCAAGACAATGTATTTCTCAGATGGTGCTTCCTTCTTGAAGAAGCCATCACACTCTATGACTATGCGGCGAGACCGGATCGCCTCAGGAGATAGGTAGTGCGGCTGGAGCCACTCCGCTTTCGTCACCAACAACCAAACTTCCGGTGGTGGTTTGGTTTGTTCAGCGAACCACGCAACTGGTTCGTAGTCCAAACCGGCCTCCTGTGCGATCATGAACATTATGGGTTCACAAACGACCTTAGTATGAGCTGGAATGACCGACTGCAATTGACGGATCACCCGGCGGTGATCCAAGCGATGAAAGTAGAGCAACGCTTCGCGCGCACGAAGACCATTCCAGAGAAAACTCGGCAGCCAGCCAAGAATGACAATCAGATATGCTGCGCAGGTCCACACACGAAACTGCCGACCGGCTTTGGTTTCCAATTGGACAGCCAAAGCCACCGTCGGCCAGATCGTGAAGTACACCAGATAGTAGGGAAAGACGGCCTTGGTCAGCAGCGCAATCAGACCGACGACCGAGAAGAGACAGGCTACGAGCCAAAGTGCGTGCGGGGACTCGCGAAGCCCGGCGTTCCGACGCCGGTACAGGAACCAGATGGCCAGGGGCAAGAGATAGCCAGCCACAACCAAGCACAAACTAATCAGCCACCACCGCGACCAACGCAGTACACGGACTAAGTTAAGGAGCTTGTCGCAGAGCGTATGTACGGTGGCCGCCTTCAGGTTATGCTGGAACTGCTCGTATGATGCGCCCAGATCTGGCCACCAGCACAGAAGCCACAAGAAGGCGGGCAGCATTGCTCCCGCAGCGAAAGAAAACAGTGCTCGCCAACGCCAAATCGGCGACGCCGACACAACCAAGACCATGGCGGATGCGATAAAGAATAAAGCGGTGACGGGGTGAAAGCCAATTGCCAAACCAAGAGCCGCACCACAAGCCAAACAGGCCATTGGTGTCTCCTGCTCCAAAGTTATAATCAAGGCACAAAAGCCAAGCACCACGAAAAACAACGCGACGCCTTCCATCCGTCCGAGCAGTACTTCCTGTGTTGAACGATCGCCCACCCAGACGACTGCTACTGCCAGTGCTGCCCAAAACAATTTGCGCCTCATCAAGAAACTACAGATCAGAAAGAGCGCCAGATAAGCGAAGATATAGTCCGGCGCACGCATAGCAAACTGATTCTTACCCAGCAATCTGAACGTCGTAATCTGCATTCGTGGAAAAAACGGAGCGTGATTTGCCCACAATTTATCCGCGTATGGGGCAGTGGAACTAACGTGGTATATAAACCCGTGACCTTCTAAGTACCGGATAGCTGGATAGTTGTAGAATGACTCGTCGATGTACGGCAAGGGATACCTTCCCAACGGGATCAAAAAGATGAGAAAGGTCGTACTCAGTATCAAATAGACGAAACTTGGGATCGCGCGAGATTTAGGCACGCCAAAGAGGAACTGACTATTCATCTTCACTCTTTGGTTTGCGTGCGATGCAGAGAACTGACGTACCCAAAGGGAGACTGCTTCGACGAAGGAGGTGTCGTTCAAAGGCGAATAGATGGTGCAGTGCCGTATTTATCGATTTCGGGATGCGAATTGAAAAATCAGACTGTACTTCCTCGCCAGATTCTCTCCGATGATCTGCTCTCATTGTGGATAAGAGGCGCACTATCGCAATAGGCAGAAACAGAAAGGCATTAAAGTAACTCGTCTGCTCAATCAAGAAACCAGTCCTTGTCAATAGATGTCGGATCTGCGAGCAACGGTAACGTCTGTAATGATGGTTAACTACATCCTGGCTTCCCCAGAGGAATTGAAATGCCGGTACCGTAACAAATACCCAGCCTCCCGGCTTTAGCACCCGATTGAATTCGCTAAGCGCGCAAAAGTCATCGGCCAAGTGTTCGATAAGGTCGAACGCACACACTACGTCGAAGCTTGCATCTCCAAACGGCAATTTAGTTGCATCAGCCTGTAACAGATGACCTAAGGATTGCGGCTGTGCAAATTGGAGCGCCTCAATTGTAAAATCAGCGGAGAATAGCCGGCCGTATTGAGCCAGCATCGGTCGCATACCTCCCGGACCGCAGCCTAAATCCAACAGTCGTCGTTCCTGGCTGGGCCTCAGATGGTGTTCGAGAACGCTCTGCAGGAGCTGTACGCGGCCAGTGTACCACCAATGCGTCTGCTGGATGCCCGCGTACTCGCGATAGTAATCTTTGTCCATTACTTGCGTCCAATTTCCTGTCCCACGATGTAGTAGGGGCGTTGTTTCACTTCGTCGTAGATGCGGGCAATGTACTCGCCAACAATTCCGGCAAGCATGAGCTGTGTTCCACCAAGAAAGGTCATAACGACCATCAACGACGTCCAACCTTGTGGGGCGTTACCGTAGGTCAAGCGTTCGTAGGCGGCCCAAACGCCAATTGCAAACGACAAGGCAAACGAGAAACAGCCGAACCAGAACGCGATCCGCAGGGGTACGTACGAAAACGAGACAAAGCCATCAAAGGCCAATCTCAGAAGTTTGGTTAAAGTGTATTTCGCTTCACCAGCATACCGTTCCGCCCGCTCGTACTCGATCCCGATCTGCTGGAAGCCCACCCATGAGCGCAACCCACGGATGAACCTATTACGCTCCGGCATTTTGCGCAACAGGTCGGCGACTTGCCGGTCAATGAGGGAAAAGTCCCCGCTATCCAGCGGAATCTTTATGTTAGCGAGCCGTTGCAGCAACCGATAGAATAATCGATAGGCGGCTCGTTTCGGGAGTGATTCTTTACGCTTCTTTCGGACGGCAAAGACCACTTGATTGCCCTGTTCCCAAGCGGACACTAGGGACGGGATGAGCTCTGGCGGATCCTGCAAGTCGCAATCCATCAGGATGACGCAGTCGCCTTGGGCATGATCAATCCCCGCAGCAATCGCGGGTTGATGACCGAAGTTGCGCGACAGAAACAGTCCGCGCACAGCGGGAGTGGTGGAGACAAATCCTCGGATCAACTCGCGGGATTTGTCTCGGCTACCGTCGTCGACAAAGATGATCTCGTACGGCCTCCCCATATCATCCAGTACCATTCGGAGCCGAGAATACATTTCCGGCAAGTTAGCCTGCTCATTGTAGACCGGTATTACTACTGAAATGATCGTCTTCCGCATGTTGGGATTCATGTCTCACTCCTTATCTGGACTAAGTTGAAGCTAACATTTTTCCAATCTTCGCCCACGTGTCTTTCAGCGTGATGGTGCGGTTGAGGACGAGCTTACCAGGTTGGCTGTCGGGGTCGAGGGCGAAGTACGCGAGGCGCTCGAATTGGTACCGGAGTTCGGGCTTGGCGTCCTTGACGCTCGGTTCGCATTTGGCGGTGACGACTTCGAGGCTGTGCGGGTTGATGTTCTTCTTGAAGTCGCCGTCGGCGTCGGGTTCGGCGGTGGTGAAGAGGCGGTCGTAGAGCCGGCATTCGGCGTCGATGGCGTGTTTCGCGGAAACCCAGTGGATTGTGCCTTTGATTTTGCGACCGGAGGTTTCGCCACCGGTTTTGCTAGTGAGATCGGCGGTGCAGCGGAGTTCAACCACCTTGCCGGTGTTGTCTTTGATGACTTCGTCGCACTTGATGATGTAGGCGTATTTCAGGCGGACTTCGCCGCCGGGTTTTAGGCGGAAGAATTTCGGGGGCGGGACTTCGGCGAAGTCGTCTTGCTCGATCCAGAGTTCGCGGCTGAACGGGAGTTTGCGGGTGCCGGTGGCCGGGTCTTCGGGGTTGTTGATGGCGTCGAGTTCTTCGTGGTGGTCGGCGGGGAGGTTGGTGATGATGACTTTGAGGGGGCGCAGGACGGCGAGGCGGCGGAGGGCGCGGCGGTTGAGGTCTTCGCGGATGCAGTGCTCGAAGACGGCGATGTCGGTGACGCTGTTGTATTTGGTGACGCCGATGTTGTAAGCGAATTGGCGGACGGCGCTGGCGGGGATGCCGCGGCGGCGCAGGCCGCTGATGGTCGGCAGGCGCGGGTCGTCCCAGCCGGTGACGATGTGGTCGTAGACGAGCGTGATGAGTTTGCGCTTGGAGACGATGGTGTAGGTCGGGATGAGCTTGGCGAATTCGTATTGGTGCGGGAGCGGCCGGGGGAGGTCGAGGTTTTCGAGAATCCAGTCGTAGAGCGGGCGATGGACTTCGAATTCGAGGGTGCAGATGCTGTGGGTGATGCCTTCGATGTAGTCGCTGAGGCAATGGGCGAAGTCGTAGAGCGGATAGATGCACCACTTGGCGCCGGTATGGTGATGTTCGGCGTGGCGGATTCGGTAAATCAACGGGTCGCGCAGCCAGACATTCGGCGAGGTCATATCAATCTTGGCCCGCACCGTTCGCGCACCATCGGGAAACTCACCGGCCTTCATCCGCGCAAAGAGATCGAGGCTTTCAGCAATCGGCCGGTCCCGGAACTTACTCGGCTCCCCTGCCCGATCGGGCGCGCCACGCATAAAGTCCACTTCCTCCGCCGTGTGATCGCAGACGTAGGCTTTGCCGTTCTTGATGAGCTGCACCGCAAACTCGTAGAGCGCGTCAAAATAATCCGAGGCGTAAAATGGTTCGGTCGTGCCGGTTTTTGCAGCCGGTAAGTAAAAATCTCCGTCTTTCTTCTCCAGCGTCGCGCCGGCAGGCTTGAGGCCAAGCCGGTCGTCCGCCCAGCCGGCAATCAGCCAGTTCACATCAGTAGTAATGGAGTCCACGTACTCGACTTCTTCCTTCGTCGGGTTCGTATCGTCGAAACGGAGATTGCACTGTCCGCCGAATTCACGAGCGATGCCGAAGTTCAGGCAGATGGATTTGGCGTGGCCAATGTGGAGATAACCATTCGGTTCCGGCGGGAACCGGGTGACCGGCGTCTTGTACTTGCCGGTTTCGAGATCGGCTTTAACAATGTCGCGGATAAAATCGGATGGTGTGGCGGTTGGTATTTCGTTGGACATGACACTCCTAGAGAATCGTATTTCCCTACAAAAGGCAAGAGCGTCAGAGCCAACCGGCCCTGACGCTCACGCAATCGTTGGGATTATCGGTTAGGCTAATTCTTTGAGTTGCTTCTCGCGTGCGGGCAAGTCAGCAAACCGGTTCGGGTCGGCCATATTGGTATCGATCCGGTGCTTGCGCGTGGCGAAGTTGCCGCGCTCGTCGGTCAAAATCTGCCACGGATCGGTCGCATCCTGCTTGGCGGCGGCGATCTTCTCGGTCAACTCAGCGTTGATCATCATCGCGTGTGAGCCGAACTCGCTCGGAAATATCGGGCCTTTGTCCTTGCCGTCTTTTTTACCGTCTTTTGTTTTTGGGCGCGCGTTTGTCACGCCGGGTTTTGTTGGTGCAGTTGCCATAAATTAAACTCCTATTGGTTCGGTTTAAGAAGCGCGACTGTAACCGCCGCCGCGCCAAACGTCAAGCACGCCTCTAGATGAGACGTCAGAGTCGCTGGACCGTCATCCCGCCATCAACGAGTATAACCTGCCCGGTCGAGTATGGGAAATCGCCACGGGCCAGGGACGCGACGGCTTTACCAACATCTTCCGGCATCCCCCAGCGAGCTTGAATGGCGAGACCACCAGCGAAAAGCTTGTCGTATTTTTCGGTCACAACCGCCGTCATGTCGGTCTTAATGACGCCCGGCCGGACTTCATATACCGGAATATCGAACTCGCCGAGCCGCGCCGCCCACAGCTGCGTCGCCATCGCAACACCGGCCTTTGAGATGCAGTAATCGCCACGGTTCACGCTGGCGACAGCCGCAGAAATTGACGAGACATTGATGATGCAGCCGGCTTTCTGTTCGATCATCCATTTGGCAACCGCTTGCGTCAGGAAGTACGGGCCTTGCAGATTCGTGTGGATGAGTTGCTCAAAACTTTCTTCGGTCGCGTCGAGAATGTCAGCGCGAACCTCCGGTGCGATGCCGGCGTTGTTGACGAGCACGTGCAACTTGCCAAACCGTTGCCGAATCGCGGCGAGCATCTTTGCTCGAGCTTGCCGGTCGCTCACGTCACATTGGACGTAAAAGAAATCTTTCAAATCACAGGTCAGCCGCACGCCGCAGATGGCGACTTCAAATCCATCCTTCAGCAATGCCCGCGCAATGCCCAAACCAATTCCGCGCGAACCGCCGGTAACTAGCGCAAGACGTTTCATTGTTTACCCATTGTCAGTTTGACCTGTTTCACCTGTGCCGCCTCGGGCTTGTGCTTGTAGTACTCATCGAGCGGATAACACCCGCTAATCATACCGTTGCGTGGCGCGGTCGTGCAATCGCTAAAGGTCCGGCAGATCAACTTCCGCTCGATATCACCCCGCTCAATAGCGTCCGCGATAATCCGCGGGTAACTCAGCACGGCCCGGCCGATACCGATACTATCGACGTGGCCGTGCCGGAGATAATACTGCGCAACGTGCGGTAAATATTCCTGCAAGTATGTGTACGCCGTGCCGACGAGAATAAGCTTCGGCGCCTGCTTCTTGAGTTCCTTGACGACATTGATTTGCCGGGCGCAACCAACGAGCGGGTCTTCGGGCGGTTGGTAACCATCGCTCGGCGGATAGGCGGCCGGGCGCGAAACGTGCGGATTGTAGTACGGACTACCGGCGGAAACATTGATGAGAGTAATCCCGAGTTGCTCGCAGATTTTGAGAAACTGAATTGGCTCGGTGAGATCGTAGGTGACCGGATTTTGCTGATTCACTCCAAAACCGTACCGGTATGGGAGGCAATGCGAAAAATCTTCCGGAATGCCGGGTCCAAGCTTACCGGGTTCACTCAATGCCGGGTCCGGTTTGTACGGAACTAAATCGAAAATACTGACTCGCACACCGATACCGAGACCGGGGACATTGGCGCGAATCCCTTCGGTGATTAGGCGCAGAATTCTGGTCCGGTTTTCCAACGAACCGCCAAACATACCGGGCCGCGTATGCGCGCTGAGAAATTCGTGGAGTAGATAGCCGTGGCAATGTTTGATGTCCACAAAGTCGGCACCGCAATCTTTCGCGATTTTCGCAGCGGCAATGTAAGCATCGATTAGCTGTTTAATCTCGTCGTCAGTCCAAACTTGCGCATCACTGGTAACATGGAACTTCTTGTCGAGAATCGGGTGCCGGTACGCGACCCGCGGTTCCAGTTTCTTCTTGTCAGTCGGTCGGCAAAACCGTCCCGAGTGCGTAAGCTGGAAGCCGATGATGAGATCGTCTGTCTTACCGGGATGCGCATTTATTAAGGCTTCGCGCAAGCCGGCAATGTCGCGCTTATTCGCTTCGTTGATAATAAGCTGATTCGGGTTCGCACGTCCGTCAGGACGCACTGCCATCGCTTCCCCACCCCAAATCAATTTCGCGCCGCTCTCGCCGAACCGTTGCCAACGGCGAATCATCGGTTCAGTCGCGCCGCCGGTCGTCGTACCATCCCAGCCTTCCATCGGGTGAATGCAAAAACTATTGCCGATGGTACGACCTTCCCACGGCAGCGGCTTGGCTAGCGGCGAAGCGTTGCCGGTCACGATGTTTTCTTCGCATTGCAGATCAATTCCGAGTTTACCGCAGTAATCGCGGAACGCTTGCGACGTTTTCAGACTCGGAATGCGGGCAATCTGAATGAAGCTCATGCGAAAAACGTGTAGTACGGCTCGTTGTTGGCGATGCGTTGAACGTAGAGTGCAACTTCCCGAAGATGGTAATCCCCCCACATACTCGATTCACCGCACGGAATTTTCTTACCGGCTGGAATGTAGTCCCAGCCGTTGGGCCGGTGATAAACGCTGTGCAGCAACAGGCCTTGATGTTTCGCCGACGTGCTCAGGTACGGCTCGTCCAGCAATGTGTCGAGCACGGTCAAGCCCGCTTGCCAATACCGTTTGTTTTTTAGATACCGGCCCAGCCGCAATAACCCCTGCGCGCCGATGGCAGCGGCACTGCTATCAATTGGTTCGTACTGGTTAAATGGGTCTGACCGGCGCTTCTGCCAGTCACCCAGCTGGTGCAGCAGCGGCGCGCCGGTATCCCAATACGGAATGCCGTCGGCGGCCGTGGCGTGCTCAATATAGAAATCGCAAGTTGCTTTCGCCGCCTTCAGGAATTCCGGTGGAGCATCCGACTTCAAGAACTCCAACTGTTCCGAAAAGCCAAGCATCGCCCACGCGAGCCCACGCGTCCACGTGCTGAACGGCGAGTAACCTTGCTGTGAATTCGGGCACCGGTAATGACCATCGTTGACGTTGAAAATGGCTTCGTGCGCTGTCCGACCACGGATGTCATACGCATCCCGACCGTCGCCGTAGTAGACGCAAGACGTCGCTGTCGTGTACCCGTGCTGCCTGAGTCGGTCGAGCAGCGAAATCTTCCGATCATTCTCCTCCATGCCAACGTGACCGAGCTTGTGCGCCAATGCGAGCACACGCAGCGACCGGATAGTATCGATGAACAGCGAATGCGGGCCGTTGAACGAATAGATAAAACCATGCGACCAACGCCGGGCTTGAGCCGCGCCGGAAATCTTGAGTGCCAACTCGTAGAAATCCCGCTCCCATTTGTTCTCCGGCAAACGGCCTTCGTTCATCAAGCGGAGGAGATTGCCGTAGGTCGAGACGTTGTTGAAACCGTGGTCGTGAACGCCGAAGTGGCTGACGTGCGGCGCCATTTTTGCCACCGTGTTGCGCCGGCCGATTTCCAACATACCGGCATCGCCGGTAGCATCGAACTGCAAAATTGCCGCGCCATACTGAAACCCTTGCGTCCATTCCGTCCAACCACGCGCCGTGTACTTACCGCGCACGGTGAACACCGGCGAACCTTTTCGCGCGTCATAGTTGGTTTCGATGTCACGAATCTTCTGGACGGAAAGCTCCCAGAACTGTGCCAGCTTGCG
The DNA here is from genome assembly GCA_037146675.1 of Verrucomicrobiota bacterium. Lineage (GTDB taxonomy): Bacteria > Verrucomicrobiota > Verrucomicrobiia > Palsa-1439 > Palsa-1439 > CAINDI01. The sequence goes on along the minus strand of JBAWWR010000081.1, from coordinate 1,968 downwards.
CGACAGGTCAGTGGGTTTGAGTTTGGAATCAATCTTCATGATTGTTTGTACATGGTATGAATCGTTTCTGCCGGCGACAAGCCCGAATTACACTTATTGACTGTGCGGCGGCGATGCGGTTAAATTTTGCCACTGTGCAAACCAGCGACAATTAAAACCCAACCCACGAATAATTACTATGAATCAGATCATACAAAATCGCGTCGTTCCCGTTGCCGTTATCGACAAACTTGAAGATGCTGTCCCGTTAGCCACTGCCCTGCTTGCGGGCGGGCTCGATGTCATCGAGGTCACCTTCCGCACCGCCGCGGCGCCGGATGCGATTCGTGCCATCGCACAAGCGCACCCCGGCATGCTAGTCGGCGCCGGCACGTTGCTGGAAGTTTCCCAAGTTAAACAAGCCCGCGCTGCCGGCGCAAAGTTTGGCGTCGCTCCCGGTCTGAATGCAACCATCGTCAAAGCCTCGCTCGATGCCGGCCTGCCGTTCGTGCCGGGCGTCGCGACGGCCAGCGATGTCGAACACGGATTAGAACTTGGTTGCAAGATTCAGAAACTCTTCCCAGCCGATGTGCTCGGTGGCGTAAAGCTGTTGAGGGCCTTTGCCGGGCCGTACGGTCATACCGGCGTGAAATTCATCCCACTCGGCGGCATCAACGCAGGCAACATGGCCGAGTATCTCGCCTTGCCCATCGTCGCCGCGATTGGCGGTTCGTGGATTATCGACAAGAAACTCATCGCCGAAAAGAAATGGTCTGAAATCACCGCATTAACCAAAGCTGCACTCGCGATTGCGCAGTCAGTCAAAATCTGAAAAGGATAATTTATGGGCATTAGTCTTGGATTAGTTGGATTGGGAGGATTTGGCAGTTGCTTTGCGGATTTATTCAAGAGCCACCCGCTCGTCAGCCGCGTCGCGCTTTGCGATCGCGAACCGGACCGAATCAAGAAGTTTGCCGACAAACCTGAGTGGAAGGACAAGTTCCATCCGCGCGACGCGTACGACTCGCTGGAGGCGATCTGCCAGAGCGATGTGGATGCGTTGGTCATCATCACCCAGCCGTGGTTGCACGCGCCGCAATGCCTACAGGCCTTGGAAGCCGGTAAGCACGTGTACAGCGCTGTGCCAATCATTTCCATTCCGGACGACGAAGAGATTTTGATGTGGTGCGACCGGCTCGTGAACACCTGTCGCAAGACCGGGCTCTCCTACATGCTAGGCGAAACCACTTTCTACCGGCCACAGACCATGTTTTGCCGTCGTAAAGCCGCCGCCGGCGCGTTCGGCAACTTCATTTATGCCGAAGGCGAATACTTCCATGACGTGGACAGCCACGAGTGCAATCTGCGCGACGTCGAGAAAGCGCGCGCGACCGGCAAGGCCGGGCAGGAAGGCAAAGCCTTCATGCAGGCTTACCGGGCCAAAGGTATTCTCGGCGGCCCGATGCATTACCCAACGCATTCCACCAGCGGTCCCTGCTGCGTGATGAAAGCCCACGCGCTCAAAGCCACCGGCTACGGTTACCGGAACCAGAACGCCGATCCGTTCTTCAACGGCATGGCCTTCAGCAACGAGACCGCGCTCTTTCAAATGAGCAACGGCTCAACCGTCCGCATCTGCGAATTCCGCGAAGTCGCCGGCTACCCCGGCCTTGATAGCGAAACCTTCCGAGTGCTGGGCACCAGCGGGATGTTCTGCGAAGATCAATGGAAAGAGAACCACCGCACCGCCCCATTCACCGCCAAACCGTTGACGACTCAAAAATTGACGGTGGCCGACATGCGCGACCCACTACCGCCGGAAGTTTATGACGAGTTCAAGAAATGCAGTCTTGAATCGGACGTCTACGGTGGCCACGGTGGCTCCCACGCCTATCTAGTACACGAGTTTGTGAGTGCCATCTCAGAACGCCGGCAACCGGCAATCAACATCTGGGAAGCGGCGCGCTACATGGCCATGGGCGTCATGGC
>JBAWWR010000080.1:0-11697 GCA_037146675.1 Verrucomicrobiota bacterium | reverse complement strand
GACGGCGAATGGCACATTACGTTTGAAGTCTTCCGCGATATGGGCGCGGCGTTTGGCGTGGTGTTAATTCTGATCTATGTATTGGTCGTCGGCTGGTTCCGTTCGTTCAAGACGCCGTTCATCATTATGGCGGCGATTCCGTTCTCGCTCGTCGGCATCCTGCCGGCGCACTGGGCGATGGGCGCGTTTTTTACCGCGACGAGCATGATCGGCTTCATTGCCGGCGCAGGTATTGTGGTGCGGAACTCCATCATCCTCGTGGATTTCATCGAGCTCCGTGTCAGCGAAGGTATGCCATTGACCGAAGCCGTGATTGATGCCGGGGCCGTCCGGTTCCGCCCGATGATGCTCACCGCCGCCGCCGTCGTGGTCGGCGCGAGCGTCATTCTTTTCGACCCGATCTTCCAAGGCCTCGCCATCGCGTTGATGGCCGGTGAGATTGCCTCCCTATTCCTCTCCCGCATGGCGGTGCCGGTGATTTACTACATGGCAAACCGACGAATCACGCCTTCCGCTTGAGCGCAATGAGGTTGGCTTTCAGTTCCTTGATCTGGCGCGGGTGGTAGTAGTAGCTAATTTTGGTGTTAGACATTCCCTTGCCAACCGGCGTAATAAGCCCCTTCTTACGGTAGACTTGGATTGGATAGATCTTAAGTCTGTTCCGCACGTAAGGTTCGCTGAGCAAGCCTTTGGTATTGGTTAGCGTGATGCCGAGTTTCCTGCGGAGTTCGTCAATCTGCCGGGGGTGGTAGAAATAACTGAGTCCAGCATGCGTAATTCCCTTTCCCATCGGCTTGATTAGCCCCCGCCTCCGATAATCGTATATCTTTGTGAACCCTGATGATTCGAAGAACTGCCGCTCGTTCAATAATCCGGAAGTGTCATCAAGGGTAATCCCAATCGTCGTCTTGAGTTCACTAATCTGTCTGGGATGATAGTAGTAGCCTAGTCCAGAAGACGTCATTGCTCTCCCAACAGGCTTTATCAATCCTTTCCGACGGTATCTTATGATGCTACTCAGACCTGATTCTTTCATAAACTCTGTCTCGTTGAGTAGGCCAGTCGTATCCTCCAGGGTTTGTCCATCAACTAGCCAATCAAAACCTAATGCATCGAGCTGCGCTCGTCGCCTGACAGAAAGTTTCCGTGTGTAGTTAACCCTTTTCCAATGGCGAACAAAATGTACCCACCGCGCCAATTCGCTCCATGGCGTTCTGACGTTTCGTGGCACGCGGAGATGGCCATAGCGTTTCTTGAAGAGCAGAAGTTGCTGCATCATCGTGTCCCAGCGGCGGCCGATGCGGTCGAGGCATTTGACGGCGATGGCGCGGCGGAGTTTGTTGAGCGCCACGGCGGGGCCGGTAATCTCGACCCGCTGGCGGATGATGGCGTCGTTGAAGCCTTTGGTCTTCTTGCCGGTGGCGATGACGTAGTGGATCCGGTCATCCAGCACGTCGTCCTGTTCCTGCATCGCTTGAAGGACGGCCCAGACTTCATCGAACTCGGTGCGCTCAATCGCGGCTTCGAGGCTTTCGCCCTTGGCCTGCTCGACGTAAAGCGGGACGAAAATGTAGCCGGTCAGCTTCGACTTGTTGGCGGGATCACGGCGCATGGCGCGGCCGGTCGCCTGCACGATGTCCACCCGGCTCCGTTTCGGCGTGAGAAAGGCGACCATATCCACCGCCGGACAGTCGATGCCTTCGGTCAGACAGCGGGCATTGGACATCAGCGCTTTGGGCGCGGCGCGGAACTCGTCCATCACACGTTCCCGGCTGGCGCTGGACATCGAGCCGCTCACGTGGAAGGCGTCGAATTGTTTCAAGTGCGTCTGGATGCCTTCGGCGCCAGCGGCGGTGAACGACGCGGCGGAAGCCACGGTGCGGTGGAAGGTGAAAACCTTGCGGATGGGGTGCCGGCGGACGGCTTGCGCCAAGGCGAGCTGGTTGGCGACTTGGGCGGCTTTGACCCGGTCGCGTTTGACCGATACTTGACCGTGGCGGAGCTGCTGTTGGGTTAGTTCCGTGGAGGTCACGACGGAGATGATGACTTTGTAATTGCAGATGATGCCGAGCCGGGCGGCCTCGGCGAAGTTCAGGTTGTGAACGACCGGCCCGTAAATCTCGGGGCGGTTCATCGAGAAGACTTCCACCGGGTCGCCGGCCTCGTCGCGTTTCTGGAGGTTGTAGTGGCGCGGGGTCGCGGTGAGGAACAGGCGTTTGCGGATGGGGAGGTTCTGGTCTTTCAACGCGAAACTGAATTGCGTGCCGTCCAGACCGGCGGTCTTGTGGGCTTCGTCGAAGACGGCGAGGTCGAAGGCATCGCCCTTGCGCATTCCCTTGGCGACCATCGCGGCGGATTGGTAGGTGGAGAAGATGATTTTCACGCCGGGGAAGGGGCGCTGGAGGAACTGCCGGACTTGGCGCGGCTCGGTGCTGACGGAGAACTCCAGTTCGGTCGGTCGAATCACCAGCTCATCATCGCCCCGGCTGACGGTGGCATCGGAACAGACACAGAGGTAATCGAACTGCGGCCACTTGGTCTGGTTGACCCATTCCTTCAACGTCTGGCGCAGCAACGCCAGCGACGGCACGAGTACCAATACGCTGCGTTTGACGATGGCCTCTGCCGTCCAAAGCGCCACCTGCGTCTTGCCGGTGCCGCACGCCATCACGGCCGTCACCCGGTCTTGCTGGCGGAGGACGGGGATGATGGCACGGAGAGCTTTGGCCTGGTGCGGCCGGGGAGTCTTAATCTGGCGGACGACTTTTGCGCCTCGGAGCCAGTCGCGGATGGCATTGAAGTCGCTCGGCTCCAGCCGGTCTAGATCGACACCGCGGATGCTGGAGAAATCACGGCGTTCGCCCATCACTGCAGAGAGGTCATCGCAGTTGGTGAACAGCACGCGCTCCGGGCACCGGTCAGTCAGGCCGAAGAACGTGGCGGTTTCCTCCCAACGCAGGGCAGGGCGGCCAGTGCGGAATTTTACCTGATAGGCGCGGAGCGTGCCGGTAACGGTTTCGATCAGGCCATCCACGCCAACGTCACGGGAGTGGAGGCGCAGACGCCGGCGCAGTTGCTCCGGGATGCGCCGCTCGGTCCAGACGTTCTTGGCTTTCTCAATCGGCTGGGTGGCGAAATAGCCTTCGGCAAAAACTTCGAACGCGGCCCCGCGGTCATTCTCCGTCGGCAATGCCACAATGCGGCGCTCCAGTTGCCGGAAGCTGGTAACGCGATCGAACAGCCCCGTCCGGAGGATGGCACTGGCGTGTGAATGCTTTGGGCGTTCCGCAGTCATCGGCGTGAATGGTGCCTCATCTCGCGACCGTTGACAAGGTGGTTAGTGCTGGCGGCCGGGAATTAGAACGCCATTTGCAATTGTCTACTATTCTGGTAGTATTATTAGCATGCGGGTCTCAAAGCGTGGCGAATATGCGTTGCGGTCGCTGATCAATCTCGGGATTGCTCGGGAATTGAGCCGGCCAGTGGTGCCGATCCGCGAGCTGGCGCACAAGGAAAACATCCCGATCAAGTTCCTTGAGGCGATCCTGCTCGATTTAAACAAAGCCGGTTATCTGAGCAGCAAACGCGGCAAGGGCGGCGGCTATTCCTTAAAGAAGCCGGCGAACAAAATCATCATCGGCGATGTGGTGCGGTTGATTGACGGGCCGTTGGCGCCCATCCGCTGTGCGAGCGTGACGGCGTACAAGAAATGCTCGTGCCCCGACGAGGCGCACTGCGGGCTGCGCTTACTGATGGTAGACGTGCGCAACGCCATCGCCAATATTCTCGACCGGTATTCGCTCGCCGACATTGTCGCGGTGACGTTGCGGAAAATCCGCCGCGACAAAGCGCCGCTCCCATTTTTGGAGAAAGATTAATGAAGGCGCTGCTCCTCGGCTTTTTCATTTTGATTGGTGCGGCTGGGCGTGCCGAGCCGGTTGTGCTGCGTGTCGGCCACTTCCCGAATGTCACCCACGCGCAAGGCGTGATCGCCCACGCGCTCACCGGCAAGGGCCGGGGTTGGTTCGAGGCGCGCCTCGGGCCGGACGTAAAAATCCAGTGGTTCGTCTACAACGCCGGGCCGAGCGCGATGGAAGCGATTTTTGCCAACTCGATTGACCTCACCTACGTCGGACCCAGCCCGGCGTTGAACGCCTATTCCAAGGCGCACGGCGACGAAATCCGCATCATTGCCGGCGCGGTGAACGGCGGTGCGGCGCTCGTGGTCCAGCCAGACGGGCGCATCAAGGTGCCGGCGGATTTCCGGGGCAAGAAAGTCGCCACGCCGCAACTGGGCAACACGCAAGACGTGGAGTGCCGGGCGTGGTTGACCCAGCAGGGGTTCAAGATCACCCAGCTCGGCGGCGACGTGCTGGTATTGCCAACGGCCAATCCGGACCAGTTAAATCTCTTCAAGGAAAACCAGATCGACGCGGTGTGGACGGTCGAGCCGTGGGTGTCGCGGCTGGAGCGCGAAGCCGGTGCCAAGATTTTTCTCGAACAGCGCGACACGGTCACGACGGTGCTGGTCAGCAGCGTGAAGTGCCTGCGGGACCGGCGCGAGTTGGTGAAGAAATTTGCCCAAGCGCACGCCGAGTTGACGGAATGGATTCAGAACAATCCGGCCGAGGCGCAAACATTGCTCCGCGACGAGCTGGCCGACGAAACCACCCGGCCGATACCGGCGGAGCTGATTGCGCAGACGTGGCAACGGATGCAGTTCACAACGACTGTTGCGACACCGGTATTTAACCAATTTGTCAAAAGCGCCCAAGCCGCCGGGTTTATGCGCGGCGCGCCGGATTTAGGACGGTTAATCGAATTGCCATGACGCTCGATCACGAACTGGCCAACGTCGGCCCAGAAAAACTGACCGTCGAGCACGTCTCGAAATGGTTTCAGACGCGCCGGGCCAAAGTGCACGCGCTGGACGACGTCTCGTTGCAGGTGCATGAAGGCGAGTTTGTCTGCCTCGTCGGGCCGAGCGGTTGCGGCAAATCCACCTTGTTGAGTATCATTGCCGGGCTGGAATCGCCGGATGCCGGCCGCGTGCTGGCGGACGGCAAGCCGGTCACCGGGCCGGGCCGGGAACGCATGGTGATGTTTCAAGAATCCGCGCTGTTCCCGTGGCTCGACGTGCTCGACAACGTGCTGTTCGGCCTGAAACTCAAGCCGCAACTGAAAAATCACGAGCGCCGGGAGGTCGCGCAGTTTTACCTCAAGCTGGTCGGTTTGGAAAAATTTGAGCACGCCAATATTCACGAACTATCCGGCGGCATGAAGCAGCGCGTCGCGCTCGCCCGGGCGCTGGCGCCGAATCCGCGCGTGTTGCTGATGGACGAACCGTTCGCCGCGCTCGACGCGATGACGCGCGAACAACTTTACGGCGACATCCAGCAGATTTGGGCAAAACGGCGCAAAACTATTATCTTTGTCACACACAACGTCCGCGAAGCCGCCTGCCTTGGCGACCGGGTGGTGTTGTTCTCGCCAAATCCCGGGCGGATTCAGGAACAATTCACCGTTGACCTGCCGCGCCCGCGCGACATCAACAGCGTTGAGCTGGCCAAGTACTCGACGGAAATCATGCGCGCCCTCAAACGCCATTTGCGCCCCGCACTGACGGAGGTGGCCGAATGAAACGCGGATTAGTCGTCTGCGGTTTTGCCGTGCTCATGCTTGCCGTCTGGGAGCTGATCTGCCGGTTAAAAATCTGGTCACCGGTCCTCTTGCCGGATCCGCTGGCGGTCGGCGAGTATCTGACGCAAGCCATCCGCGACGGCACGCTCTGGCAGGCCACGTTTGTGACGACGAAGCGGTTGTTGCTCGGCTACTTCCTAAGCATCATCTTCGGCTTGCCGCTCGGCTTGCTGACGGCACGCTTCAAGTTTGCCGAAGACACGCTCGGCGTGCTGGCACTCGGCCTGCAAACCTTGCCGAGTGTCTGTTGGATTCCGCTGGCGTTGCTCTGGTATGGCCAGACCGAGGGCGCAATGTTGTTCGTCGTCATCATGGGTTCGCTCTGGTCTGTCCTGATCGCCACCGACAACGGCGTCCGCACCGTGCCGCCAATTTACGCACGCGCCGCCCGCACGATGGGCTCGAGCCAGTTGCACACGTGGGGTAAAGTCATTTTGCCGGCCTCGCTGCCGTTCATCGTCAGCGGCATGAAACAGGGCTGGGGATTCGCGTGGCGGTCGTTGATGGCGGCGGAAATTTACGTGACGATCCTGACCGGCTTCGGCCTCGGCCACCTGCTGCACTACGGCCGGGAGCTCAACGCGATGGATCAAGTCATCGGCGTGATGCTGGTCATCATCACCATCGGCCTGCTCGCCGACAAGCTGCTATTCTCGCCCTGGGAAAAGTTCCTCCACCGGCGCTGGGGCACAGCGCGAAGGTAAGTACAACCGTGTTGCATTTTGTTGACCTGGGTCAACAGGTGACCAACTAGGCTGTGGTAGTCTTGCAGTATGACAACGATTAAATTCATTAAAGCCATTAAACAAAAACTTACCGACCACCACCATGGCTGCTGTAGTTGTGGTGGCACTCCAACAGCCAAGGCCACGCCGGCGGCAGAGGAACAAAAACAGCGTGAGGCCACAGCTAAAAAGAAAAAGAGCTAGGCATGCAATTTTCCAGATTTAAACAATGGCGGTTTGCAAAATGAATTTGCCTCGCGAGCATGGCGCATGGGGAATTTTGCTGATCCCGTTCGCAACCGCCGTCGGGATTGCCGGCGTCTTCAATGCGCCGGTTGCGTTGCTACTGGCGAGCGTGCTCTGTTTTTATCTGGCGCGAACGAGTTTTCTGAAGGGCGATTACCGCTGGATGGCCGGGTTGCTGGTTGTCAGTTTGTTCGCAGCGATGCCGGTGGTGTTCATCTGGCATCGGTGGTGGCTCGTAGTGTTTGGGGTCGGCGTGGCGCCAGTGGCACTGCGCCGGACCGACCGTGGCATCGCGATGCAATTGGCGGCGGTCGCTGGGTTGACGTTAACCGCGCCGGTCGCGTGGTATGTGGCCAGCGGTTCGTTGGGCTGGCCGGCGTGGCGGTTATGGCTGTTGAACACGTTGTATTTTGCCGGTCGCGTGTTGTACGTCAAAATGCACATTACTGCGGCAATTCAACGCGGCGCTAGCCGACTCCGTCTTGGTATGCCGACTCTGGCGTATCACGGTGCGCTCGCCGTCGTGGCGGTATGCTGGTGGCCGATTGGACTGGCCTTTGTACCGGCTATGATTCACGCGTTTATCGGTGTAGCGCGGTTGTCACCGGTTTTGCAGATCAAACGCCTCGCGTGGACGGAAGTGGTGGCATCGGTAGTATTCGGAACGAGTTTGATTGTTGTGACGCGGATGTTCCAGTAAAGCCAGCGTTATGAGGTTGTGGTGATAATTTTCTTGCAGAGCTATCTGGCACAGCCCATATGCTACCGCTGACGATGACAAATCGTGATTTACTAATGGGGCAGGTGCCGGACGAGTTGCGTAGCCGACCAGAGGTGCATAGCCTCGGCGCAGATGCGTGCCTGTTTAGTGTGTGTAGCGATCTGGCCATTGATGGCGCGGCGCACGATGTATGGGTGATTGTCACGCCGACAAAGATTTTTGCAGTTGCGACCGGCAATCAGATAACCACACCGGTCACCGGGCCGTTCCTGCTAAAGGATGTGACCAAGGTGCGGACGTTTCACACGGTCGGCAGCGCCTTCCTCCAATTGCTAATCGACGGTGTTTACGTGGACGTGGCGCGATACAGCAACGCGCGGCGTGAGGCGTTCGGCAAGGTGCGCGCAGAGTTGGAGCGGTTGGTCGACGGCAAACCGCTAAATACCGAAGCATTGGCGCGCGCCAGTGAGTTGGTTTGTCCTAAGTGCGAGCTACCGTTGCCGGCGCGCCGGGCGGTCTGTCCGCGCTGCTCTGGGGGTCGAAATATTTTCTTCCGGTTGCTCAGCATGATGAAGCCGTACCGGCGCTATATCCTGCTCCTCTTGACTATGATGGTGGTCGGGGTTGGGCTCGATCTTTTGCCGCCGTATTTGACGGCAATTCTTGTCGACAAGGTTTTGTTAAAGAAGGAACACATCGATTGGTTGTCGCTGATTTTGCTGGGATTAGTTGGCGCATCGTTGGGGCGGAACTGCTTGAATATTTTCATCGGTCGGACGAGCAGCTTTATCGGCACGCGGATTACCAAAGAATTGCGGGAGCGATTACAGGCGAAGTTAATGCGTTTGAGCGTGGATTACTATGACCGGCATTCGGCCGGTAGCCTGATGAGCCGGGTGCTGTGGGACGTGGATTATTTCCAGGGGTTCGTATCCCAAGTGTCGGAGGGTTTTCTGTTGAACGTGCTCCGGGTGCTTGGAATCGGGACTGTGTTGTTCACGATGAACTGGCATCTGGCGTTGCTGGTGCTGTTGCCGGTGCCGTTCGTTGTCGTTGGCACGATGTTCTTCTGGAAATACATCTACCCGCAGTATTACCGGCTTTGGGACAGTCAGTCGAAGATGTCGCAATTGTTGACTGGCTTGTTGCAGGGCATCCGGCTGGTGAAATTGTTTGGGCAAGAAAACCGTGAGCAACAACGCTTCAGCGATTCAGCCCGGTATATGCAGGACGCGCGCCGGTCGGTGGAGATGAGCTCGGCGACATTCGGACCGATTATGGGATTCGTGTTCGGTCTCGGCGGATTGATTATCTGGTACGCCGGTGGGCACCGCGTGCTTGAAGGACATCTAACGCTCGGCACGTTGATGGCGTTTTTCGGTTATATGGGAATGTTTTACGGGCCGATCTCGGCGATGAGTATGTTTTCCAACTGGCTGACCGGGTTCCTGTCTGCCGGCCAACGCGTGTTTGAGGTGCTCGACTCCAATGTTGGTATTACCGACGATCCAGCGGCTGTGCAGTTGCCAAACGTGAAAGGTGCGATCGAACTGCGCAATGTGACGTTCGGTTACGATCCGTATAGCCCGGTGCTTAAGAATGTCAGCATTAAGATTGAGCCGGGTCAGTTTGTCGGGATTGTCGGGAAAAGTGGTTCCGGCAAGACCACGTTGGTGAATCTCATTTGCCGGTTTTATGATCCGCAGGACGGACAAGTGTTGATTGACGGTCAGGACGTGCGAAAAATTACCCAGCACGACATCCACCAACACGTCGCCTTGGTGCTCCAAGAGTCATTTTTGTTCCGCGCCACGATTATGGACAACATTGCCTACGGTCGGCCCAACGCCGCGCCGTTGGCAGTGATGGATGCTGCCAAGTCTGCCAACGCCCACGATTTCATTGCCCGCGCCCCGGCCGCCTACGACACCAAACTAGGCGAGCGCGGTGCCGGCTTGTCCGGCGGTGAACGCCAACGCATTAGCATCGCTCGCGCCCTGCTGTGTGATCCAAAGATTCTCATCCTCGACGAAGCCACCTCGTCGGTGGACACCGAATCGGAACAAGAAATCCAAAAGGCGCTCTATACTTTGTGCAAGGGGCGCACGACGATTGCGATTGCCCACCGGCTTTCGACGTTGAAGAATTCAGATGTGATCTATGTAATCGACGACGGCAAGGTGGTCGAATCTGGATCGCACGAACAATTGTTAGAGTTGAAAGGTGTCTATCACAATCTAGTCCGTATTCAGACGGAGTTAACCAGGTTGGAGGCGTAATCGATGAGTGCCACCATCACCCCGCCGCAAGCTGACAGTCGGCTCGTAGTTACCGGCGTACGGCGACTAACTCCAGCGACAGCCAAGATTTTTGAAGGTGCGTTCTCGTTGTTGCATTGCGCGGTTATCGGTTACCAAACTTATCGTGGTGTGTTTGCGGTGTTGATGTTTCCAATCCGCTACCCAGACCGCTACATCTCGCTGCGCTATACCGGTGAAAAGGACAAAGTGCGCGAGATTGGTGTTATCGATGACCTGAGCGCATTTTCGGTTGAAATTCAGGCGCTGATTCGTGCGGTTTTGAAAAAGCAGTATCACGAACATATTATCAGCCGGGTCTACGAAGTCCGTAACGAATTTGGTTTGTTGTTTTTTGACGTGGAGACCCAACGTGGCCGTCAGGAATTTATGATGCCGTGGCGGCACGACCGGGCTGAGGATTTTGGTGCCGGCGGCAAAGTGCTACTCGATGTGAACGAGAATCGCTTCATTGTTCCCGATGTGCTGGCGTTGCCGGCTACTGACCAACGACGTTTCACAAATTATATTTACTGGTAGGTTGCCGTCGTGGAAGAACGGACTTGTCCCAATTGCAATGTTGACGTGGATAAAGAGGAGTTGAAGCGCAACAACCTCTGTTGTCCAACGTGCGGCTTTGACATGAGCGATTCCGGCGATGCTGAGGTAGAAGAAGTCGACGAGGATGACGATGATGATGCGGATTGAAACCTTTGTTGCCGGTCCCGCCGAGACCAATGGCTTTCTCATTGCCGATCACGAAGGTGGGCAGGCAGCGATCATTGACGCTCCGCAGGGAACGGCGGCCGATATGGTGGCGCAAGCCAAGCAATGGAACACGCCGGTCGCCTATCTTCTGAATACTCACGCGCACTGGGATCATTATTGGGACAACGCCGAGATTCAGCAGTTGGCCGGTGCGAAATTTGGGATCCACACTGAGAGCGCGCCGCTGCTGAAATTACCGCAAGCGCGGATGTGTGGACTTAACGATGACATTCCGCCGAGTGTGCCAGATTTTTTTCTAACAGAAGAATCACCGCTAATCGTCGGCGATTTGAAATTTGAAGTATTGCACTGTCCCGGTCACTGTCCCGGCAGCGTGGCGTTGTTCGAGAGGAAAGAGCGTGTCGTCTTTACCGGCGACGTGCTATTTGCCGGCACGATTGGCCGCACGGACTTGCCGGGTGGCGATTTTGATCAACTCATTGATTCGATCCGTCGGCAACTTCTGCCGCTCGGCGATGATGTGCAGGTTTATGCCGGTCACGGTCCGGTCACGACTATCGGCCGGGAACGGCGCACGAACCCGTTTCTTACCGGCCGGTAACGGCTTGGACGAGATTGAGCAGGAAGTCGCGGTTGTCAGCCGTGACATAGCGCATCTGGCCGCCCATGCGACTGAAGGTTTTGCAATACCGGAGGTAGTAAGCTGGGTTGTCCAGCGGCGGTTCGCCGGCGGTTTGCCAGTCCCACGTCGACACCGTCAGATCCACCACGACAATGAAATGGTTGGTGATCTGTTGCCCGTGTTGCCGGTGGAGATTTTGCGCCATCGCCAACGACTTCTCAAAAACCATCGGCGACATTACCGCTGAGCCGACCGAGAGGTAAACGCCGCCGTCGAGCTGATTGACGTTGTGAGCGAATGCCAGGAAATCGCGTTCGGCCGTGCGCCCGATAGCCGCACCGTGGTTCAGTGGGTGACAGTAAATAATGTCGTGCCCGAACATCGGGTGGCCGGTAAATGGCACGCCGAGCCGGTACGCTGCCGCTTGAACGCTGAAACGCTTGAACGGATGTGGCACTTTGCGGAAACCGGGTACGAGTTTGAATTGCGCGATGACTTCCCGGAGATCGGCGGCCGCGCCGGTAGTTTGTTTTAGTAACTCAGCGTCAGTCGGAATCGTTAGTCCTTCATTTTCAATCAGCGCACCGACGGATTCGCCGTAGCCTTTGCCTTCGTAGGCGCCGACGACGAGCGCGAGATTGATGTTGAAGCCGGTCT
>JBAWWR010000079.1:0-11792 GCA_037146675.1 Verrucomicrobiota bacterium | reverse complement strand
CCGGTGCCGAACTTGACGACGAGGCGGCGGACATTGGCTAGAATTTCGCGGCGCAGTTTCATCGACGGAATTTGCTTACCAGAATCCCGGCGGTCTGTCGAGTGCGTGCCACGCCGCCAATTTGTGCTTCACAAGCGGCCGGGGGTTGTGGTAGGGAAGCGCTATTCGGTGGAGACATTTATGAAAAACTCGATCTGTTTGCTAGGACTGGTTTTGACACTCGGTTGCGCGACGGCGGTGGTACGCCCTTACGTCGGCGAACAGCAGGCGTGGCCAACCGCCAGCGGCTCGATTGTGTCCACCAAATATGATTTGCCGATCTTCACCACATTGCCGCCGGCGGCGTACGAAGTCGTGGGCGAATTGCGGATTAACAGCCCATTATACGCGCAGCCGGAGGAAGGGCACCTGCCGTTGCTCGTCAAGAAAGCCATGCAATTGGGCGCGGATGCGATCTTACTGGTGGATGGGCAGATTTATTTCAGCACGCAATACGGGTTGAAGTCCGGTGAGTACGGCACAAATGCCAAGCAAGCCTCAATCACCGAGGTGAACCGTTTTAACCCCGAAGCGTTTCACCCGAACGTCAACGTCATCGCCGTCCGTTGGGTAGACGCACCGCCGGTCGGATTGCCGTCGCGGTATGCCCGGTATTCCAAAGAATTGTTAAAAACCGAGCCGGCCGCACCAGCCAAGAACTAACTGGGCCGGCCAACTACGGATTCTAACTCGCCGTCTACCACCAGCGTTCGAATAACCGTGCCAACCGGCGCGGTTTGGATGGTTTTCACAACCTGCCCATCAGCCAGCCGCGTGATGCTATAGCCGCGTGCCAGCGTGGATTTTGGACTCAGCAAATCGAGCTTACCGGCGAGCACTGTGAGGTTTTGCCGTGTGGCTTGCCGTCGATGGGCCAGGTTGACAACTAAACGATTTGACTGAGTTTCGAGGCGCTGGCGACCGGCCAGAATAAAATCGCGCGGCGTGACCAGCTTGACCGCCGTCAACCGCGCCCGGCGCTGCGCTAATGTCACTGTCGTCGCCTGCCCCAACCGGTGCGCAAGATCGTCGAGCTGTTGTTGGAATTGCCGGACCAACTCGGCGGGATGCCGGAGCACGCAGCCGGCCAACCGCCGGCGCACATCGATGAGCCGGTACCGCAAATCTTTGTCGAGCCGCTGCTGAAATTGCCGGAGCTCGGCCTGAAACTCGGCTTTCGCTTTCACGACCAACTCGGCGGCGGCGCTCGGCGTCGGCGCGCGCAGGTCGGCCACAAAGTCGGCAATGGTAAAATCAATTTCATGACCGACGGCCGAGATGACCGGCAGCCGGGACTGGGCGATGGCGCGAGCGACGACTTCTTCGTTAAACGCCCACAAATCTTCGAGCGAGCCGCCACCGCGCGTAACGATGATCACATCCACGAGGTCGCGAGCGTTGAACTCGTCAATCGCGCCGGCGATCTCTGCCGCCGCGCCGGTGCCTTGGACGCGGACCGGATTGATGATGACGCGCCGGTCGGGATACCGGCGATTCAGAATGTTAAGGAAATCGCGAATGGCCGCGCCGGTTGGTGAAGTAACCAGCCCAATGCGCGCCGGCAGGACCGGGAGCGGTTTCTTACGCGCTTGGTCGAACAAGCCTTCGGCGGCGAGTTTTTGTTTTAGCTGCTCGAACGCGAGCTGGAGCGCGCCGAGGCCTTTCGGCAAGAGTTGACTGACGATGAGTTGGTATTGGCCGCGCCGCTCGTACACGCTGACTTCGCCGAGCGCAACGACTTGCTGGCCGTCCGCTAATTTGAAGGGAACCTTGCCGGCAGCGCCGCGAAACAGCACAGCGGACAACTGCGCGGTGGCATCCTTGAGCGTGAAATAAACATGGCCAGACGGTGCAACGGCGAGATTGGAGATTTCGCCATCCACCCACACAGCGCGGAATTGACCTTCGAGCAGTGCCTTGATGCGCCGGGTTAGCTCGCTGACACTTAAAACTTGTGGTTCAGAAATCGACATATGCTGGCTGAGGTTGCGACTACACAGCGCAATATACCGGCAACGATACCGGCGCACAAGAAATGACTCTGACAGCTAGCAGGCGACTGCTGCGCATCCGCTTGCCAAGAAAAGTCGGGACGCCGCGACTGCATGACGATATGATACCGGCATGGCTGAACGGACAAAAACCGTCAGGTTGCCGGCACAAGAGGTGCCGGTCATTGCGACTCCCGATGTTTGCGTCATCGGTGGCGGCGCGGCCGGTTTGGCGGCAGCGGTGGCGGCCGGCCGGCTTGGGCTGAAGGTATTGCTGGTCGAGCGCCACGGTTTTTGCGGCGGCGCAACCGTGGCCGGGTTGAGCGGGACAATTTGCGGGTTGCATAGCAGCGGCGATACGCCGGAACAAATCGTGTTCGGGTTTGCCGGTGAGTTTTACCAAGCGCTACGACAGGCAGGCGGTGTCGCCAAGCCGGTCCCTTTCGGCCGCACACTACTGGTCCCGCACGATAGTTTTGTTTGGAAAGAAACGGCGGACCGGTTCTTGCGGGAAAACAATATCCGCGTGTTGTATCACACTTTGTTTCTTGATGCGTTTGCCGGCGCGGACGGTTCGGTCGAGACGCTTTTATTACGCTGCTTGGAAGGGCCGGTCGCAATCCAGCCACGCTGCGTAATTGACGCGTCCGGCGACGCCGAAGTCGTACACCGGCTTGGCGGACAGACGCACCTCGGCAAAAATGGAATCGTTCAGACACCGACGATGATCTTTCGCATGGGCGGTGTGGACATGCCGCGCTTTCTAAAACTCGATCCGCGTGAGATCGATACGCAGGTTGCCGCCGCGCACCAAGCCGGCCGGTACCATTTGCCGAGACATCACGTTTATATTTTTCCGATGCCCAATGGCCGGGAAGTCTTGTGCAATATGACGCGCATCACATTCCCTGATGGCTCAGTTCCTCTGGGAATCCGCAGCGACGATATGACATTTGCGGAAATCGAAGGTCGAATCCAAGCGCGCAGCTATGCAAGATTTCTGTGTGAGAACATACCGGCATTCGAACATGCCTATCTGGTCGAGACCGGTGCGCAAGTAGGGATTCGTCAAACACGCTCCATCACCGGCCAGATGACGCTAACTAACGCGCAGGTGCTGAAGGCTGCGAAGTTTCCTGGAGCCGCCACATTCTCCGCATGGCCAATCGAAGCGCACGGTGCCGGCGAGCTGCAGATCGTTTATTTTAACCGCCAGACCTATGACATCCCATTTGAAACGTTGATACCGCAGCACAGTCGCAACCTGTTGGTCGCTGGTCGCTGTCTATCAGCAGAACATGAGGCGCTGGCCTCAGCGCGTGTGACGGCGCAGTGTTTCGGAATGGGCTATGCCGCCGGTGCAGCGTGCGGTTTGATGGTCCGTGAATCAATCTTAGCGCAAAACTTGACCGGCGTAATGGTCGCGGAGTGGATGCAGAAACATAACCTCAAGTCTGCTGGCGAACGCTAACGCACAGACCCGTCGTACAATCCGTTTCCCTTGCGTCTGGCCGGCGAGTGAGTATGCTAAAGCTAATATGTACACGGCAACCAAACACATTGATTTTTGTTACGGACACCGGCTGTTGCAATACGACGGCCCCTGCCGGCACCTTCACGGCCACAACGGCCGCGTGGAAGTGGACGTCAAATCTGACAAACTCGACTCACGCGGTATGGTCGTAGACTTTGCCGACATCAAAAGCATCTTGAAAACTTGGATTGACGAGACGCTCGATCATCGGATGCTCCTCTGCAAAGACGACCCGCTCGTGCCG
Source organism: Verrucomicrobiota bacterium (assembly GCA_037146675.1). Lineage (GTDB taxonomy): Bacteria > Verrucomicrobiota > Verrucomicrobiia > Palsa-1439 > Palsa-1439 > CAINDI01. Next base: position 7,984 of record JBAWWR010000079.1, on the reverse strand, counting down.
ATCCTTCAGCAACGCGGTGAGAAACATCTCTTGCTGGATGAAAACCCAACAGCGGAAAATATGGCCAAAATGATTTTCCGTTACGCCCGGTCCAAAGGCTTACCGGTCACCGAAGTGCGCCTCTGGGAAACGCCAACCTCGTTCGCAACGTACCGGGAATGAAGTAATTCGGGTTACGAACAACCCATCGAATTACCGCAGTTCAAGCACTTGTAGCAGGCACCGTTGCGCACCGTGATTGCGCCGCAAGTGTCGCACGTCGGCGCGTCAGTCATAAAATGCGCCACGGTCTTGCTCAACGCCTGTACGCCGGTCAGCGGCCGGGCCGGTATCTCGCCGGTTTGTTCCAACTCTTTTACCGGCTTGTTAACGACTTTCTTTTCCTGCTCGGCAATTCCCTTCAATGGCAATTCCGGCTGTGCCGCTGGTGAATTCTGTTCCCGGTAACCGGTAACGAATCGGCACGCGAGCCAACGGAATAGGTAGTCGGTAATCGACTTTGCAATCGGGATGTCTGGATTCTTTGTAAAGCCACTCGGCTCGAAACGCTGGTGCGCAAATTTATTGACGAGCGTGTCGAGCGGCACACCGTATTGAAACGCGAGACTGACCAGCGTACCGATCGTGTCCATCAAGCCGCCGATGGTCGAGCCTTCCTTGGCCATGGTGATGAACAATTCACCCGGCGTGCCATCTTCGTAGAGGCCGACGGTGATGTAGCCTTCGTGGCCGGCAATATCAAACTTATGGGTCAGCGCTTGCCGGGTATCGGGCAACCGATGCCGGACTGGAGCGTCCACACGGGTCCGCAGTTCCTTGATCTCGCCTTCGAGTTCGAGCACGCGCGCGGTCAACGCCTCAGCTTCGTTCCGGGCCACTTCGGCGGCGGCCTTAGCGGTCTGCACGCTACTGGTTTTAGAAGTGTTGAGTGGTTGGCTCTGCTTCGAGCCGTCCCGGTAAATGGCAATCGCCTTCAAACCAAGCCGCCAGCCTTCGAGGTACGTCTGCATGATCTCCTCGACAGTGGATTCTTGCGGCATATTGACCGTCTTGGAGATTGCGCCTGACAAAAATGGCTGCGCGGCGGCCATCATTTTCAGATGTGCGAAGTGGTGAATCGTCCGCTTGCCCTTAGCCGGCTTGAACGCGCAATCGAACACCGGCAAGTCGCTATCCTTGAGATGCGGCGCGCCTTCGATAGTGTCGTTCTCGTCAATGAACTTGATGATGTCGGCAATCTGCGCTTGCTTGTAACCAAGCCGGCCCAACGCCATCGGCACGGTCCGATTAACAAGTTTGAGCATGCCGCCGCCGGCGAGCAGTTTGTATTTCACCAGCGCAATATCCGGCTCCACGCCGGTCGTATCGCAATCCATCATGAACGCAATCGTGCCGGTCGGCGCGAGCACGGTCACCTGCGCGTTGCGATAGCCGTACCGGCGACCTAATTCAACAGCCTCGTCACCACAGCGTTGCGCGGCTTCCCGGAGATAATCCGGACAGCTTGGATGAATCTGCTTTACGGCATCGCGGTGCATCTCGACCACTTCGAGCATCGGTTTCCGATTTTCCGCAAAACCCTCAAATGCGCCCTTTTTCTCCGCCAAACGCGCGGATTGCGCGTACGCCTGCAAATGTAAAATCGCCGTCAACGCGCCGGCAATGGACCGGCCTTCGTCGCTGTCGTACGGCAAACCAAGCGACATCAGCAACGAACCGAGGTTCGCAAATCCAAGTCCCAACGGCCGGAATTTATGACTATTACCGGCAATGGTTTCAGTCGGATAGCTGGAATTGTCGACGAGGATTTCTTGCGCAGTGATGTAAATTTCCGCGGCGGCCTTGTAACGCTCGACATCAAGGCTACCGTCTTCCCGACGGAACTTCATCAAATTCAACGAAGCCAAGTTGCAGGCCGAGTTGTCGAGGAACATGTATTCGCTGCACGGATTTGACGAGTTGATCGGCGCAGTGGTTTTGCAGGTGTGCCAGCGCTGAATCGTGTCCTCGTACTGCACGCCGGGATCACCGCAAGTCCACGTGCCTTCGGCGATGCCACGCATCAACTCCTGCGCCTTGTACGTCGGGCCGGGTTTCTGCGGATTCGTCACCCAATGCGTTGTCCAATCCTGGTCTGCAAGCACCGCACGCAGGAAATCGTCGGTCAAACGCACGCTGAGATTTTCGTTTTGGAACATCACCGAGCTGTACGCTTCACCATTAAAATCGCCGGCATAGCCTTGTTCGATCAAAGCCCGGGCTTTCCGCTCTTCGCCCTGCTTGGCGTCAATGAACTCTTTGATGTCCGGATGCCAGACTTTGAGTGTATTCATCTTCGCCGCGCGGCGGGTCTTCCCACCGGACTTCACAACGCTCGCAACGGCGTCGTACACGCGCAAAAACGACATCGGTCCACTCGGACGGCCACCGCCGGAAAGTTTTTCGCGTTTGCTGCGCAAGGTCGAGAGATCGGTCCCGGTACCGCTGCCGTATTTGAAGAGCATCGCCTCGCTGCGCGCCAGCTCCATGATGTCTTCCATCTTGTCGCCAACCGACTGAATAAAGCAGGCCGAGCATTGCGGATATTCGTATTGTGTCGTCGCGGTTTTGATCTGCCCGGACACACGGTCAAAATGGAAATTGCCGGGACCGCTGTGCTTGCCGATGTGGTATTGGTGAAACAGACCACAGTTAAACCAGACTGGCGAATTGAACGAGCCGTACTGGTTCACGCACAACCAGGTCAATTCATCGCGGAAAACCGCCGCGTCCTTGTCGCTGGCAAAATAGCCTTGTGCCAGACCCCAATCGGCGATTGTGCGCGTGACCCGCCCCACAAGCTGCTGGACGCTGTTCTCGCGTTCGCTCGTGCCGTTTTCGCCATAGAAATATTTCGAGACGACCACCTTCGTCGCCAAGATTGACCAACTCTTTGGGACCTCTACGTTTTCCTGTTTGAAAATCGTCTTGCCGGCGTCGTCGGTGATTTCGGCAGTGCGCCGTTCCCACTCGAGCTCGTCAAACGGCCGAATATCCGGCCTGCTAAACACACGCGCCACGGTGAGACCGCTGGGCTTTGTTGGATTCTTGCTTTTGGTGGAATTCGCCGCTGGTGAAACCACCGCGACTACTGCTTTACGATTCGTCTTTGTTTTACCCATGGCACTCACTCTCGCGCTTTGCTGTTTCAAATTGATCACTGTCTCCTTTTTGGCGAAAAATACGCCAAAACTGCTGTTTTTTAGAAATGGAAGCCTACGTCTTCCACCACCGCTAATGGTGACGGCTCACACTCTAGTACCCCATATATGGTGTTTCAAGAAAAAAATGCTTCGCGCACTTATTTTTTCTTGAACGCCTGATTTGACGTGGGTTTTCTGATGAAAGCCTTGCGTTCACGAGCCCGAAGTTCGAGTATAACCGGACACCCGGTAAAACCCCATCCCGCCCGAATCTTGTCCACAAGGTAGCGCCGGTAGTGCGGCGTGAGCAATCTGACATCGTTGACGAACAGCGTGAAGCGCGGCGGGCGCTCCGGCTTCTGAAACGCATAAAAAATCTTCAGCCGCTGGCCACCAATCGCCGGTGGCGAATATGCATCAATTGCCCGCGTTAGCAGCCGGTTTAATTGCGGCGTTTCGGCGCGCGTCTGCATTTCTTTTTCGATGGTATTGATGGCTTGAAACAACTCGCCGATGCCGTGCCGTGTTTTCGCGGAAACAAACAGCACTGCCGCCCAATCGAGAAAAAACAATTCCTTGCGCAGCGCGGCTAGATATTCATCACGGAAAGTCTTCTTTTTCGCCTGCCGGGCCACAAGCGCTTGGCTCTTCGCGTCCTGCTCGGCGGCCAGATCCCATTTATTGACCAAAATTATGCAACCCCGGGCAGCCTCGGCGATCAACCCGCCGATTTTCTTGTCCTGACGGGTCACGCCATCGAGCGCATCGAGCACCAGCACTGCGACTTTACAGGTCCGGATGCTACGCTCGGCGCGCATCAAACTGAATTGGTCCACCGACGACGCAATCTTGCTCCGGTGCCGCAACCCGGCCGTGTCCACCAACACATACGCCTGGCCGTCCACCGTCACCGGCACGTCCACCGAATCACGCGTCGTGCCGGGAATATTACTGACGATCGTTCGCTCACTCTCGTTAATCGCGTTAATTAGCGACGACTTACCGACGTTCGGCCGGCCCACAATCGCCACGCTGATCGGCTCGGCTGGCTCATCGGGCTTACCGACAGAAAAATCTTTCGTGGCCGCGGCCAGCAAAGCCGACACGCCAAGCCCGTGAATCGCGGCGATCGAAAAGAGCGACGCGAAGCCGAGTTCGGTGAACTCGCTCACATTGCGACTGCGTTGGGCGTTATCCACCTTGTTGACCGCGAGGAAGACCGGCTTGCCGCTGGTGCGCAATTTGCGGGCGATTTCCCAATCGAGCGGGGCCACGCCGGCCTCCACATCCACGACCATCACCAACACATTGGCCATTTCGATGGCAATTTCGGCCTGCGCCTTCGCCGCAATGGCCAGCACGTCACCGGCACGCTCGTCATCCATGAATGCAATCCCGCCGGTATCAATGACTTCAAACGTCTTGTCGTCCCACTCGGCACGGGCGCTGACCCGATCGCGCGTGACGCCGGCTTCTTCGTGAACGATGGCGATGCGCCGCCCGGCAATGCAGTTAAATAGCGCGCTCTTGCCGACATTTGGTCGACCGACAATCGCCAAAACAGGAATGGAAAGTTGTTGTGTTGTGTTCATGGGATATTAGATTCGTTATTGTAACTCACCATCCGTCATTTCACGACTCCAATTTATTTCCTATCCCGCCCCCGCCGTGTTAGCGTGCCGGCATGAACGCCCGGCAAATCGTAATCGAACTTCTGTCCACTTGGTCGCACTCGCGCCAACTGGCCGACGAACTGCTCGCGGAACGCAACGACATCCCGGCTCGCGACCGCGCGTTCGTGCAGGAGCTTTTCTACGGCTGTCTCCGGCAACATCTAGCGCTCGACTTTTTACTCCAGCAACTCGCCGGTAAACCGCCGCGGCCAGTCGTGGCCGACATTTTGCATCTCGGCCTCTATCAACTTTGCTTCCTCGAAAAAGTCCCGGCCCATGCCGCCGTCAACGAATCCGTCGCGCTCGCCAAACAACTCGCCAGTCCGGCCGAAGCCAGATTTGTGAACGCCATTCTCCGCCGCACTGATCGCCGGTCGCTTGACGCAGCGCCGCCATGGGTCCGCCTTTCGCATCCTGAATGGCTCTGGCGCCGGTGGCTCGCCCGGTATGGCGAAGCGGACGCCACGGCGCTTTGCCAGTGGAACAATGAACCGCCGCCGCTCTACATCCGCACGCTGACCAGCGAATTACCGGCAGGCGTACCGGCGGTGCCGTCAGGATTGCATCCGCTGAGCTGGCGTGTGACCGAAGCGGCTGGGCTGTTCGAGTTACCGGCAAAATTTTACGCCCAAGATCCATCCACGCTGATTGCCGTGGATATGCTTGACCCGCAGCCCGGCGAGTCGGTGCTCGATATGTGCGCCGCGCCGGGCGGCAAAACGACCTATATCGCCCAGAAAATGTGCGATACCGGCAAGATTATCGCCGCCGATTCGTCCAACGTCCGGCTCGGTAAAGTTTCGGAGAATTGCCAGCGCCTCGGCGTGACATGCGTGGCGACATTGGCGTGCGAGGGCACGCGGCTGGACCGATGCTTGCGCGGAACGCAATTTGACCGGGTACTGCTCGATGCGCCTTGCTCAAATACCGGTGTGGTGCGCCGCCGGGTGGATTTGCGTTGGCGGCTCAAAGCCGAAGAAATTGCGCGGCTGGCAGCAGTCCAGACCCAGTTACTGGCGGCGGCCAGTGAGTTTGTGAAGCCAGGCGGCGTGCTCGTCTACAGCACGTGCAGTTTGGAACCGGAAGAAAACGAACGCGTCGCGGAGCGGTTTCAGGAATCACACCCGAAGTTTGCGCTCGACGCGACGCGTTCAATCTTTCCACCGCGCGACAAGATGGACGGCTCGTTTGTCGCGCGGTTCCGTCATTTACAGTAATTATTGCTGTGGGGCTGGAGCCGCATCGGCCTTACCGCGTCCACCCTTGCCGGCACCTTTGTCGTGCGCACGCTCTTCACGCGGTTGCTTAAACTCGGCTTTTTGATCGGCAGTGAGAATTTGTTCAACTTTCTCCATCGCGGCCTTGCGCTCAGCTCTCAGCTTTTCCATAATTGGCGCGGCAGCAGTAGTGAAGTCCGCTACGATGACATCGTATTTGGCCTTCTGATCGGCGGTAAGGTTCAGTTTTTCCAGGGCCGGTGGCGGCAATAAACCTTCGGTTTTTCCATGGTGACCACCGTGTTTCGGTGGCGTGGCGGCTTGATCTTCTGCACGAACGGTTATGACGCTACTGCCGCAGACAATAACGGCCAACGCGATTGTGCTAATGAGCATGCGATGTTTCATAGTGCTATTCCCTTATTGGTTGTTCGGTTTTGGTTCAGACAGGTTCGAAATTGTATTAGTAGATCCGGCCGGTTTATGCGGCTCTTGTCCCGGGTGATCTTTCCGCCACTGCCGAAAGTGCTCGCGGGTTTGTTCACGTTCCTCCGGTGACATCGTATGCCAGCGATTCGCGTTTTTCTTGATCCGCTCCCGGTCTTCTGGCGACATTGTGAGAAAACGTTCAATGCGCTCGTGGATAAAATGGCGCTCCTCAGCCGGCATCCCAGTCAACGCTTTGTGCAAATTCACCAGCCGAATCTTGGCTTCCGGTGACAACTGATTCCACATTTCATCGGCGCGCTGCGCCAACTCCGCCTTTTGCGCGTCGGTCAACGCCGACTGCTGGTGCGAAGGCTGATTGGTCGCATCTTGTGCGCGCAACACCACCGCCGCCATAATTGCCAAACCAGTCAAAAACACACGTTTCATAGCTCGGTTTCTCCTTCCAGCGAATCAAGCGCAACAATCACGTCAAAATCATCCAACCGGTCGTGGTGCGCCGCCGTATACGCCGCCACGCGCTTGGCTGTCTCTGCTTGCCGGTACGTCATCACACCGGTCACGCAGACGATGGCTAGCAAACTCAATACTGTCGCCCAGCGAAACACCGGTAACTGCCAGAACCGCTGCGCCGCCTGTTCGTGTAACCGACGCACTGTCCGCTGTGCGAAGCCAAACGATGGCGTCACGCTCGGTTGCCGGCCGACCACTTCCCACGCAGCTTGGTAAACCTGCCATGCCTGCCGGCAGTCGACGCAGCCATCCGTGTGCGTTTCAAACGCCTGCGCACTGGCCGAATCGAGCCGGTCGTCGAGCCGGTCATCAAATTCATTTTGGCACTTTTGACAGTTCATTGTGGTCTCGCTTTCATTCAACACTAGTTACCCGGAAAAGTTGCGGTCAATAACAGCCGCGCAGTTTTTCCTTCAACGTTTCGCGCGCCCGGTGCAACAACGACTTCACCGCTGCCACCGAACAGCCCAACACTTCCGCGATTTCCTCGTAGGGCAGCCCTTCAAATCGGCACAGAATCACCGCCGTCCGCTGTGCTTCCGGTAAGAGCTGGATTGTCGCCCGAATTTTCTCCTGCAACTCGTGCTCGCTCACAATCTGACTTGGATCGGTCGCCTGCGGGTCGGCCAGTTGTGCTCCAAGCTCACCGCTCTCACCCGGTTGCGTCAACGCATCGAACGATTCCGCCGTGTGCCGCGACCGGCGCCGGTACTCATTGCGGATCAAGTTGTGGGTGATTGTGTAGAGCCAAGTTGTGAATTTCGCCGTCGGTTTGTACCGGCGCGCGGACCGGAAGACTTGGATGAACACACGTTGGGCGATGTCTTCAGCTTCCCACGCATCGCCGATGGCACGGTAAATGACACCGATCACCGCGCGCTGATGGCGCTCGCTCAATTCCCGGAACGCATCCTCATCGCCGGCTCTGACGCGCAGCATAAGGGCGACATCG
>JBAWWR010000078.1:0-11950 GCA_037146675.1 Verrucomicrobiota bacterium | reverse complement strand
GCTTGGATGCCGGTCTCGCGAACAATCTGCCGGTAGAACTCTTCTTTCTGCCACGACAGCCGTTTAATCTCGGCCGGGTCGGTTGTCCAATTGAGGAGGTTGGGAATAATGCGCTCGTTTTTCATTCCGAAACTGCGCTGGAAGTGACCGGCTGGTAACGGCAACTTTTCGCGTTCTGCCAGCCGCTCCCAACTCAGTTCGTGCTGGCGTGAGGAGTCAATAATTACGCCGTCCCAATCAAAAATCGCTGTCCAAGTTTGCATATCCCAATATTCCTACCGCGCTCAGCCCAGCCACGCAATCCAATGCCGGAAATAATTCGGACTCGACATCACCGAATGTTTTGCCATAAATAATCCTGTCGCAGAAAGGGCCATTATTTATGAATTACAAGGTAACTGTATTTGGAGCCGGCTTTGTCGGCGCCACCACCGCACAACGCATCGCCGAAAAGGAACTCGCCGATGTCACGATGATTGATATCGTTGAAGGCCTGCCGCAAGGCAAGGCGCTCGATATGATGGAGTCCGCCATGCTCGAGGGCTTCGATGCCAAGGTCACCGGCTCCAACAACGCCGCCGACTGCAAAGGCAGTGATGTCATCGTCGTTACCAGTGGCGTCGCCCGTAAACCTGGCATGAGCCGCGATGATTTGTTGAAGATCAACGCCGGCATCGTCGGCAGCGTATGCGACGCGATCAAGGTCAACGCCCCTAACGCCATCGTCATCGTTGTCTCCAATCCGCTCGACGTGATGACTTATCTAGCCGGCGTCAAACTCGGCTTCGCCAAAAACAAAGTCATGGGCATGGCCGGCGTTCTCGACAGTGCCCGCTTCCGGTGTTTCCTCGCACAAGAACTCGGCGTCAGCATGCGCGACGTTGATGCCATGGTCCTCGGCGGTCACGGTGACGATATGGTCCCGCTCGTTCGATACGCCACCGTTGCCGGCATCAAAGTTGAAGATTTAATTCCGAAAGACAAACTCGATGCGATGGTCACCCGCACCCGCAACGGCGGCATCGAAATCGTGAACCTCCTCAAGACCGGTAGCGCCTACTATGCACCGTCGGCCTCGGTTGTTGAAATGGTTCGTGCCATTCTCCACGACGAAAAACGAGTGTTACCGGTCGCCGCGTGGTGCACCGGCCAATATGGCGTCAACGATATGTTCGTCGGCGTCCCGGCTGTCCTCGGCAAGAACGGCGTCGAGAAAGTCATCGAACTGAAGTTGACCGGCGACGAACTCGGAATGCTAAAGAAGTCCGCCGACCACGTTCTTGAAAACGTGAAGCGGTTGAATCTATAACCGCGGTTACGGTAGCGGATGCGCTCCGAGCGTGCCGATTAGTTGCTGTCTGTACGGGGCGGATTGCATCAGACTCAGTTGCTGGCGGGCGCCGGTCAGACGGGCTGTGATACCGAGGCGCGTGGCTTCCTCCTCGTAACCAGGTTTTTGGACGAATTGCTCCAGCGCAGCAACGTGGCGCTTCCAGAGTCGCACGTTGATTGCCAGCTGTGCCGCCAAGCGTGTCTCATACCAATCGCTGGACAATAAATTTTCGCGAGTGAAGAGCGCCCGTAATTCTGGGTGGTTGAGATCGCGACCTTCATATTGGTCATGCCGCATGATGTGCAACAGAGCGCGAAGCGGTGGAGATGCATCGGCAATGCTGCCGTCGTCAAAATACGCCTGCGCAACGCGCCGCTGGGTTTCGATAATATTATCCATTCCGTCGGTGAAAACATCCGGATCTTGTTGCTCCGGACGCAGCATTTTCGGTGTGAAAACCAGATGCGGGTGATGGAAGACGCGCCCGAAAAAGGCGAGCACAAATTTCATCGTGATACGCCACCCGAGCCGACTGGCGAGAACGGAATGTCCACCATTGTCGAAGTCCTGGCAGCGCTCGAGGTAGCCGTTGGAAATCAGAAAAGACGGGTCGCGTTCTGCGACGGTCATGCGACTCCAGATTTCCGGTGCGAGCAAGCTGATGTCGTGGTCAACGCGAAAATGCGGACCAATATAGCCGGCGGCGGTGACGAACACCGGCGTACCGGTCAGCAGCATCGCGACCAGCGCATTGTTTAGGTCAATGATTGGCGGCAGCGCGTTGAACGGGCCTTTGGTCAAAGCACCTTCCGAACCGGCGCCGGTCGTCGATGGAGATTTACCGGTCATGCTACAGATGAACTCCATGAACAGCTCCGGCACCTCCAGATAGTGAATCGGATTGAAGACGGCGAGGGAACGAATACGCGCCGCCGAGTCCGGCGGATTATTCCGTCGGCCCGGCAGGACGGCGTTAACGGGCGTGTGTAGCGGCTCGTGCATTGGACAGCGCCGGCGCAGCCGGGTAGCGACTTCGGCAAGATACACATCGCGTTCGTGCAGCAAATCGGGGCGCGTCTGGAGATAGCGGGGATTTTTTGAGCGTTGGCCGTTGACCAGCCTGGGATGCGCTGACGAGACGACGAAAGCCGGCGTGCTGGCGGCGGCGAACTCCCGAATCATTGCCTGCATTGGCTCGGTGTATTTATCGAAGCCGATGGAGTCCTCAATTAATTCCTGAGCTTGCGCCCGTGAGAGCGGCTCGTAATTCGAAAAGAAATTACCAGGCTTGGCAAAATCCGCTTCGGTCTGTTTGTCGTAACCGCGATGAATCGCATCATCCGGCCGCTGAAAAAGCCGGGACTCGCAGTTCTGGACGAATTTCACGGACGAATTCGCGTAGTCCGGATTGAGCTTTGCCAGTCGGCCTGCCGGCACGACGACCGACGCGGTAATGTCGTCTTCCACTTGAATTTTTCGGGCGGGACAAAAATCCTTGCGCAGGCCAAATGTTCGCCAAGCACCATTCGGTTCGTAGCCGACTCGCATGTAATTGGCAATCAGCCGGCGGCCTTGAAATTTTAGTTCGTTGCCGGGCTTTCCGTTAATCGTGTCCACGCTGAAATGTTCGCGCCACGCGTCGCCCATTTCTGGCTTGTAGTAACGCTTCACGACGAATACGAGTTCTTTCACATATTGCGGAATCGCCTCAAGTCGCGCGTTGTACTCCGGCGTGTATTCCTCCGCCGGCGTCAGCAATTTAATTACCGAGCCCAGTGACCGTTCACTGCTCAGAATCGGGCGACTGTCGCGCGTTTGCCGGGCCGGGTCGCGGAATCGCCCCGAGTGGTCATGGCGGATGATGCGAGTGACGAGGTCAAATTCCCGGTCGAAATCCGCAATAAAAACCGGGCCTTGGATGATTGCATCGGAGATTGGCTTGGAAATCTCTGATTTGCCACCACCGGAGACAGTGGAGGGCTTGTGGCACAGCGTTGGCTCGGCCACCGTTCCCAGCAACCGCCACGACCGGCCGCCGGGTTGCTTCTCCATCTGCACTAGATAACCAGAAGGCCGGACGTATTTCTTCTCCGGCAGCAATTTGATGCACCCAGTTTCCCAGCTCACCGTTTGTTTCAGTAAATCAAATCGGGCCGCAGCGGGTACGTAAATAATTTCCGGGTAACATTTGTCAATTGCGTAGCCTTCCGGTTGCACTACCATAATCGCGCCAAAAAGTTGCGCCATTTCCTCGAAGCTATAGCCCAACTGTGGCATGTGCGATTCGCCGATTAATTCCTCGCCGAGATCGTAGCTCGGATACACCAATGCGCCGCCGGAGTGTTCCTCCTCGCACAAACCCGCAAGATTTGCCGCATAACTAATCTGCGTCTTCACTTCCTTCTTGCAGTAGCCGAAGTAATTATCCGCGATCACCGTCACAATCACGCCGCGCGCATCACGACAAGTCATCTTGAACGCCTGCCCGTCGTTGTAAACTTCCCCGGCTTCCCGCCAACACATCCCGTCGCGCCGTTGTCGTTCCGTCGCCGCATCCCACGCCGGCAAGCCGACGGCCTGTTTGGTTAACTTTGTCAGGTGGGGCGCGATAATCACGCAGCCGGTATGGCCGGACCAGTGCTCGACATCCAACGCCGCATCGTGCTCCGGTAAAAACGGATCGCCGGCATTCCCAAAAATGCTTTCCACAAAATCGAGATTACTAACCAATCCGCCGGGCGCAAAAAAGCGAATCTCCATCGTCTTCTCGGCCGTGAACCCCGGCACTGCCGGACACACAATCGGCCGCAATAGCAGCGAGACAAAACACTCCGCGGCCGGCGCAAATGGCAACTGCAACAACTCGCGCGGCGGCGTCAATGCGTGCCGTAACAATTCGCTAAATACCGGCCGCGGCACTGCGCGTTTGTCGTCTGGAATCGGCAAGCCGCTCTCAACAATATGAAAAATTCCCTGTGTCGTGCGGCGGTCGCTTTTTGGATTGTGCAACACGCCTTGTTGCACCCGGTACGACGTGCCGTACTCGGACTTGAACTCGTCGCGATCGGTCGGCAGCGACAGTGCTCGTGCTAAGCCATACCGGTCTAACACAAACGTGCGTCCCGGTAACTTGACGGTGACGCCGAGGTCATTCAAATAATTCTGAATGCGTTGATCTGCCGGCGAGAGGTAATTCGCTAAGAGCCGGTCCGTCTCATGCTGATGTAATAGCAGTGCACTCGTCAGGTCATCAATCTCTGGAAACTCGCCTGCGCCGGTGGGCAAACCGAGTAACGCCAATTTCAGATGGAGATACCGGAGGGTTTTGTTGTCGGCAAAAACCTCGCGCCCCAATCCGATGGCATCGTTTTGTTGCAGAGGATTCAGAGGCCGGCACCGTCGAGTTCGAGCCGTAAGGCAGCCAGAGATTGATTGATATCGCGAATGAAAATCCACAGCGATCCGCCGAGACTCACAACGCACAGAATAAATAAAACACCAATCACCGGCGCGCTATTGAGTCGTAATAGCGCCGACAAAAACAGCCCCACAATCAAAGCAACTGCCAGCAAGGCGCTCCCGCCCGCCAGGGTGATTGCCAGCCGAATCAGTTTGGCGCGCCGCCAAAGAATGCACAGTTGCGCCTCATTCTTGGCGCGGATTACCTCTGGTTTGGCCGGAAGATCATGCGCCAAAATTCGCGCCCGATCGATTGCGCGGCCCAGCCGATTTGTCATCGTGAGCAGTAAGAGTCCGGTGCCGGAGATGAGGATCGCTGGCCCAATCGCCGTCTGTAAAACTGGAATGATTTCGGGAATCGTTGTCATTTGTGCCTTTGTATTGCCAGTATCATTCTCACTAAACTCATCATCGTGCAACCATGCAAATCGTGGTATAGTCTCGCTGGATATTTTGAACAGCGCCAATCTGTTTTCGGCTGCGCTCGAGTCACCGGTGACCGCCCACATCCAACGGAGACTCGCGGTGGGGGGGGGGTTGTCTCTAAATTCCCTGGCCGATGCCGGTAAGCCGTTCGCCGTCGCGCTGCTTTCCCAGCTTACAAATCGCCCGGTGCTCGTCGTCACGGATGGCCTCAAGGCGCAGGAAACATTTTTCAATGATCTACAGACCTTTCTACCGGCCGCGCAATTCTACCCGGCTTGGGAAACATTGCCGCACGAAGATAAGCTCCCGCACGCCGACACGATTGCCGACAGGCTGAAGGCGCTCGCCAAACTCGATGCGCCGGTCACGGTCGCTTCCGTGCAAGCGTTGATGCAGCGGACATTCTCCGGTAGTCAGCTTTCCGCGCTAAAGCTCTCACTCGTGCTCGGCCAACGCCTCGACCTCCAGAATTTCTCCGACCGGCTCGCCGAACTCGGTTATCAACCAGAGTTTCAAGTCAACGAGCGTGGCGATATGGCGGTGCGCGGCGGGATCGTAGATTTCTTTCCGCTCGACCGCGACTTGCCGGTGCGCGTGGAACTTGCCGGCGATGAAATTGAATCCATCCGCAGTTTCGACCCAGTCTCGCAGCAATCCAAGGAAAAGCTAGAATCGTTGACCATCTCGCCTGCGGGCGAACTCGGTTTGCTAAAAAAGTCAGTCGAGACGATCACGCCGCTTATTGATTTGCTCCCGCGCAATGCATTGCTCGTTCTGAATGAGCCGGATGATTTGCTCCTCGCTGCCGATCAGTATGCGCGGCAGATACCAGACGGCGACCGGTTCTTTGTGCCGTGGCAATACACGCTCGCGGCCGGACTGACGACTGTCCAACTGACTGAAGCCATTGCGCTCGATCCGCCGGAGGATTATGTGAATCTCCGGTTGGCTTCGCTCGACGCCTTCCGGCCACTCGACACAAAGGCACCGGACCCGCGCATTGCCGAAGGGATGCGCCACGCGTTCTTCGGGCAGATGGAGCGCTGGCTCGATGAAGGTTACCGGCTCCATGTGCTGTGCAGTACGGACGGCGAGAAGCAACGGTTCGAGGAACTTTGGCGTGAGCATGCGCCGAGTCGGCCGGTCAGCGCGTCGCTGGGTTATTTGAGTCGCGGGTTTTTGTGGGCGGAGGCAAAACTGGCGGTCATCACAGATTCGGAAATCTTCGGGCGGTACAAGCCGGCCCGGCCCCGGCAGAAATTGCACGCCGCTTCGTCACCGGTCGCAGATTGGACGGAACTTGAGCCGGGCGACTATGTCGTCCACATCCAGCACGGCATCGGAAAATATCTTGGGCTAAAGTTGCTCGAAGTCAGCGGCACCCGGCAAGAAGCGTTGGCCATCGAGTACGCGAACGAAGCGCGGCTGTATGTGCCGGTAGATCAGGCGCACCTCGTGAGCAAATATATCGGTGCCGGCAAGCGCGCGCCGAAGCTGCACGAGATCGGCGGAACGTTGTGGCAACGGCAGAAGTTTTCAGCGGAACGCGCCATCATGGATTTGGCAAGCGAGTTGCTAGAAATCCACGCTGCGCGCGCGACGTTGGAGGGGCACGTGTTTGCGGCTGACACCTCGTGGCAACGTGAGTTTGAGGCGGCATTTCCGTATGACGAGACGCCGGACCAGCTCACCTCCATTGAGGAAATGAAAGCCGACATGGAAGCGAAAAGGCCGATGGACCGGCTGGTCTGTGGCGACGTCGGTTACGGCAAGACGGAGGTGGCAATTCGCGCGGCGTTCAAGGCGGTAATGGACGGGATGCAGGTCGCGGTGCTGTGCCCGACAACCGTGTTGGCGGAACAACACTGGAATACGTTTCGCGAACGCATGGCCGGTTACCCGATTACGGTGGAGATGCTGTCGCGCTTTCGCACGCCGGCGGAATCGAAGAAAGTCGTGAAGCTGTTGGCGGAAGGCGGAGTGGACATTGTCATCGGCACGCACCGGTTGCTGTCGGCGGACGTGCTATTCAAAAATCTCGGCCTTGTCGTTATCGACGAGGAACAACGCTTCGGCGTGTTGCACAAGGAGAAGTTCAAACAGCTCCGCAAGCTGGTAGATGTGATGACGCTGAGCGCCACGCCGATTCCGCGCACGCTCTACATGGCGTTGACCGGCGCGCGCGACATGAGCACCATCGAGACGCCGCCGGTGGACCGCTTGCCGGTCGAAACTATCATTGCACCATATGACGAACGCCTGATCAAGCAAGCCATCCAACGCGAAATTAACCGCGGCGGCCAGATTTTCTTCCTCCATAATCGAGTCCAGAGCATTGAAACCATGGCTGACCGGCTGCGGACGTTAATGGCTGATGCGTCCGACATTGTCATCGACGTTGGCCACGGGCAGATGGGCGATGACGAACTCGAAACCGTTATGCACAGGTTCGTCAAAGGCCACACCGACGTGCTCGTTTGCACCACGATTATCGAGAGCGGCCTAGACATTCCCAACGCCAACACCATCATCATTGACCGCGCCGACCGGTTCGGCCTCGCTGACCTCTACCAACTTCGCGGCCGCGTCGGCCGGTACAAGCACCAAGCCTACGCGTACATTCTCATCCCGCGCCATCTGCAACTCATTCAGACCGCGCGCAAACGCATCAGCGCCATCAAGCAATACAGCTCACTCGGCAGCGGATTTAAAATTGCGATGCGCGACCTCGAAATTCGGGGTGCGGGTAACATTCTCGGTGCGGAACAATCCGGCCATATCACCGCCATTGGCTTTGACCTCTACTGCCAACTACTGAAAGAAAGCGTCGCGCGCCTGAAAGGCGAAAGACCGAAATATTTGGCGCAGGTCACGATGAAACTTGATTTCATGACTCACGAATCCGGTGAGACATTCGCCAGAATCCCAACCGGCTACATCAAAGATAACCGCCTCCGCATCCAAGCCTACCGGAAGATTGCCGGCGTCGCAGAGTTACCGGAAGTGGAAGCGTTACGCCGCGAATTCCGCGACCGGTATGGCAAATCGCCACGCGAAGTCCGACTGCTCCTTCAATGTGCCGAAGTCAAAGTCTACGCCGCCAACGCCCACGTCGATATCGTCGAGGCCAAGGAAGATAAAATCATGCTTAGCCAGCGCGGTGTCCTCTTCCAAATTACCGGCAAGTTTCCACGTTTTACCAAGTCACGACCCGAAGACAAATTGACGGAACTCAAAAAGCTACTCGATTCACTTGCCCATGCCATCGACGGAAAGTGACTGATTACACAGCCTGAAGTCAGGCTGTCAGCCGTTTAACCTTGCATGCGTGCCGCGCCTGCCGATAAAATTTCTGTGTGGCAAAAACTCCAAACAAGCATGCGTTTTAATTCTTTCTCAAAGTATTTCGAGTTTGTCCGTTTCTCGCACACTATTTTTGCCTTGCCGTTTGCGCTGGCGAGCATGGTCGTGGCTTGCCGGGAAACACACGGCTGGCCGGGGTGGCGGGTGTTGCTGCTGATTTTGGCAGCGATGGTCTGCGCTCGAACAGCCGCGATGGGGTTCAACCGGATTGTCGATCGGAAGTTTGATGCGCAGAATCCACGAACGACGAGGCGCCACTTGCCGGCCGGAAAAATCTCATTGATTGGGGCCTGGGGACTGGTCTTGAGTGCAGCCGGAGGATTGGTTGGCGTAAGCTGGTTGATCAATCCGGTCTGCTTTCATCTTTCACCGGTGGCATTGCTGCTGGTGTGTTTCTATTCACTGACGAAGCGGTTTACGGATTTTACGCATTTCTTTCTTGGTTTGGCATTGGCGGCGGCACCGGTCGGGGCGTGGTTGGCGGTGACCGGTAAATTGGCTTGGCCACCAATCGTATTGGCGGTCGCGGTGGTGTTCTGGCTGGCGGGATTTGATATCATTTACGCAACACAGGATTTTGATGCGGACAAGGTAGCCGGCTTGCACTCGTTACCGGTGCGCTGGGGCATTGCCGGCAGTTTGAAATTCGCGCGCTGGGCGCATGGAGTGATGTGGGTGGCGTTGCTGGGGTTTGGATTAATTGCTGGATTGCGCTGGGCATATTTCGTGGGACTGGCCATTATCGCAGTTTGTCTGGTTTACGAACACCGGCTTGCGCGACGCGGCGACCCGGTCAGCGTGAATGCGGCGGCGTTGCGCGTTAATGGCATGATCAGCATAATCTTTTTGACCGCAGTGGCGATGGATATAATTTAGCGATGAATAAATTAATTGAGCGCTCAGAATTGCGCGACATTTACGAGAAAGTAGCAGCCAGCCGGCGGATTGACGAAGCCGATTGCCAACGGCTATTTGAGTCACACGACCTCGCGACAATCGGCGCGATGGCGAATTCTGTGCGCGTGCGCAAGAACGGTAACCGGGCCTATTACATCCTCAACCGGCACATCAACTATTCCAATCTTTGTATTCTTGACTGCGATTTCTGCGCATTTTACCGGCGCCGTCGCGATGCCGGCGCGTACGAATACAATCTGACAGAAATGCTTGAGAAGGCGCGTGAGGCGCTCAAGTTCGGCATTACGGAACTGCATATCGTCGGCGGATTGCATCCGTCATTTAAATGGGAATACTACATCGAGATGTTGTGCGAGTTGAAGTTGCTTGATTCCCGATTGCACCTGAAAGCGTTTACCGCTATCGAGATCAAACACCTCGCGTGGGTTGGTAAGCGCAGCATCCCGGAGACGTTGGCGGCATTGCGTGAGGCTGGGCTCGGTTCGCTGACCGGCGGCGGCGCAGAGATTTTCGATCCGGGCGTTCGAAAAATCATTTGTCACGCGAAGGAGTCGGCGGAGGAATGGCTCGAGGTACATCGGACATGGCACAAGATGGGTGGGCATTCGACCTGCACGATGTTAATTGGGCACGTCGAGAAACCCGAACATCGCGTAGATCATCTCCGGCGATTGCGAGCGTTGCAAGACGAGGTCGGTGGATTTACGGCGTTTGTGACCCTGGCGTTTCATCCGGAAAACACGAAGCTGGCGCACCTGTCGGGCCCGAGCGGTTACGACCTGTTGAAAACCCTGGCCATCGCGCGCATCTACCTTGATAACATTGACCACATTAAAGCGTACTGGGTTTTGATGGGCATGAAGCTGGCGCAAGTCTCGTTGAGTTATGGCGTGGATGACCTCGACGGCACGATTATCGAGGAAAAAATTTATCACATGGCCGGCGCACAGACGCCACAACAGATGGCGCAAGCGGAGTTGGTGCGCGCTATCCGCGAGGCTGGCCGGGAACCGGTACAGCGCGATTCGCTTTACCAAGCAGTCGGAGACGGTAAATGAGTTGGCGGATTGGTTCAATTCCATACCTGAATGTTCGGCCATTGATTTACGGAATTGAAGATCAGGTTGTCTCTACTGTCCCGTCCCGTCTTGCTGAGTTACTCCATCGCGGACAATTTGATGCCGGCATTGTCCCGGTCGCGGAGGTGCTGCGGCACGATCAATACGATGTCCTCGACAATGTTGCCATTGCTGCAAATGGCCCGGTCCAGAGCGTGTTGCTGTTTCACCGTGAACCAATCGCCAAACTCCAACGCATCGCCGTCGATACGGCCTCACGGTCGTCGGTAATGCTGTTGCGGATTTTGTTGCGAAAGGTGTACCGGAATGAACCGGAGTTTTACGCGCGGCCAGCCAACGCTATACCGGATGAGCACACGGCGATGCTGGTAATCGGCGACGAAGCCATCAGATGTGCGCGCCTTGCCAGTGGCCAGTCAGTTGGAGTTTTGGATTTAAGTGCGGCTTGGCGAGAGTTCACCGGCTTGCCGTTTGTCTTTGCCGTGTGGGCCGGGCAACGTGGTGTTTTCAATGATGCTGGATTACGAAGCTTACTTTTGACGGCCAAAGTTAACGGCTTGGCAAATATTGAAAAGATTGTTCAGGCTACGACGGAAGCTACTCCGGAATTCCGCCGGGAGTATTTGACGCAGTCGATACGATACGACTTAGGTTCGGCAGAAAAACGGGCTGTAGCGCTGTTTCAGCAATGTGCGGTGGAATTGGGATTGATTTCGGTGCGTGGCGAATTGCGTTACATCGCTTGACGTAAACTATTCGCCGGATTCTTCCGGTGCGCTTGAGTCTTCGGTGTTTTCTTGATTCATGCGTTTGAGGACTTCCGTCATATCTTCGACTGTGGCAAAGACTTTTGCGGTGACGTAAATCGGGCTTTTCTGCTGAACTGCCAACGCAATGCAATCGCTCGGGCGCGCGTCGATTTCAAGAATCTTCTGGCCGAGTTCATTCTCCGCTTTGAGAATCAAGCGCGCGAAATAAGTGGTGGCCTTGAGATCGTTAATGATGACGCGTTCGACTTTTACGCCGAGGCCGGCAAAGATATGACCGATTAAATCGTGCGTCAGTGGCCGTTCCTTCGGGGTGTGACGCATAAACATCGTAATCGCCGCGCCGACGCTGTGATCAACATAGATGACGAAGCACTTGTCGGCGTTACCGATAAAGACCGCGCAACCATTAGCAGTCGGCAATACACCGCGAACGTGGACTTCAACGACGTCGTTTTTCACAGCGAGTTACAATAGCCCGGCCACGGGGAAATGCAATGCCGTTAGAATAGATAGATTGCCGCCGTGATTACGGTGGTGTACAGCCCTTGCGAATGACCAACCGCGCTCTGGGTAATATTGCTGGTGCGGACAATCTTGCCGGA
>JBAWWR010000077.1:0-11978 GCA_037146675.1 Verrucomicrobiota bacterium | reverse complement strand
GGGAACTTCAGGTCTTGGAAGCGCTCGGCAAGGGCCTGAACAATCAGCAGATCGCAGACCTTCTGGGCGTCAGCGCCAAAACCGTTGGCACTTACAAGACTCGCCTCATGGAAAAGACCGGGATTCGAACCACTCCAGAACTGATGCAGCACGCCCAGCGCCGGCTGAAATTGCCGTTAAATTAAGCCGTGGCGAGTTGGCGCTCGGCGGCTTATTTTTTCTCGAAGGCGGCGTCGAAGGCCAGCGCACTCGGTTTGAAATCCACCCGGCGCACAAACGCCGCGGCTTCAGTCGCGCCGTGTTCGCGGTCCATGCGGCTGTCTTCCCACTCGACGGAAAGCGGGCCGGCATAGCCGATGTCGTTGAGCGCGACGATAATGTCCTCGAAGTTGATGTCGCCGTGGCCGAGCGAGCGGAAATCCCAATACCGACGCGCATCACCGAAGGCAACATGGCCGCCGAACACGCCGACTGTGCCGTCGCCGTGACCCCACCACGCGTCTTTCATGTGGACGTGGAAAATCCGGTCGGCAAACGTGCGGATAAATTTCACGTAATCCACGCCTTGGTAGCCGAGGTGCGACGGATCGTAGTTGAACCCAAATTCCTTCCGACCCTGCACCGCCGCGAGCGCGCGCGCGGCGCTGGCGATGTCAAAGGCGATTTCAGTCGGATGAACTTCGAGCGCGAATTTCACGCCGCATTTCTGGAACTCGTCGAGAATCGGATTCCACGCGGCAGCGAACTGCGCGAAGCCGTCGTCAATCTGCTGCGCTGAGACCGGCGGGAAAGCGTAGAGCAAATGCCAAATGGAGCTGCCGGTAAAGCCGTTGACGATTTTGACGCCGAGATTTTTCGCAGCGTGTGCGGTGCGCATCATTTCCTCGGCGGCGCGCTGACGCACACCGTCCGGTTTGCCGTCGCCCCAGATGGCCGGCGCTAAAATAGATTTATGGCGCACGTCGATGTTGTCGCAGACCGCTTGGCCGACGAGGTGGCTGGAAATCGACCATGATTGCAAGCCGTGCCGGGCGAGGATTTCGCGCCGGTCATCGCAATAGGTTTTGTCCTTGCTCGCCTTGCCGGCGTCAAAGTGATCGCCCCAACAGGCGAGTTCGAGGCCGTCGAAGCCGAAGGTTTTGGCTTTTTGGCAGACGGTTTCAAAAGGCAAATCGGCCCATTGGCCGGTAAAAAGAGTGACTGGTCGCGCCATAATTTCCTCCGTGAATTGGTTTGAGCGATTGTGATAAAGTGGAAATGAAAAGCAAGCCCTATGTTTATCGACACACACGCGCATCTGAGTTTTCCGGATTTCGCAAGCGATCTACCGGCAACGGTTGCCCGCGCCGCCGCTGCCGGCGTGACGCGCATCGTCAGCGTGGCCACCGACCTCGCCGATACGCACCGGGTGTTGACGGTCGCCGGCCAATATCCCGGCGTGTTTGCATCCGTCGGGTTGCACCCGAACCACACTTCGGATTCTTGGCGCGCGGATATGCAAGAATTGGCCGGGCTGGCCGGGCAGCCGAAAGTTGTCGCCATCGGTGAGACCGGCCTGGACTATTACCGGACGCGCGACCACGCGGTTGTGCAACGGGAAATGTTTCAAGCGCATCTCGATCTGGTCCGGCAACGCCACTTACCGGTGATCATCCATTGCCGCGCCGCCGACGCCGATACGTTGGCAATGGTGCGCGCCAACGTGCCGGACTGGCGGCCGTGGGGCGTGATGCACTGTTTTGCCGGCAACACGCAAGTTGCACTGGAATGTATCGAACTCGGTTTGCTGATTAGCTTTACCGGTATCCTCACTTTCAAAAATGCCGATGCGCTTCGCGAAGTTGCCGGCGCGGTGCCGTTGGAAAGCATGCTACTCGAAACCGATGCGCCGTATCTGGCGCCGATTCCGCAACGCGGCCAGCGCAACGAACCGGCGTCCATCCCGCACATTGCCGGCACGCTCGCACAGCTCAAAGGCGTACCGGTCGAAGAAGTGGCGCGGGTCACAACGAAAAACGCGCAGCAGTTATTTGGCTTGCCGAGCCTTTAGTCCGCGCTAAATTTGGTGCCGGCTATAAGCCCCAGAGTTGCCGCCACACGATTGTCACTGACTTGTCACCCAAGCTCCGTTGCTTGCGGCAGCGACTCGGATAATATCCGGCGCAGGAGATAATATTGTGAAAGCACTTTTTCTGGTCAACGGCACTGGCATGGGGCACATCACGCAAACATTCGCGCTGGTCTAATTGTTTGCGCAGCATGGTGCGCCGCTCACGCCGGTGGCGGTGATGGTGACGAACTGCACACCTTCCAAGATGACGTTGTTACAGGAATATTGCCGGCACCCGGTCGTCGCGGTGCCATCGTTGCGATTCCACATGAACGCCGCCGTCGAGATCTCGCCCTGGCGCACCGCGTGGGGCAGCGTGTGCGACACCGGTGAATGCTTGCGCTCGGTGGCTAAGCTCCACGCCTTGGTGGCGGAAACAAAACCCGATGTTGTGCTTAACTTCTACGAAGCCTTGGGAGGATTCTATCATCTTTGCAAGCGAACTGCGACGCCGTGGTTTGACTTGTCGTTGTGAGGAGGTAAAATACCGGTATGAAACACTGGCTCTGGTTCAGTATCTGTCTGGTGGGCGCGCTCACAACCGAGGCGGCGCACGTCAAGTTGCTCAGTCCTGACGCGGCCCAGACCTACGCAATCGGCTGGGTAGTGGACCACTCATTTGCTTGGAATGCACAAACGAGGCAGTTCGGCGCCTATCTACAATTCAACAACCGGTCGGCAACCAAGTGGCGCGAAGAGGAATCGTTTAGGTTCGTCTTTCCTGAGGTAAAGTTTGATGCAACGAACCGGACCTTCTACGCGACAGATGCTCATAACCAGCCTGTACCCATCGCCGAATTAAGAACTGGTTGGCTCGGCCGGTCCATTGTGCCAGCGCCGGGAACGACTGTATTAATTGCGAACGAACATGGCAAAGTGCGGTTGGTATTAACGGCTAGCAGCGAGCCGAAAGGGCGCAACACATCTGTTGCGTGTTGGATTGAGCGCAGCGACGCTTGGGTGCTGCAAAATCTGTTACGTGATGTAGCCGGTGTGAACTGAGTGCCGATGCTCAGCAAGCCGACCGGCGGCTAGAGCTTTGCCACTATTATTTCGAGGATGTCTTTGTCTTTGCGAATCTCAGCGATGACGGTTTCGGTCGGGGCGCTGTCGAGATTTAATACAGTCAGCGCCTTGCCGCCTTGTTTATCGCGGCCGAGCGACATGCTGGCAATGTTGATGCCGTGCTTGCCCATGATCGTGCCAATCCAGCCGACCACGCCGGGCCGGTCTTGGTTACGCATGATGAACAGGACGCCAGTCGGCACGGTCTCGACCGGCATGTCGTTGATGCGAACGATGCGCGGGTTGTTGGGTGAGCCGTAGAACGTGCCGGACACGCTTGCGGTTTGACCATCCACGATGGCGCGGAGATTGATCAGCTCAGCGTAGTCAATCGGTTCAGTGCTCTTGATCTCCTCGACGCGCACGCCCAATTGCTCGGCAATCATTAGCGCGTTGACGTAGTTGACGTCGCCGCCTTCGGCGCTTTCGAGAAAGCCCTTCAGGATGGCGCGGGTAATCGGGCTGGTTTCAAGTTCGCCAGCTTTACCGCAAAATTCAATGCTCAGCCGTTCAATTCGGCGCGGTCCGAGTTGCGCGAGTAACCGCCCCATTTTTTCGCCGAATGTTAAATATGGCTGGAGTGCCGCCAGTACTTTGGCGTCAATGCTCGGCATATTGACGGCGTTGCGGACCGTGCCGCCGGCCAATACTTCGGCAATCTGCTCGGCGATTTCGATGCCGCAGCTTTCCTGCGCTTCGTGCGTCGAAGCGCCGAGGTGCGGAGTGAGCACGGCTTGGTCAACGTCGCGCAACGGCAAATCCTTCGGCGGCTCGGATTCGTACACGTCAATCGCTACGCCGGCCACGTGCCCGGACTTGATTGCTTCGAGCGCGTCAGCTTCGACGATGATGCCGCCACGGGCGCAATTGATGAGGCGGACGCCTTTTTTCATCTTGGCAATGGTGGTCTTGTTGATCATGCCGCGCGTCTGGTCAGTCACCGGCACGTGGACGGTAATGAAATCCGCCTGCCGGTAAATGTCGGCGAGTTCGCAGACTTCGACTTGCAACGCTTTTGCCCGGCTCACGCTGAGGAACGGGTCGAACACCAGCACGCGCATCCCGAACGCGATGGCGCGCTTGGCGACTTCGCCGCCGATGCGGCCGAGGCCGATGATCCCGAGTGTTTTGTTGTAGAGCTCGACGCCCTCAAATGATTTGCGATCCCACTTGCCGGCTTTCATCGAAGCGTGTGCCGCTGGAATCTTGCGCGCCAATGACAACATCATTGAGAACGTATGCTCGCAAGTAGAAATCGTGTTGCCGCCCGGCGTGTTCATCACAATGATGCCGCGCCGTGTCGCCGCGTCCACATCCACGTTGTCCACGCCGACGCCGGCCCGGCCGATGACGCGCAGTTTTTTTGCAGCAGCGATGACCTTGGCGTTGACCTTTGTCTGGCTGCGGACGATGAGCGCATCGTAATCGCCAACGATCGGCAGGAGTTGTTCCTCTTTCAAGCCGGTGTTGACGTCCACATGGAATTTCGGGTTAGCGCGGAGTGCGTCCACGCCTTTTTGAGAGATTGCATCAGCAACTAAGATTTTCATAAAATTCGCCTATTGATTTTCACCGGCAATTTGCGATGTTGGCGGTCAATTCACAAGCAAAAACCATGAAAGCCATCAAACTCTACTCGAAACCGCTCTGCGGTTGGTGCCAAGACGCTAAGGCCTACCTAAAACAACACAATATTCCGTTTGAGAGCATTGATGTCGGCGCGGACCCGGCGGCCTATGCCGAAATGCAGAAACTTTCCGGCCAGACCTACGTGCCGACGATTGTGGTGGATGGTAAAGTGCTCGCTGATTTCGACGTAGTGGCGTTGGAGAAATTTCTCGCGCAGTTCAACTAATCGCCCAAGCGACCGCGCGCGTCACCGCGCACGCCAACCCGCCGGCCAGCAAATCGTCCACCACAATTCCCCAGCCGGCCGGTAACTTCTGGGATTGTCGGATCGGAAACGGTTTCCAGATGTCGAACAACCGGAACGCCACGAAGCCAGTCAGGACCAGCCGCCAATCCAGCGCAATCCCGGCCAACGCGACAGTCATTCCAACAATTTCGTCAATCACCACGCACTGCGGGTCGTGTTTGTTAAATAATCGCTCTGCCACGCCGGCAATCCAGATTACCGGCAAGATGCCGACGGCAAAAGCAATCCACGCCCAAGCATTACCGGCGAGTTGAATCAATAACCACACGCCGACGCCGAGCACCGAGCCGGCGGTCCCGGGCATCTTTGGCGCGTAGCCGACGCCAAAGCCGGTCGCCAGCAGTTTGACCAGCCGGTCACGCATCGCGGAGGAAGACTTCCCGGTTTTTCCAGAGGTAGGAAATGCCGGACCACAGCGTCAACGTCACCGTGACCAGCATCAGCCCGAACACTAGCCGCGAAAACCGCCGGTCACCGTACGGACTGAACCGAAACCAGTCATCCCGGATGGCGAGACCGACCAGCGTCACGATGATCGTGATCATTTGCGAAAAGGTTTTGTTCTTGCCGTGCTTTTCAGCCTTGAGCACCACGCCGCGTTGACTGGCAATCATTCGCAAGCCGGTCACTAGAAATTCCCGCGCGACGATAATCAATACCATCCAAGCCTGAACTAATGACGTGCCGTCCCGGTAGCTCGGTTGCTCGATGAAACAAATGAACGCCGCTGTGGTGAGAATTTTATCGGCGACCGGGTCGAGCAACGCGCCGAAAGTGGTTTCCAACTTGTGCCGGCGCGCCAGCCAGCCGTCGAGCCAGTCCGTCAGCGCGGCGACAACGAACACGCTGAGCGCGATGGTTTTGCCGTACGGGAAATACGAGAGCGGCCAGCCGTTGTTCGGCAGCAGCAACGCCGCCACAAACACCGCCGTCAAGCCGATGCGCGCCAGTGTCAATCGGTTTGGCAAATTCATCGCCGGCAATACTACGCCCGGCGACTTGCCGGAACAAGCCTGTTAAGATAATGTCGCCTGTATGAGATCAGATATCATCAAACGCGGTCCCGAACGCGCCCCGCATCGCGGTTTATTGCGAGCCACCGGCGTCATTCAATCCGACGCGGATTTCGACAAACCATTCATCGCCATTGCCAACTCGTACACCGATGTCGTGCCGGGGCACGTCCACCTGAAGAAATTTGCCGAGGTCGTCAAAGCCGCCGTGCGCAAGGCCGGCGGTGTGCCGTTTGAGTTCAACACCATTGCAGTGGACGACGGTATCGCCATGGGGCACATCGGCATGCGCTATTCGCTGCCGAGCCGGGAACTCATCGCTGATGCGGTTGAGACGATGGTCGAGGCGCACCGGTTCGATGGAATGATTTGTATTTCCAATTGCGACAAGATCACACCCGGCATGTTGCTCGCCGCCGTGCGCGTCAATATCCCGACCATTTTTGTCACCGGTGGACCAATGAAAGCCGGCAAGCTTCCCGACGGCACAGCCGCCGATCTGATTTCGATTTTTGAGGGTGTCGGCAAGTTTCAAGCCGGCGAGATTAACGAAGCCCGGCTGAAACAACTTGAAGAAATCGCCTGTCCGACCTGCGGCTCGTGCTCCGGCATGTTCACGGCGAATTCGATGAACTGTCTACTCGAAGCCATCGGATTTGCGTTACCGGGCAACGGCACGGTGCTCGCTGTGGATGCCGGCCGCAAGAAGCTTGCCCGCGCTGCCGGCAAGCAAATCATCGCGCTCGTTGAGAAAAATATCTGTCCGCGCGACATCGTCACCGCCGCCGCGATTGATAACGCGTTTGCGCTCGATATGGCGATGGGCGGTTCGACCAATACCGTCCTCCACACGCTGGCGCTGGCGCGCGAAGCCGGTGTGGATTATCCGCTGGCGCGGCTCAACGAAGTTTCGGCGCGGACGCCCTGCCTCTGCAAGGTTTCGCCATCGAAGCCGGATGTGCATATTGAAGATGTCCACCGGGCCGGCGGTATCAGCGCGATTTTGAAGGAACTCAGCCGGAAGCCTGGTGCGTTAAATTTGAAAACGCAAACCGTGACCGGCAAGACGCTCGGCAAAGTCATCGCCAATGCGGAGATTCTGGACGAGAAAATCATTCGCCGGCTCGAAACGCCGTTCACGGCTGACGGTGGTTTGGCGGTTTTATTTGGCAACATTGCGCCGGAAGGTGCGGTCATTAAAACGGCCGGCGTGGATCCGGAATGTTTTTATTTCATGGGCTCAGCCATCGTGTTCGAGTCGCAGGACGAATGTCTCGCCGCACTGGAAAAACGCGCGATCAAGACAGGTCACGTCGTTGTGATCCGGTACGAAGGACCGAAAGGCGGTCCCGGCATGCCGGAAATGTTGTCGCCGACCTCGATGATTCGCGGTCAAGGGCTCGGCAAGCAGGTCGCGCTAATCACCGACGGCCGGTTCTCCGGCGGTACGGCCGGTTTGTGCATTGGCCACGTCAGTCCCGAAGCGGCCGAGGGCGGTCCGATCAGTCTCGTGCAAACCGGCGATACCATCATCATTGATATTCCTAAGCGAACGCTGACGTTGCAAGTGGAAGAGGCGACGCTCGCTCAGCGGCGTGCCGCGTGGAAGAAACCGGCGCCGAAGATCAATACCGGCTGGCTCGGCCGGTATTGCCGGCTGGTGACAAGCGCGAGTAAAGGTGCCGTGTTGGCGTTGCCGGAAGAAGTTGTGGCGAAGTGACCGACTAGCCTCTGATCAGCTTGATCAAATACAGGCACGCAGCCGCGACGAGCGCAGCGCACGGGATAGTCAGCACCCACGCCCAGACGACTTGTCGGGCGACACCCCAGCGGACGGCGGACAGACGGTGCATGGCACCGACGCCGACGATTGCGCCGGTAATGGTGTGAGTGGTGCTAACCGGAACGCCGAGTGCTGCAGAGGTAAAAAGCGAGGTGGCGGCAGCCATTTCGGCGCAAGCGCCGTCGTAGGGCCGGAGCTTGGTGATGCGCATACCCATGGTTTTGACGATGCGCCAACCACCACACATTGTACCCAAGCCGATAGCGGCGTGACAGACTATGACGATCCAAAATGGGAACTGGACTTTGCCGGCATCAAACGCTGCCCGATCCTTGCTCCAGATGGTGGCATAGAGTAGCACGGCGATGATGCCCATGGTTTTCTGCGCGTCATTTGTACCGTGGCCGAGTGAATACGCGGCGGCGCTACCGAGTTGCGCCACACGGAACCAGCGGTCCACCTTCATCATTGTCGTCTTGCGAAACGCCCACATTACCAACGCGACTAAAACCAATCCGAGGACCATACCGACCAGCGGTGCCAGCACGATAAATTCAACTGTCGCAACGACTTTGGCTGTGTGGAGGACGCCCTGCGCCTTACCGGCGTGGACAATGGCTGCGCCGCCGAGTCCACCGAGCAACGCGTGCGATGAGCTCGATGGAAGACCGATGAACCATGTGATGAGATTCCAGACAATCGCGCCGAGCAGTCCGGCAAAGACTACGTCAATCGTGATGTACTCGACGTGGACCCATTTCGCGACGGCGTTGGCAATATGGACGCCGAAAAACCAGGCGGCGGCGAAGTTCCAAAACGCGGCCCAGCAGACGGCTTGAAACGGCCGCAGCACCCGGGTACCGACAACAGTGGCAATGGAATTAGCGGCATCGTGAAAGCCGTTGATGAAGTCAAACGCCAGCGCGGCGAAGAAGATCAACGCCACGTAGGGGTTGCGGAAAATCTCGCCGATATCACGCAGGAACGCGTCCATGTCAGCTCATCTTGACGATCACACCGTGCAATGCATTGGCGACGGCTTCTTGACGGTCGGTTACCGCCTCCAAGCTCTCATAGATGTCTTTCCACTTAATGACAGTAATAGGGTCTTTGACGACTGTAAATAATTCAGCCAACGCGTAATGCAGAAGATCGTCGGCGGCATTCTCGACTTCGTGGATGGCGATACAGTCCTTGGTAACCTGGTCGTAGTTTTTAGTGGAACGGACGCCTTTCACTGCCTCGGCAATCTTCTCGCAGCCGCGCACAATCTGCTTGGCCATATTGACTGAATGGGTCGTTGGCTTATCAATATGCATGAACGCCATCCGGCTGGATGAGGCGTGAATTAAGTCCACCACATCATCGAGGCGGATGATGATCGCATGAATGTCTTCGCGGTCCAATGGCGTGATGAAGACCTTGTTCAGGCGATCCATCGCTTGGTGGGTGATCTCGTCGCACCGGTGTTCCACCGCTTCGATCTCTCGCGCAATTGGATCAGCGTCGTCGTAGTTCTCGGTCATTTTCAACAACAGTTTTGCGGCGATGACAGCCTCTTGGGCGGCCCGCTCAAAACATTCAAAGAAATCAAATTCCTGCGGTATTAATCGTCTAAGCATAAATCTCTCTTTCGGCCGCAAGCATTAGCTGATAACCGGCGGCTTGGCAATGTCGATTGTCACACAACCGTAACTTAACCGCCCTTGGTCTGTCACATGCCAGAAATAATCTGCGCCACAGAAAAGGAGAACCAATGAAACCAAATAAACAAATAGTAACTGCAGTTATCTCGGCAGCGCTCCTCACAGGTAGCGCGGCCTTCGGTCAGAGTGGCGATGCCCTTCTCGACCTGCTCACGAAAAAAGGTGTGATCACCCAACGCGAGGCGAATGAAGCCCGCGAACAGCTCGACGTACAGAATGCCCAGACGGTCGAGGCTTACAACAAAATCAAAACCTCAAGCTGGGTCAATAGCATGCAATTCTTCGGCGACGGCCGGTTGCGCTATGAGATGCGGACTGGTCGCGGCAACGTCGGGGCATCAGGTGGGGCGTATGACAACACAGATATGGATCGGTTCCGGTATCGCCTGCGGTTTGGCGTGAAGGGCGATTTTACCGACAACTTCTCCTATGGGTTGCGGCTCGAGACGGCGACCAAGAGCAATTCTGGCAACGTGACAATGGGCGGCAACGCGCTGTCCGGCGGTCCGTGGGCCAAGGGCGGCGCCAACGCCATCGAAGTCGGCCAGTTCTACGCGCAATACAAAGCCAGCGATTGGCTGACGCTCGTCGGCGGCAAAATGGAAAATCCATTTGTATCAACGGCGATGGTTTGGGATGGCGACTTGAATCCTGAAGGTTTTGCCCAAAAACTGAAGCTGAACACTGACAAAGTGGACTTGTTCTTGACGCTCGGCGAGTTTACTTACAGCAACGTTTCCAAGCAGAATAGCTTAGGCGGTGCGACCGGCATTCCTGAGACATGGATGTTTGGTATCCAAGGTGGTGGCAAGGTGAAATTGGCCAAAGACATGAGCTTCATGCTAGCCCCGACCTTCTATTTCTACACGAACCCAACCACGGTAAACGCGGGAGGTGTTTTCGACCCAACGTGGGCTGGTGGAAATATTACCGGCATCAACAATCTCAACGTGTTTGATATGCCGGCAGAGTTTGCCTTCATGATTCCAGGGATTAATCTTCCCGCTAAGGTGTTTGGCGATTATGCCGTTAATATCAATGCCGACAAGCGCGTGGGACAGTTTGCGACCGCTGCATTCCGCGCCGAAGGCAACCAGGATACCGCCTACCAAGTTGGTGCGTCAATCGGTTCCACCAAAAAGAAGCACGATTGGCAGCTGAAAGCCTACTGGCAGCACACCGAGCTGAACGCGCTGGACCCGAACCTAGTTGACTCCGACTTGTTCGACTCGCGGATGAACATGCAGGGTATGGTTGTGAACGGCCAATATCTGTTCACTGACTTCCTCTCGTTGGGCGTCACCTACGCTAACGCGCATGCAATCAACGACCGCTTGCCCACGCTGACCGGTGCCGGCGACCTCGGTGGCAACTTGCGTGATTACAATCTGGTACAGGCTGACTTGAACTGGAAGTTCTGACCGCAGTTATTGTAAGGAATATATGAAACTAACTAGCCTAATCCTCGGCGTGGCACTTGCCGCGACCGTAGCGGTTCGCGCCGATGAAATCAGCGTCAAAGGTTCTGACACGATGGTGATTCTCGGTCAGAAATGGGCCGAGACCTACATGAAGAAACACGCCGGTACGCCCGTTCAGGTTACCGGTGGTGGCTCGGGTACCGGCATCGCGGCACTGCTCAATGGCACGACGGACATCTGCAACTCTTCGCGCTCGATGAAGCCGAAGGAAGTCACGACATTCGTCCAGCAGTTCAAAGTTCGCCCGCACGAGTACAAGATGTGCTTGGACGCCCTCTCGGTGTACGTGCACAAGAGCAATCCGCTCGAGAAGCTGAGCTTCGCGCAGTTGGAAGGCATCTTCACCGGGAGGATCACCAACTGGAAAGAAGTCGGCGGTTCTGATGCGCCGATCTCGCTCTACGGGCGTGAGAACAGCTCTGGCACCTACGAGTTCTTCAAAGAGCACGTGCTCAATAAGAAGGACTTTGCGGCCGCCACCAAGACCATGCCCGGCACTGCGGCTGTGATTCAAGGCGTGGCCAAGGATGCGATTGGTATCGGCTACGGCGGGATTGCTTATGGCGAAGGCGTTAAAGCCCTCAAAATCAGCAAGATCGACGGCGGCTCCGCCATCGAACCCAAAGAAGAAACCGTGTTGAACGGGACCTATCCAATCTCCCGGTATCTCTTCAATTATGTCAGCCCAGCCAAGGATACCGGTGCCATCGCCGATTATATTAGCTGGTGTTTGAGCGATGAAGGCCAGTCCGTTGTCAAAGACGTTGGCTACTTCCCGTTACCGAAGAATCTCCGGTGACTGAAAGTTTGACAACAAGTAGTGTTGTCCTCCCAAAGGCCCAACGTCGGCGTACTCCCCGCCGGCGTTGGGCCGAATGGGTGAT
>JBAWWR010000076.1:0-11983 GCA_037146675.1 Verrucomicrobiota bacterium | reverse complement strand
CCACGTCCGCCTTGATCGGATGCTCGACGCCGACGCGGTCGCGCAGTTTCAAGACCTGCCGGTCGCACGGTCGGCCGCAGTTCGTGTGGTCGGTGCCGGTAGTCAGGAACGCCGCGAACAGGCAATGCTCCATGTGAAACATCGGCAGGTGCTGGTGGATTACCAGCTCCAATCCAGCCGGTGTCACCGCCTGCAGCAAGTCGAGCACCTGCGCCGCGTTGCAGTCGTAGCCGATCGTCACGCGCTCCAAGCCCTCGCGCAGCAACAAGTCGGCCGTCAACGGATTCGCCACGTTCAACGAAAAGTCGCCGACTTTGCGGAGCGCGCTGCGGCGGAAGAAATCCAGTCCCCCGAGATTGCGAATGAGTACGCCGGTTGGCTGCGCCTTAGTGATCAACTCGAAAAAGCCCTGTTCGCCCGCTTTCTGAATGCGTGGTGTCGCCAGCCAAATCTCCGCCTGACCGCGCGTTGCCGCCACCGCGTCGGGATACCGGCGCAAATCCTCGAAATCGACATAAATGATTTTGATGCCCGCCGCCAGAGCAGCGTGCAGTTGTTCCATCGTCCGGCACAATACAATGAGTTGCGGCGAACCTGTCGGCACCGTGCGTTGTGGCAGCAGCGCGGTCAAGACCGGTGCGCGTGGTGGTTGCTCGGCTGCCGGTGCTGTCGCCGGCAACTTCGCGATGAGTTCCCGGCGGAGCCGGTTGAGCTCGCTAATCGGTAAAATGACTTGGCCGACGACTTCGTTCGTGATTTCGCCGAGTTCAAAATCGGTGTCGCCTAACCGGCCGAGCTGGTCGCATAACACCGGCGTGTTAAGCGGGCGATTGTGCGCCGTTTGCAGCGCCATTGTAGAGTGGACACGCTCGCCGTTGGCTTCGATGGTCAGCGGTCCATCGGCCTTGCCGGTAACGACGAAATCGAGGCGGCGCTTCGGCAGCGGGATGTCGCCGGTAAAGGTGCGGCGCAGGTCGCGCGTGAGAATTTGGTCGCTCGTTTGCCAGACGCGATTGCCGACTTTAAGTTTGGAAAAATCAATTTGGCCGCGCTGGAAAAACAAGGCGCCACCGCGCACTTCCCAGATGCGCCCGCCCTGTTCGTTATCGGCATTGCCGCCGGTATCAAACACGACACCGTCGCCAGCCTTGACCGGCATGGTGCCGGCGACAACGACATGATCGTACGAAACGGTTTTGATCAGACCCACGAGCGGCCCGCGCTTGGTGCTGAACTTTGCCGGCACGAGAGTTTGGTGGTTCACGCCGTGGAGCCAGCCGGTGTGCAGGCCGCGGGAGAACGCGATTTCCAATTTGTACCGGTCGGCCGCCGTGAACTCGCCGGTCGCGGCGTCGATGGCCTTCCGGTAAACCTGACATGTGGCAGCAACGTATTCCGGCGACTTCAACCGGCCTTCAATCTTGAAGCCGGTCACGCCGAGCCGCAGTAATTCCGGAATTTCGCTGACCGCCGCGAGATCTTGCGGCGAGAGCAGGTACCGGCGGTCGCCCAAATCTTTGACCGCGCCGTCGACGATGAGTTGATACGGTAGCCGGCAGGCCTGTGCGCATTCGCCGCGATTGGCGCTGCGTTGGCCGAGCGCTTCACTGGTGAGACATTGACCGGAATACGCGACGCAGAGCGCGCCGTGGACAAAAGTTTCCAGTTCCACCGGCGATTCACCAAATTTGGCGAGTTCCCGGAGCGAAGTTTCGCGGGCGATGACAATGCGTTTGATGCCAAGGCGGTCCGCAAACGCGACGCCTTCCGGCGAGGTGATGGTCATTTGCGTCGAGGCGTGAACTTCCATGCGTAGTCCAAGTTTTTGCGCGAGCACAGCCAGTCCCAAATCTTGAACCAGCACAGCGTCGACGCCGGCCGCATCGAGCGCGATGAGCTGGCGCTCGGCCACCGGCAACTCGTGGGTAAAAATCAGAACGTTGAACGCGGCGTAACCGCGGACGTTGTGGGCGTGAAGAAATTGCATCAGCGCCGGCAGCTGATCGTCGGTGAAATTGTCGGCGCGCTGGCGGGCGTTGAATTGCTGGAGACCGAAGTAGACGGCATTCGCACCATTGGCGACAGCAGCACGGGCGCAATCCCAGTTACCGGCCGGCGCGAGGAGTTCCGGTTTCATGCCGCGACGATGTGAATGTCGCGGAGCTTGGTCAACAGATCGCGGACTTGGGACAGCGGCACTTGATTGGCTGCATCGCTCTTGGCGCGGTCGGGATTGGGATGGGTTTCGAGGAAGACGCCATCGCAACCGGCCGCAACGGCGGCGCGCGCAAGCACCGGCACCATCCGCCGGTCACCGCCGGTATAACCACCGGCACCTGGCATCTGAACGCTGTGCGTAGCGTCGAATACAACTGGGTAACCGAGTTCGCGCATGATCGCCAACGCGCGCATGTCCACGACGAGATTACCGTAACCAAAAGTCGTGCCGCGTTCGGTGAGCATGATGTTGTGGTTGCCGGCGGCTTCGACTTTGGCCACGGCGTGTTGGGCGTCGGTCGGCGCGAGGAACTGGCCCTTCTTGATGTTGATGCAGCGCTTGGTCCGGGCCGCAGCTTGGATCAGATCGGTCTGCCGGCAGAGGAACGCCGGAATTTGCAGCACATCGCAAACTTCGGCAACGGGCCGGCATTGAGCAATATCGTGAACGTCGGTAAGCACTGGGACGCCGAACGTGCGTTTTACTTTGGCCAACGTCGCGAGGCCACGTTTCAGACCGGGACCGCGGAAGCTCGCGCCGGCGGTGCGGTTGGCTTTGTCAAAACTGGCTTTGAAGATGAATGGCAGACCGAGGTCAGCGCAGATGCCGACGAGCTTTTCGGCTATACGGAGCGTCATGGTTTCGTTTTCAATGACACACGGCCCGGCGATGACGAACAACGGTGCGCCGGTTCCGCCAAGTTTCAATTTGCCCACGCGAATAGTTTTCATACCGGTAAAAGTGTAACAGAACCTGGTTTTGAAACAAGCTTGCGAGGTCGAGTTCTACCTCACGATCCGGCAGAAAATTAACAACTACTGCGCCGATTTCAAAAACGTTTTAGGTTGCAGCAATCCGTGAACCAAACCGTGTTCATGACGAAGACTTCTTCTTGCCGGCTAAAAGAACGACGATCTGCCGGAGCCGGTTTGGATGAATGAGCATGATGAAAAGTCCGCCGGCAATATTGCCGAGCGTGACTGGCAGAAGATTGTGAAACATGGCTCCCAGTTCCACAAACCCTGTTCCTTTTACCAACAGCCCTGCGGGAATGAGGTACTCATTGGCCACACAGTGCTCAAAACCCGCCGCCACGAACGTCGTGATTGGCAGAATCACGCAGATAATCTTTGAAATCACGTCTTTTGCAAAAAACGACATGATGATGGCAAGAATCACAAACATATTGCAGAAAACACCCCGGATGAAAGCCTCGCCAAATGGAAGCGCATTCTTGTAATCCGCGACCTTGACGGCCATCTGCCCCATGGAAGTGAGCGCGTCTCCGTGCCCAAAAATGCCGGACTTGTAGACAAGATAAGCAGTCAGGACCGCCCCGATAAAATTGCCGATGTAAACCGCAATCCAGCTTTTAAGAAGCTGCCAGAACGAATAATGAAACGTGATGGCGCCCACGATCATGGTGATGTTTCCAGTGAAAAGCTCGGCACCGGCAATCACAACAAAAACGAGACCAACGCTAAAGCAAGCCCCCGCGACAATCCGCCCCATGCCCTGCTCCATGGCCACAAGAAAAAGGTGAGCGCCGAAACTGATATAAAGTCCCGCCAGAAAGCCGAGAATCAGAAGCTGCCAGACTAGGGTGTTGGCTTTTTTAATTCCAAGATGAGAAATCTTGGCGCCGACTTCATTCATCGTCAGTTTCGGATCGTAGTCTTTTTTGATTGATTCAAGCATGATGACTTACTGTTTTGATTACTTAGAACAAGCCGACGATTTCGCCCTTGTCGTTGATGTCGATAATTTCGGCTGACGGAACTTTCGGCAAACCCGGCATGGTCATGATATCGCCACACAACACGACCACAAAACCGGCGCCGGCAGAGAGTTTTACGTCGCGAATCGGCACGGCGAAATCTTTCGGGCGACCGAGCAAGGCCGGGTCGGTCGAGAGCGAGTACTGCGTCTTCGCCATGCAAACCGGCAAGTGTGCGTAGCCGGCCGCCTCGAAATCTTTGATCTTCTGCTGAACTCTTACATCGGCCATAATGTTGTCGGCGCCGTAAATATTTTGGGCAATGGCACGAATTTTATTCCAGAGTCCCATCTCATCGGTATAGAGGAATTGGAAATTATTCTCGCGCGGTTGCTCGGCCAGCTCGACTACAGCTCGCGCGAGATTTTCGGCACCGGCACCACCACGCGCCCAGTGATCGGCTTTGATGGCGCGAACGCCAAGCGTCTGGCAATGCTTTTCGATGACGGCGACTTCCTCGTCAGTGTCGGCGGTGAAATGATTAATTGCGACGACTACCGGCAGGTTGTAGAGCCGGATATTCTCGATATGCTTTTCGAGGTTGGCGGTGCCTTTTTCGACAGCCGCCGGATTGGGTTTGCCGAGATCGGCTTTCAGGACGCCGCCGTGCATCTTGAGCGCGCGAACGGTGGCGACGATGACAACGGCGCTGGGTTGGAGGCCGGCTTTCCGGCACTTGATATCGAGGAACTTTTCCGCGCCGAGGTCGGCTCCGAAACCGGCTTCGGTCACGGTGTAATCGGCGAGACGCAGACCGAGTTTGGTCGCGAGGACGCTGTTGCAGCCGTGAGCGATATTGGCGAACGGACCGCCGTGGACGAAAGCCGGGTTGCCTTCCAATGTCTGGACTAGATTTGGTTTGAGCGCGTCCTTGAGGAGGACGGTCATCGCGCCGTGGGCTTTGAGATCGGCGGCGGTGACCGGCTTTTTGTCGCGGGTGTAGGCGACGACGATTTTGCCGAGGCGGGTTCGGAGTTCTTTGAGCGATTCGGAGAGACAGAAAATCGCCATGACTTCAGAGGCGACGGTGATGTCGTAACCGGATTCGCGCGGGATACCGTTAGCGTTGCCGCCGAGACCGAGCACGATGTCGCGGAGAGCGCGGTCGTTCATGTCCACAACGCGGCGCCACATGATGCGGTTGACGTCGATGCCGAGTTGATTGCCTTGGGTGAGATGATTATCGAGGAGCGCAGCGAGTAGATTGTGCGCGGCACCGATGGCGTGGAAGTCACCGGTAAAATGAAGATTGATGTCTTCCATCGGGATGACTTGCGCGTAACCGCCGCCGGCAGCACCGCCTTTGACGCCGAAGCACGGACCGAGCGATGGTTCGCGCAGGCAGATGATGGCGCGTTTGCCGATGCGGTTGAGCGCATCGCCAAGGCCAACGGTCGCGGTGGTTTTGCCTTCGCCGGCAGCGGTCGGATTGACGGCGGTAACGAGAATCAGCTTGCCGGTCGGCGCATTGTCGAGGCTGTGGAAGTACTCGAGCGAGATTTTGGCTTTGTAGTGGCCGTATTGCTCAATGTCAGCAGCTGGAATGCGCAGCTTCGCGGCAATTTCCCCGATGGGTTTAATTTTGGCGGCGCGAGCGATTTCAATGTCAGACAATGGCATAATTGGCTTCCTTTTTTAGGCGTAAAATTCTTGGACGCGCATAATGACGTCGAAGCCTTCCAGCTTCAGACAATCGGTGAGGCATTGCAGGGCCGGACTGTCGGACGTCAACGTCTCGTATTTACGTTTGACGGAACCAATGACGTGATCCATGCCCAGCGGCATGGCCAATGTGAGGAACGCGCTTTCGAGCGGGCCTTTCGTTGGCGAACCGTCCGCGCGTTTCGGCGGAAGCATGACGGTGAAATTGCTGAGACCAACCGACATGTGGACACCCTTGAACGTCACATCGTCGTGAATCATGCGGATGGATTTCATCAACCGGTGAAACTGGTTTTCAGAATCAGCGCCGATTGGTGAGATGCCAGGATCGATGATGCAGTCGCTGACCGGAATACCATGCCGGCCGGCTTCGGCGATCATTTGCTTGGCGGTGGCATAGGTTTGCTCAACGTTGTGATTCGGTTGGCCGGTACCATTTTCGTTGCGCTCGGTAACGAGCAGGATTGGCTTGAACGCGATAATCTTTTTCAAGTCGAACATCTCCGTCCGCAATGGCGAGATGGAATTCAAGACCGGGATCTGCCCGCCAGCACGGTTGAGGTCGTAGGCTTTGAGGCCGGCTTCGGCCATGACCGGATCGGGTGTGTCGATGGAGAGCGGCTTGGCGGTGACGCTTTGGACCTGCCGGACCATTTCGGCGAGAAATTCCGGCGACCGCTTGCCAACGTTGACGTCGATGTATGTCGCGCCGCCAGCCTCCTGCGACCGCGCCAGTTCTTTCAAGCCGGCAATGTCATTGGCTTCGTAAAGTTTTTTGGTGGACGGAACGGAATCGTTGATGGATTCGCCGATGATGGTCAGACCTAGCAGGGACATATTATTTCTCCTTTTTTGCGTGATGATCGCGGTTACGGTAAGTGTTAGCCCACGCTGAAGTGCCATCCAGACTGGCGTTGTAAAACACTGCCGGGCCGTCGAGCATGTGTTCAGCTTCGCCGTAGGCTTTCAGCCGGTCGTAGGCGCGGGCCCAGAGGCAATCCTTGTCGTCGAGTTCGCACCGGCCGTCAGCCGAACCGCCACACGGACCGTTGCGACCGGTCTTGGAGCAGGCTTTGCGCGGGCAAAGATACGCCGTGTCCGGTAACGAGCAGTCGCCGCAATCTTTGCAGCCGAACGCCATTTCTTTCGAGACGCGTTCGATGCTGTGCAACGCCCGGGTCGCAAGGTTGTCGCCGTTCTTTTCAAGGCGCTCGTAAACTTTCTGCATGACCGGAAAGATTCCCTTACCGGGCGTGAACGCCGCGGCATGAATCTGGCGCGTGAGCCGGTAACTGAGCGACGCGGGCTGTTCCAATGCCTTCCGGTACTCGCGATTCAATCGCGTGATGTCGCCGAGGCCGGTGGCCGGGTCGGCTTCGAACAGGTAAAACTCGTCCGGCTTCGGATATTGGATTTCCTTGGCGAATTCTTTCCAATCGTTCGCACCAAAACTTTCCGCCAACTCGATGATCTTGCTGAATGATTCCGCTTTGCCGAGGCCGCCGAGGTAACCGCCGGCAAAGCCCAATCCTTTAAACACCGCGAGCTGCTTGGCGGCGAGTTCGTTGAAAAAGCTCCGGCCTTTGTCGGGACCGGCGGCGTATTTCTCGGCCAACGCGAAAAGTTCGTCGCTGACGACGCACCCGGGAATCTTGTTTTTATTGAACAAACCGGCCACGGTTTTGTTGAGCACATAGACATTGCCAATGACCGGCGCTTGGACTTGCGCCCATTGCATGAAAAGTTTGATCTCGTAAAACTTCCGCATGTCGTAGCCGAGTTGCGAAATCACCCACTCGGCACCGCAATGGATTTTGCGCGCCAGCTTGAAATACTGCGGCATTAACTCACGTTCCTGCCGTTTGAACGGCGAGACGGCGCAGCCGATGAAGAATTTTGTCGCCGGGAACTTTTCAGTTTTGCCGCCGGGGCGCTGAACTTCCAGCCCAGCGTTCATCGCCTTGAGCATTGCGACGAGACCAACCGAATCCAAATCAAAGACCGGCCGCGCCAAACCGCCGTAGCCGGTAATCGGATAATCGCCAGTAAGAGCGAGTAGATTGTCGAAACCTTCGAGCGCATACCGCCACGCAGCAGATTCAAGACCGTTGCGGTTCAGGTCTTTACAGGTGAGATGAATGGCAATGGGGACCTGTTGACCGGCCAGCATCCCGGCAATCCAGTCAGGCGGTAGCATTGGATTGCCGCCGGGATTATCGGTGATGGAGAGCCAGCCGATACGCTGGTCTTGGGCGAGCGCCTTGCCGAGATCGATGAGTTTATGTTGTTCGCCCGGCGCCGGGATGCCGCGGGTGCTGACCAGCTCCGCGCCGTACACAAAGCGTCCGCCGGTAATCGCGGCCCGAAAAGTCTCTCGATTGCTAAACGTATCCATTGTTATTACTTATGCTTTGTTGACCCAGAAGGCTTAAATGCAAAACTGACCGGCACGCCACAAGCCTGCGAAACACTAGGAAAATAAGGATTACCGGTGATTTTAACAATGCTCACGACTCACGAAAACATACCGGTTATTGACCCAGCAGGCGGCATGGTGCTGGCGGTGTAGTTTGCGATTTTGTTCGTGCAAACTTTGGAGCAGACGCCTAGAGTTGCTTAACGAACAATAACTTTGGTAACGAATTAGGAGACTTAATCCCATGGCGCTAACAGAGATTACTATCGGCCACAGCCCAGATCCAGATGACGCGTTCATGTTTTATGCGTTGACGCATGACAAGCTGGATACCGGCGGGCTGAAAATCAAACACCACATTGCCGGCATCGAGGAACTTAACCACAAGGCCGTCGCCGGCGAACTCGAAGTGACCGCACTCAGCGTGCACGCTTACGGGTACACGATGGACAAGTACGCCTTGATGAAATGCGGCGGGAGCTTTGGCGATAAGGTCGGGCCAATCGTGGTGGCGAAGAAAGAAATGGACATCGGCGAGCTGGCAGATGACCGGATCGCGGTCCCGGGCACGATGACGAGCGCGTATTTGCTGCTGAAATTATTGCTAATCAATTTCAAGTTTGAAGTCGTGCCGTTTGATAAAATCATGGACGCGGTGTTGAACGGTTCAGTCGATGCCGGGTTGTTAATTCACGAAGGCCAGCTCACTTACCATAAACTTGGCCTGCACAAGATTGTCGACCTCGGGGAATGGTGGCACGCAGACATGAACTTGCCGGTGCCGCTGGGCGTGAACGGGATCCGCAAAGATTTGGGTCAGGAATTGATGCAACGCCTTGCCAGACTGACACAGCAAAGCATCGACTACGCGCTGGCGCACCGTGAGGAAGCGATTGCCTACGCGATGAAGTACGGGCGCGGCATGGATACCAGCACGACTGATAAATTTGTCGGCATGTACGTCAACGAACGAACGGTCGATATGGGCCGAGACGGCCGACAAGCCATTACGCAACTGCTCACGCGGGCTTATCACGCGGCACTGTTGCCGCGGCCGGTGCATCTGGAATTCGTGGAATAAGTGTTGTGGAGGTAAGTCGTAATTAACCGTAGCCATCATAAACCGCTGTTTTGGGAGTTACGGCGTGTGCCGATCGTGCAATTCTGCCACCAGGCGATTTTTGCGTTGATCGTTTTTGTGCTCGGTTATTCCGTGCTGGCCTACGGCACCTCGCAGGAGTGGACGCAAGGGCCAATAGTTATTGCCGTTCTGCTGGCTGCGATCTTTTGGGTGATCCGCCTAGCTTTGGCAAACGATGCCACAATTGTTTTCTCACCGCTCGGCCTGCCACTGCTTGTTGCCGGCAGCTACTTAATCATGCGTTATGCGCTCGCCGATGTGGAGTCGGTCGGCCGCAGCAGTCTGTTAATGCCCATCACTGCTGGGATTTTTTTCTTTGTCGTCTTAAACGATATCCGTCATCGCTGGCAGATTACGGCGCTGGTATGGATTATGACCGGCCTCGGCGCACTGCTGGCGGTGTATGCTTCATTTCAAGCCGCGCAGGGCGGCCACTGGATCCTCGCGGTGCCTCAGTTCGAACAATACTGGGGCCGCGGGAGCGGAACTTTTTTTCGACCGGCAGACTTGGCGGTGTTTCTGCAAATTGCGTTTGCGATCGCGGCGGCCAACTGCATCTTGTCGCACCGGCCCAATACGCAGAAGCTTGGTTTTGCAATTGCCTGCATCGCGATCAGTTTTGGATTACTGCTAACCAAGTCAACCGGACACTGGGTCGGCTGGGGAATAATTTGCGCCGTGCTGGTGTTTTTTGCGGTCCGCAAGCGCACCTGGCGGATTCGGTGGATCATTGTCGGCCTGAGTGTTCTGGTAGTTGTGGGAGCCACCATCTTTATGGCAACGCATAAGCAAGATGCCGCCTCAGCCGACGAAGGCCCCAGCTTGCAGACGGAATTAGACGACCTGGTGAAGTCCCAGACAGCACCGGCAACAACTACGACCCCGATCCTGAGCCAACGATTACTTTTGAAAGCCGCTTGGTCCATGAGCCAACGCAACATCTGGATTGGCAGCGGGGGCGGAATGTTTCCGCAGCTGTTACCACGCTGGCGAACCGGCCAAGGCAGCATTGAACATTGCCCAAACCAATACCTAGACGTGTTTGCCGCGTATGGGCTGGCGGGAATCGGAGTGATGCTTTGGATCGGCATTAGTCTGGTGTTGGCTTTAACGCGCATCATTCGCATGCGGGACACCCAGTACGCGGATCACCGGCTTTCCAACCGCTACGCGTTTGTTGTGCCGGTATTAGCAATCGTAATCGCGGTCATTGCGGATGCCTTGGTGGATCTACGCCTGCATACCGGCGGCCTGCTGTTTCCGTTAACGGCGGTCATCGCTGTCGCCTTAACGTGTGGCGTGCACCGGCGAATGGAGGAATCAGACCACCAACGTCTCAAACCCGGTCATCACGTCACCATCCGTCTGTTTGGTGCAAGTCGGCACGCAGTCGTGGCGGGACTAGTCGGCCTGGTATTGCTGATCGGCTACTGGTCAACCGCAACTTATCCAAGCGCGCTGTTCCTCCGGCACGGACACCAGGCCTTGGAACGCTTGGATTGGCGCGGAGCAGAACAAGCGTTCCAGCGCGCCTGGTGGTTTGACAAACGCAACTATCAAGTTGCCGCTGCGCTTGGCGACCTCAACGCCGCCCGCGCCACGTGGAACCCGCAGCAACGCGCCACGCTCAGTCACGACGCATTCCAGTGGTACAACCGCGCCCTCACATTGAACCGGTACGCCACTGATCTCCGCATCAAAATTGGCCGGCTGCACGACGCGCTCAACAACCGCGATGAAGCAATGGCGGCCTATCAGGCTGCGCTCGACGCCGATCCGCGCAACGCCTCTTACCGCGTCGCGCTGGGCCGACACTATCAGCGCCGGGGCGATGCCGCGGAGGCGCAACACCAGTTTCGCCTCGCCCGCGAGCTCGGTGCGACTGAAACCTTACCGGCAACTGAAGCTACCGATTAGCACCGCCATGCCACGCAAAACCGGAATCATTATTTTCACGCACGGATCACGCCGCGATGCTGGCAACACCGCGCTCATCCAATTCACCAACCAACTCCGCCAGCGCCTCGACTCTGCGCTGGTCGAACCAGCCTTCATGGAACTCGGCCAACCAACAATACCAGATGCCATTCACAAACTTGTCCAGCAAGGTTGCAATCACATTTTCGGCTACGCATTATTCCTCGTTCCCGGCACCCATCTGCAGGAAGATATTCCGGCGATTTTCACGGCGACTCTGAAAGAATCTCCCGGCATTACTTGGGAAATTTCGCCGGCAATGCTGAGTGAACCCCGGCTGCTTGATTTTGTGGCTGACTGCCTCAAGGCCGGTAAGTAACCGCTGCGCTACGCGCCATCTCTCCGGCGAGCCACTTGGCTTCCTGATAATCGCGAATGGAACTACCGGCAGTAATTTTCGTGCCAGACTTTAGGCAAATCTCGATGTCGTGATAAACAGTTGTGCCGGCAGTCATACCGGGCTTGACGATGATGGTGTCAATTTCATTACCGGTAACTGTCCAACGCCGCGGAATTCCAGCAAGCCGTCTGACAACCATAAAACCTGTCGTTGTCGCAATCACGCGCGTGGTGCCAAGCCACAAGTTCACCACTGCAATCAGTGAACCAACCCCGACTAAGCCCATCACAATCCGAACAAACACCGGCACTCTTGACTGCACCGTATAAAAGATTATGCCACTCCAAAGCACTGTGAACAGTGTCAAACCAGCGCCCACACCAGGATTGCGCGCCGCCGGAAAGTAGAACTCCGTTCCGGTTACAATCGTCTGGACGCGGATGCGTGATGTG
>JBAWWR010000075.1:0-12536 GCA_037146675.1 Verrucomicrobiota bacterium | reverse complement strand
TTCAACCCGCAGTACATGATGGATCCGTTGCGGAACTTGGATGCGGATGAAGTGTTTATCGAACTGACCGATGAACTCAGTCCCGGTGTCATTAAGGTTAACGAGCCGTTTCTATACGTGATCATGCCGATGCGACTACCTTAGAGTGCTCGACCGACTTCGTGCGCGCTTGTAGTCTTACCTAGTTTGTGAAAGCCTCGTGGTGTAATGGTAGCACAACTGCCTCTGGAGCAGTTTGCCAAGGTTCGAGTCCTTGCGAGGCTGCCACTTGATAAGTGGCCACTTTCGACATCTTCTTTAGAAGAGAACGGGATTACTTCTGTCAAAGTTCTTTCAATTTGTGGTGCTTTCTAGTTGGGGACGGATGTTCTAGAACCCCACTGAATCAACTCATCTTACGGTGCGGATGTAATGTGCTCACAGATAGTCGCGCAGCAACGTCGGAAGCTTCAAAGCCTTCAG
This sequence comes from Verrucomicrobiota bacterium, assembly GCA_037146675.1. GTDB lineage: Bacteria > Verrucomicrobiota > Verrucomicrobiia > Palsa-1439 > Palsa-1439 > CAINDI01. The sequence continues at coordinate 12,074 of JBAWWR010000075.1, read as the reverse complement.
ATAATTCTTCAATAACAAGACCAAGGAGCTTTGCCCGTGCCCACCGCTAAGAGGCATCGACATTATCAGATGTCAGGTGCCGCCACGCAAGCATCCCCGCATAACTAAAAATTGACGCACTAATAATTAGTGCTGAGCTTGCTCTGCTTCACTTACTGGGCATACCGCGTGCAAGAGCGGGCGTATTGATAAAACCAATGCGCTGCGTCGGTAATGTGTTTAGCCATTGAAACAGGACTGAAGAATGAGCGCAATTTAGGCGGCTACCAAAGCTTGTCTGCTGTACTCTAGCGACACTGGGGTTCTATTTAATTGCGATTCTTTGTTTTGAATAACTCCTAGGTAGACCTGATGTGCTGCGATCAGTATCAAGGCATTCAGCTCGTACATTTGTCGCACTACGCAATCATTGCAAGTCGATTTAAATCCAGAGTATCCGCAGTGTCTTTTAGACTGTCAGAGAGACTTAAAAAACAGAATGCGTACGGCTATGTACGAGAGAACGATCAAAATATTATACTCAATCTTCTCTCTCAGTGTCGCCGCCATGTAGGGTATAATACAGCATTGCTGCTGTATGTCTCGCTGTCGTATTTGGCTCGCAAGCAAAGCGCATGCCTTAGAGTTGCTTATAGTAAAGGTACCATGCTGGGAAAATGCGCGCCTTCTCTGTCCTGCATGCAGGTAGATTGAGGTATTATTCTTAATCATTCTATGCAGCATCACCACTGAGAGAGCTAGCATTCGAGATATGATAGATTCACTAATATGCGACCAGTGACTCGAGAGTAGTTGGTAGTATGCTTTCCTTCCGTTTTCTATTAAGCACGCACATAGCAGTCATACCTGCTATGCATGTCCGAATGGTCGGTTTCAGTGTTGGTTCAGCAAGTAGAGAATCGATATGTCTCTGGCAGAGAAATCTCATAATGATTAGAAAGATAATGAATCAGCGTTGACCGAGCAGTATAATGTGGCTACACTTGCTCCCGCATGAATGGAGTATTCGCACTTGAAGACGGCACGATTTATCGCGGTACCGGTTTTGGAGCCAAGACCACAGCTTGTGGTGAAGCTGTGTTTAATACCTCAATGACTGGTTATCAGGAGATCATTACCGATCCGTCCTATAAAGGTCAGGTTGTTGCGATGACTTATCCGGAAATAGGCAACTATGGCGTTAATGCAGTTGATGTTGAAAGCTGGAAGCCTCATGCGGCCGGCTTCGTTGTTCGTGAACTGACTGCTTTACCATCGAACTGGCGCAGCGAACAACCGCTACATGATTATCTTGCAAAAAACGGAGTACCTGGCGTCCAAGATATTGATACTAGGCGTCTTGTGACAATGTTGCGCATCAAAGGCGCTATGAAATCCTGCATTTCCACTGAGGATATTAGCGATAAGGAAGCCGTCCAACACGCAAAAGAGTGGCATGGTATCGTCGGCGTTGATCTTGTTGAGGGAGTCGCGCATTCAAAGCCATTCGTTTGGGATCACGACGACAAGCTCAGCCGCAATTGGAAGATAGGCCGTGACGCTGCAGGGCAAATGCAGTATACTGATGAACTCCGGCCTGCTGATATTACAATCGTAGCGATTGATTTTGGTGTGAAGTACAATATTCTCCGCCGTCTCCGGCAGCGTGGTTTTCGCATTCAGGTAGTTCCACCGAAAACAACCGCTGCCGAAATCATGGCCTACAAACCCCGCGGCGTCTTTCTTTCCAATGGCCCAGGCGATCCGGATCCGCTTGACTATGCGCATAATACTGTCCGCGAACTAATTGGTCATGTGCCAATCTTCGGTATTTGCTTGGGTCTTGAAGTTCTTGGTTTTGCTTTCGGTGGGCACTGTTTCAAATTAAAATTTGGGCACCGCGGTGCCAATCAGCCTGTAAAAGATTTGGTTAGCGGGAAAGTCGCCATTACATCGCAAAATCACGGATTCGCTGTGGATGTGGAGAGTATGCGCAATCCTGATGTCGAAATCACACAGATTAATCTTAATGATCGCACCATCGAGGGTCTGCGTCACAAAAAATATTCAGTATTAGGGGTGCAATATCATCCAGAAGCCTCACCGGGACCGCATGATGCCGATGGCTTATTTGATCAGTTCCGCCTGCTCACTGAATCTTACAACGCTTGATTAGCTTCTGCCTTCTTCAGCCAAATTAATAGAAGCGCAATATCCGCTGGTGTGACTCCGGAGATGCGAGATGCCTGTCCAATCGAATCCGGTCGATATCTTCTTAGTTTTTGGCGTGATTCAAACCGTAATGAAGGGATTTTATCGTAATCAATCCAGGCCGGCATCTGTTTTTCTTCCAGCCGTGTAAATCGTTGAATCTGTTCCACATCCCTCGCTATATACCCTGAATATTTAATTTGAATTTCGACTTGTTGTTGCACGTCTTCTGGCAAATTGAGATTCGCGTTGGGCAATAAGCGGTAACTTGCCTCTGGGCGGCGCAGTATTTCTGCATGAGTTGTCGCACCATGGCGTAATTGAAGTAATCGCATGATTTCTTCCTCAATTAACTGACGACGGCTAGTGAACACTGCCCATTGCTCGTCAGTTACTAGTCCCGCATCTCGCCCAATCGGTGACAATCGAAGGTCGGCATTATCCTGACGAAGCTGAAGACGATATTCAGCTCGAGAGGTAAACATACGATAAGGCTCTTCCGTGCTTTTTGTTATAAGATCATCAACCAACACGCCGATATAGCTATCAGCGCGTGTGAATATTGTCGGTTTTTTATTGTTAATCCTTAGAGCAGCATTGATGCCGGCAACAATTCCTTGTGCGCCGGCCTCTTCATATCCTGACGTGCCGTTAATCTGGCCGGCGAAATAGAGGTTTCTAATTGGCTTCGTTTCAAGGGTCGCATGCAGCTGGTGCGGCAAGCTGTAGTCATACTCAATCGCGTAAGCCGGTCGCATTAGCTCGGCATTCTCTAGCCCGGTAATACTGCGGATGACGTCAAGCTGTACGTCTTCTGGAAGGCTTGATGACGCGCCGTTAACGTAGAACTCATCAGTGTGTCGTCCTTCTGGTTCCAGAAAAATCTGGTGGCGCTCTTTTTCTGCAAATTTAACGATTTTGTCCTCAAGCGATGGGCAATATCTTGGGCCAATTCCCTGAATTCTGCCGGAATATAGCGGAGAACGATGAATATTTGACTGGACCAGCTCTTTTGTCAGGTTTGTAGTATATGTAATGTAGCACGGAATCTGTTCCACGTGGAACACTGAAGGCGTTCGAAACGAAAAGAACGACGGCTGATCGTCACCGTACTGTGGCTCCATCTTGCTAAAATTAATTGATCGACGGTTAAGCCGTGGAGGCGTTCCTGTTTTTAGTCGTCCAAGCTCAAAACCAATGGCTTTCAAGTTCGCAGAGAGTCCGGTTGATGCTGGCTCAGCTGCACGTCCGGCCTCGACCTGCGACTCGCCAATATGAATCAATCCGCGTAGAAATGTGCCAGTGGTGACGATAACCGTGTCGGCGTTGTAGCGCATTCCTATTGTTGTGACTACGCCGCTGACCTGGGCGTTGTCGACAATTAATTCCTCAACCATCGCTTGCTTGACGTCTAAATTGTCTTGGCGTTCAACGACCCATTTCATTCTAAACTGGTACGCCTTCTTGTCGCATTGCGCGCGTGGAGCTCGAACGGACGGCCCTTTCTTCATATTGAGCATTCGGAATTGAATGCCTGTTTGGTCTGTGTTGATCCCCATTTCGCCGCCCAAAGCGTCGATTTCCCTCGTTATGTGTCCTTTTGCCAAGCCGCCGATAGCGGGATTGCACGACATTTGCGCTATGGTGTCGATATTAGAGGTTAAAAGTAGCGTCCTACATCCCATACGGGCCGATGCTAGTGCTGCCTCAGTTCCGGCATGGCCTGCGCCGATAACAATGACCTGGTAGCGTTTGGGGTAAATCAGCATGGTGCTCACTTCCCAATGCAGAACTTGCTAAAGATGCTGTTCAGCAAGTCTTCAGTGGTTGTTTTCCCGACAATTTCACCGATTATCGAAAGCCCGACGCTGATCTGCTGCGCGAGAATTTCCACGCTGGTGTTAGACTGTATTTCATTTAGGGCGGACTTCAGCTCTTTAATAGAGCGTCGCAAAGCATCGGCATGGCGATCATTTATCACGACTTCCAAAGCGAATGATGATGGAGCGGAGGTTTTGATGAGATCTTGTTCAATGCGGTCTTTGAGAGATTCGATTCCCTGCCCGCTGACAGCAGAGACTTCCGCCGCATTAGCGTTTTGCAATTTCTGGCTTGAAATTAACTTTCGCGGAAGATCGATTTTATTAAGCACCTTAATTACCGACTTGTCATTATAGCGGTTTAGCAGTCTGATATCTGTTGGCGATAGCGGTTTCGATGAATCTAAAACGAGAATACTTATGTTGCTATTGCGCAATGCGTTATAACTGCGTTGAATGCCGAGATCTTCGGCTTTTCCGCGAGGCTTGCGAATGCCTGCCGTGTCAGTAAATCGAACTGGAATGCCGCGAATATTAGCTAATTCCTCTATAGTGTCGCGTGTGGTTCCGGGAATTGGTGTCACAATGGACCGCTCTTCTCCAAGGAGGGCGTTCATCAGGCTTGATTTCCCGACATTTGGACGACCGAAAATGGTAATAGAAACGCCGGCACGCAAGATTTTTCCTTCTTTAGCGGTTGCCAGTAATTGTTCGAGATCTGCAATTAGGCGGATGAGGTCGTTTTCTAATACTTTCCAGACGGTTGGTGAAATGTCTTCATCTGGAAAGTCAATATGAGCTTCTAAGTTGACAAGAAGAGCTAGCAATTGCTGGCGAATTGTTTCGACCTTGCGGGAGAGATGTCCCTCCAAGGCGTGTTCAGCGACAGCTTGAGCGCGTGCAGTTTTGGCTGTAATGACATCCATAACAGCTTCGGCTTGCGCAAGGTCGATTCTGCCATTGAGAAACGCACGCTTTGTAAATTCGCCGGGCTCGGCAATGCGTGCGCCATGGCGGAGGCATTGTGAAAGTACGCTTTGTACAAGTTGAATACCGCCGTGACAATTGATTTCAATCATGTCTTCTGTCGTGTAGGTGCGAGGACTGCGCATTACGGAGAGAAGAACTTCATCAAGAGTTTGATTATGATTACCGGTAATCCGTCCAAAGTGAATAGTGTGACTAGAGTATGTTGATGGCAATCCCTTTGTGGAAACAAAGATCGCATCAGCAACTGCAAGTGCACGCGGTCCAGAAATGCGAACAATGGCGATACCGCCTTCGCCGACCGGAGTAGAGATTGCTGCAATGGTGTCTTCCATGGAGTGTGCTACCACAGCTGCGTAACAGTATACCAGAAGCCAGCAGTAGAGCAACTACGCGGATGAGAGAATACGACGGGACTCGTCCAGGAAAATGCCGCGGAGGTTCATTTTGAGCGCCTCAGGATTAGTAGCCTTGGACAAGGCTTCGGCTTCAGTGATCAACTTCGCCTTAACAAGCTTCATGAGTGCATGATTGAATGTCTGCATACCGTCTTCATTACCAGTCTCAATCACTGCCGATAACTTGTCGAGGCGGTTCTCTTCAATGAATTTGCGAACAGTTGGCGTGTTTATCAGAATCTCAACTGCCGGCACTACGCCACCTGAAACAGATGGTACTAGTCTTTGACATATAATAGCGCGCAGGTTAACAGCGATTTGCCGGCGGATTTGATCGCGCTCATCGGCAGGGAAGAAGTCTAGCACGCGCCCAATAGCAGAAGACGCGGTGGTTGTGTGTAGTGTGGTCAACACCAAGTGGCCAGTGTCGGAGGCGGACAGTGCCGCCATGAAGGATTGACTGTCGCGCATTTCACCGACCATAATCACATCTGGATCTTGGCGCAGAACATGTACCAGCGCACTTGCAAAGCTAGTTGTATCGAGTCCAATCTCCCGCTGTTCGATTACAGATTGTTTGTCTTCGAAAATGTACTCTATCGGATCCTCTAGCGTCACGATGTGACACTTATCACTGAGATTGATTGACTCAACCATCGCCGCCATTGTGCTGGATTTCCCACTGCCGGTCACACCGGTGACAAACACAATTCCGTTTTCAGAGGCGGCAATTTTTGCGAGCTGCTCCGGCATGTGTAGGTCTATAAACGATGGGATTTTGTTTCGGACAGAACGCATAGCCAAGCAAAGATTGCCGCGCTGATGAAATACGTTTACCCGGAAGCGCCAGCGATTGTCATGTAGATAAGAGAAGTCTACTTCTTTCTCTCTTGCTAGGCGCTCCACTTGATGCGCCGGCAGGATTTGCCGTACAAATTCTGCGACTAACTCTTTACTCGGTGGGGCTGTCGTTACAGGAACGAGAGTACCGGCAATGCGTAGAGTCGCGCAGTGATCCGGCTTAATATGGACGTCAGATGCGCCTTGATCAATGGCCGATTTGAGCAGGTTATGAAAGAAAACCATGCAGTCAGCGTGCGATAGAGACACACGATGGACTCAATGCTGCTGGAGGAACGCTCAACAGTGCTTGATCGCGTTTGTGCAAATCCAAAAACATCAACGCGACTGAAAACCCTTTACCCTGCTGCCGCTGTTCACACTGAACCACTACACCGCGGCAGTTGATGGACTGATCTTTCTTGGCGCCCTTGACTGGTAGACGCATCTCCACGCCGACTTCTGTCCACTCCGGCACACGCGTTTCGGAGACAAATGTGACACCGTTATGGGAGAGATTGAAGGTTGAATCAAGCGCAGCTGCTTTGCCTTTGCGACGCGCAGAGCTGTTTAGTTCCACGTCGAACACGCCTGATACATCACGTTTTGCAGCTGCCATAATATGAAGACAAGATAACACTACTTAAGCGTGCTGTCAATGACTGGCGTTGCTCAGTAACTCATCTACTCGCTGTTGGACGGTCGCATCCATCTTTACAATTGGCGGCCACGGACGCGTGTTGGCTTCGCCGGGCAACTTGTGCGTCGCGTCAATGCCGAGCTTGCTGCCAAACCCAATCGACGGCGTGGCGTGGTCGAGCACGTCAGCCGGGCCTTTGCTGAAAACCAAGTCTCGCTGCGGGTCAATGTTAGCACATAGTCGGAACAAGACTTCTTGGGTGTCGTGTACATTCACATCTTCATCCACGACCACGATCATCTTTGTAAACATCATCTGCCCCATCCCCCACAGACCGTGCATCACCTTCATCGCGTGATGTGGAAATTGTTTCCGAATTGAGACCACAACCAAATTATGAAACGTGCCGGCTGCCGGCAGCACAATGTCCACAATCTCCGGGAATGTCAGCTTGAACACCGGTAGAAAAATCCGCACGCTGGCCGACCCCATATAAAAATCTTCCATCGGCGGGATTCCGACAATCGTACTCGGGTAAATTGCATCGCGCCGGGCAGTGATGCGCTCGATATGAAATTTCGGATACGGCTCAGGCAACGTGTAATATCCAGTATGATCGCCGAAGGGTCCTTCCATGGCCGGTTCTTCATTCGGATCAACGTAACCTTCCAGTACGAAGTCCGCATCTGCCGGCACCTCTAAATCATTCGTCTGGCACTTCACTAGCGTCACCGATTTCTTCCGCAGATAACCGGCCAACATAAATTCATCCAGCCCATCCGGTAATGGCGTCGTCGCGCAAAACGCCAACGCCGGGTCGCCGCCTAATGCCACCGCTACCGGCATCCGCTGCTTTAACTCCACATACCGGCGCCAGTGGCGCGCTCCAGTCTTGTGCAGTTGCCAGTGCATGAACGTCGTCCGCTCATCAATAACCTGCATCCGGTACATCCCGACGTTGCGCGCGCCGGTTTCCGGATCGCGCGTGATGACCATCGGCAATGTTAAAAATCGTCCGGCATCCTGCGGCCAGCATTTCTGTATCGGAAGTTCGCTGAGGCCCGACAATTGTATGTTGAAACTCGCGGGCCCACTCTTCGGCTTCGCGTGGCGCAACTCCAGCGCCGCACCCAACAATGACAACGTTTCCCGGAATGAAGCCGGTGGCTTGGCCGTGAGAATCCCGTTCAGCTCGCGCGCGATTTCATCCACATCGCCGACGCCTAACGCCAGCGCCATGCGCTTTGTCGAACCGTAGGCATTGATGAGGAGTGGAAACTTTGCGCCGCGACATTTCTCAAACAACAGCGCTTTGCCACCGTTCGGCGATTTCATCTCGCGATCGGCAATCGCGGTGATTTCGAGAACGGGATCAACTTCGACGCTGATGCGTTTTAACTCGCCGGCCGCGTCCAATTTCGCCACAAACTCTTGGAGGGAATCGTAGGCCATGCCGGATGAATAACACATTCAGCAGGCTACCGGGAAGACCGAAAGCGGCAGCGACTCCCAGCGCGTCAGAGTAGTGAAAGCGGTCAGGCTTTGGCCAGTTTGCCGAATCGGTTGGCGATGGCCAGCGCGGGATCGAGCGGGACCTCGGCGCGTTTGACGTTCTTCGGGATGCTAATTGTCGGCACGGGACGCAAGGTCTTACCGGCAAATTGCGGCAGATACTTTTGCTCCGCCACCAACATCTCCGTCACCATGTCGCGGATTTCCTGCAGCGTGAGCACGGCGGCCGTGAGTGGATCAAGCGCGATGGCTTGCATTACTAGTTCGGGATCGCCGGTAAAGCTGGCTTCTACGGTCAAGCCTTGAACAAGGACGTTGGTCATGTTCAACGCAGCGCATTGCGCCGGCAAATTACCGACCACCGTCGGATGCAAGCCGGTCCGATCCACGTAAATCGGGACTTCGACGCAACAGCCATTCGGTAGGTTTGTGATGTAACCGTCGTTACGGATATTGCCATTGAGCCGGAAGATATTACCGGTTTCCTTGGCTTCGATGATGTGTGAGCAATACTCCGCGCTACGCGGGCTGAGCTTGGTGGACTCGATTGAGAGCGGGTCAGTCTTGTTGTATTTCTCGGCGAGCATCGCGCAATATTTGTAGTACGCACCGGTCTCGCCGCCGAACGCCGGCTCGTCGCAATACCGGCCGAGTGCTTTCTGATTCTTGCGGAAGTACGGCAGATATTCGGAAAGATGGCCGGTGCTTTCGGTCATGAAATAACCGAAATGCCGCATCACTTCGGCGCGGACCTTTTCGTTGACGTAATAACCCGGTTTTTCAAAATTCTCCTTCAAAATCGGGTACAGGTCTTTGCCTTTGTGCTCGAGCTTGAGGAACCAACCCATGTGGTTGATGCCGGCGACGACGAAATCAATTTCGTCTTTCGGCACGCCGGTATAACTACCGATTAAATCCATCGTCGTCTGCACGCCGTGGCAAAGACCGACGAACTGCAAGCCCGGCACCCGGCCGAGCGCCCAGCAACACATCGCCATCGGGTTGGCGTAGTTGAACAGGAGCGCATTCGGGCACAGCTCGCGCATTTCGTTGGCGATCTCGAGTAGCGCCGGGATGTGCCGCAATGCGCGGAACACGCCGCCCGGTCCCATCGTGTCGCCAATGCACTGGTCCACGCCGTACTTCATTGGAATTTCGTAGTCTTGACGGAACTCCGTCACGCCGCCCGATTGAATCATCACGACCACGTAGTCAGCGCCCCTGAGCGCTTCACGCCGGTCGGTCGTGGCGGTGACAGTGGCTTTGATGTCGTTATCTTTGATCATGCGCTGGACAAACGCGTGCATCTTGTCGAGCCGCGTGTGCGTCAGCGCCATCAACCGGTATTCACTACCTGCCAGCGCCGGCGTCGCCAAAAAATCCGCCATCAATGTTTTACAAAACACCAGACTGCCTGCACCAATCATTGCGATCTTTGCCATGACTAACTCCTTTTTGGTTGGGTTTCTAAATTAGATGCGCCATCGGGATTCGCGGCAATGGTTTCGATCAAACGCATGACAGCGAGGGACTCTGCGGCGCCGGGAACAGCGGGGCGCTTCTCAATAATCGCGTCGATAAATTCGCGGACTTCACCGGCGAAGCCTTGGTTGAAATGCCGGGTTTGGGCCATGTTTGGAAGGCCATTGTCGGGACGCCAAACTTGAATGTCGGCCAGATCGAACTGCGGGTTGATCGTGTCGAGCGATGGCGCGAGCAGATCAATGCCGTTGTGCTTCTGCTGGTGCAACTCCAGCCGGTCAACGTTGTCCATGACAAGTAATGCGTTGTTGCCGTCCATCGTGCCGGAGATTTCCACGCGCTCCTGGATGCGCGGTTGCGCGGCATCGAGCATCAGTTGCGCCCACCGACCCGACGCGAACCGCAGCGTGACCGCCAACGAAATCGCCTGGCGTTCATCGCGGTAAAGTGCCGACGACACCGATGTCGCCGGGCCGAAGAACGTCAACGCTAGATCCAGCGGATGCGAGCACATCCCTAGCAGCATCGAACGCAAATCTGACATAGCCCAGTGCCCGTATTGGAACCGGGCGGCGGCCGGCACGAACTGGCCGGAGGTCATCAGCTCCTGTGCTTTCCGGTAGGTCATGCCAAAGCGCTTCATGAACCCGGCCATAAAAAACGTCCCGTGCCGGTGAGCGAGGTCGGCTAACTCCTGCGTTTGCGCAAGCGTCGGAGCCGGTGGCTTCTCGACGAACAGCGGTAAGCCACGTTCGAGCACTTGGCGGCCGACTTCGTAGTGCATGGCCGGCGGACCGACGACGAAGACGCCGTCCAGCTTGCGGTCGTCGAGCAAGCGGCGCGCGTCGGTGTACACCGCTTCCGCGCCAAAGATCTGTGCATTACGGCGGGCGAGTGTTTCGTTGAGATCGCACACGCTGTCGAGCCGGCACCGCGCGTATTTCAGCATCGGGAAAAGGTTGTTGGTGGCGTGACTGCCGCACCCGATGAAGGCGACGCGCGCATTCATTCGAGCAACCTCCGCAGGTAAGGCAACGCGGCTTGGACGGCCGGTAGACGGGCGGCTGGGTTGTGAAGTTCCAGTTCCACGCTGAGGTGGCCAGTGTACCCGATTTCGCGGAGGGCGGCAACTACGCCGGCGTTATCGGTCAGGCCGTCACCCAAGGCGACAGACTCCGGGCCGATGTGATCTTTGATATGGAGATGAAAAACGTGCTGGCCCAACCGGCGAATGAACGGCGGCATGTCCACACCCGCAGCGGTGAAGTGGCCGGTGTCAATGGTGACGCCGATCCGCGGCGAAACAAGTAGGCCGTCGTAGTGTTCGGGCTGTTCGATCTGGAATTTGAAATGATTTTCAAGTGTGAGCCGCAGGTTCAGCTGTTCCAGCACCGGCGCGAGGCGCCGGAGTGCAGCCCTAATGCGTTGAAGCATTGGCGGACGGGCATCACCAGATGCCGGCATTATGCCGCCGTTCACATTGACCAGCGGGACGCCGAGTTCGTGCGCGAGTTGGAGGACGCGGCGGAGATACTGTTCGGTCGCGGCGATGGTTGTGTCGTCCAATCCGTCCAACCCACCCGCGTGCAGACTGATAATCTGGACGCCGGTCCGCTTGGTTTCGACTTGAATTTCAGCGGCGGTGATGGAGTAGGGATCAATATGCTTCCAGCCTTGAATCGCCAGCAATTCGACATCCCGGTAGCCCGCTGTTGCCGCTGCGGCAAGGACTTCGCGCCAACTCAGATCCGGTAGGCAAACGCTGCTCAAGGCAATCCGCATCGACTACGCACTTCCTTCGTTAAAAAACACGTATAACCCCTCCTTACCGGGGGCGACGATGTCGAGCCGGCCCGTGCCGCGCAAATCGGCGACGGCAAAATGAATCCCGCACCCCTTACCGGTGCCAATCGGTCCGTAATCAATCACCTGCTTGGCAAAGCCTTCGCCGGTCCACTTGAAATAATACATCCCGACGTCATCCCACTCGCCGGCTTCGTTGCCGCAATGCGCGCGATGTCGTTTGCCGGTCACCAACTCGCACTGGCCATCGCCATCGATGTCCACCCACAACATATCGTGGTACTGCGCGTTGCCGGGATCGATTGAATGATGCACCCACTTGCCGGCGCGGCGCTCACTCCACCAGAGGCCATAGCCGTGACCGTTGCCGGTAATGATCTCGTTTTGCCCGTCGCCGTTCAC
>JBAWWR010000074.1:0-12545 GCA_037146675.1 Verrucomicrobiota bacterium | reverse complement strand
TTCCTTTCTTCGATTAAACCGGTTCATGGCTACCGCAAATCCGTCGCGTAAGCAAGACTCAACTGCTTCCACCGCCGTTGCTACGCTCACATCCATCTCCCGACGTTCGGCTACACTAAAGCGTCCAAGAACGTGTCCGCTTATGTCCGCACCTGCCGGCAACGTCCGCCCAATTCCGATTCGCAACCTAGCAAACTCCTCGTTACCGCCGAGTGCATCAATAATCGATCGCAACCCATTATGCCCACCGCTACCGCCAGTCAGTCGCAATCTTAGCTGCCCCAACGGCAAGTCCGCGTCATCGGCGATCACTAGCACTTCCACCGGCAACACCTTCGACCACTTCACGATTGCTGCGACCGCCGTGCCACTGCGGTTCATAAACGTTTGCGGCGCGGCTAACATAATCTTGCCGGAGTCGAGCGTCACTTCGCCGACTTGCGCCGCAAACCGCAACTTCTTTCGCAAAGAACAATCTAATTTAACAGCCAACCGCTCGACCACTTCGAACCCAACATTATGTCGAGTGCCAACATACTCCTTGCCGGGATTACCCAACCCGATGACCAACTTTGCCCGGGCTGCCATCGCCGGCCATTCCAATTATTTCTTACCGGCTGCAGGCTTAGCTTCCGCCTTGCCGGCGGCTGGTTTTGCCTCAGCTTTGCCGGCTGCGGGCTTGGCTTCCGTCTTACCGGCTGCGGCTTTTGCTTCGCCCTTAGCCGGAGCTTCGCCTTCAGCAACAACTGCGCCTTCTTCCTTCTTCGCGCCAATGACTTCAGGTTCGCCTGCGCCAGCTTCAGCAGTCGCGGCAACTTCTTCAGCAATCGGTGCGACAATTAGGAAGATTGTCATGTCTTCGTCATCGGTCAACGTGACGCCAGACGGCGGAATGACATCTCTGACGTGAATGCTCTGCCCAATTTCAAGTTTTTCGACATTGACTTCGAGAATCTCCGGCAAGTCCTTCGGCAAACACTCGACGTGCAGTTCGCGCATGACGTATTCGAGTACGCCGCCACCGGTTTTCACGCCAACCGGCTCACCGAACGGGCGCACCGGGACTTTCGTATGTAATTTTTCCGTCGCAAGCACTTCATGGAAATCCACGTGCAAAATCGTGTCCAGAAATGGATGGTGCTGAATATCTTGAATCAACGCGAGCCGATTGTGCACCGTGCCGCTCTCGTTTACTTGCAAATCAACGAGCACGTTTTCGCCGGTTGCACGATGCAGCACATCACCGAGCTCGCGGGAATTGACGGTGATATTGTACGGCTTGGTGTGCGCCCCGTACACGCTCCCTGGCACGGCACCTTGCTCCCGCAGGTGTTTGACCTTCGTCTTACCGACAACGTTACGTAATTCTGCTTTTAACTGTACTTGCTTAGCCATAACTAATTCTCCAATTGAAATTTCTCTAACTCTCCGGCCGCGCCCCGTTGATATCGAACAACGACGAGACTGACTCGGAATTATGAATCCGCTTGATCGCTTCCCCCAAAACCGGTGCTACTGATAGCTCGGTCATATTGAAGCCGGTCACGCTCGCGTGCGGCACAGTATCAGTTGTGACCAATTCTTCCAACTTCGATTTTCGCAGCCGGTCAATTGCCTGCGCTCCCAGGACTGCGTGACTGACCGAAGCGTACACCTTCCGCGCACCGCGCTCTTTCAAAATCTCTGCCGCGCGCGTCAGCGTGCCGGCCGATTCCGTCAAATCATCCACCAGCAGTACATCTTTACCTTCCACTTCGCCGACGACGCTGAGCACTTCGACATCCGTCGCGCTCGTACGTTTCTTGGCGACAATAGCCAACGGCGCGTGAAACATGTTCGCGTAAGCGTGCACCATTTTCACACCGCCAATGTCCGGTGACACGACCACGAGATTTGATAGATTTTTCTTCTGGAAATACCGGTAAATCACCGGCGCCGCATACAAATGATCCACCGGAATGTCAAAAAATCCCATAATCTGCTGCGCGTGCAAATCCATCGTCAATACCCGATTCGCACCGGCCGCCACGATCAGATTGGCCACCAGCTTCGCCGTAATCGGCACGCGCGGCTGGTCTTTGCGATCTTGCCGGGCATAACCAAAAAATGGCACTACCGCCGTGATGCGCGTTGCACTCGCACGTCGGCACGCATCAATCATGATCAGCAACTCCATCAAGTGCTGATTAGCCGGTGGCGATGTTGGCTGCACAATGAAAACATCCCGGCCGCGGACGTTTTCGTTAATCTTGACGAACGTTTCCTGGTCCGGAAAAGCCGTGACCGTGGCGTCACCCAACTGCATGCCGACATAGTCGGCAATGCGTTGCGCCAATGGCCGATTCGCATTTCCTGAGAAAATTTTCATCTTTGCTAAAAATCAAGACCGTCCCGCACAAACCGTGGTCTTGGAAGTGAATAGGGTTTTACCGCAACCGTCCTAGCTTTTCAACCTGAATTTTTGATGGCGCGATAATTTACGACTGCGTGGCACGGTGAAAACAACCTTAATTATTCACACTATCGACGCTTTTACCGGCCAAAGACCGAGAATCAGACGCCGTTGAATTTGCAGTGGCTGTGGGACGGCTCGTCTGCTAATTTACCGGCGGCGTATGTTAATCAGCATCATCGTGCCGACGCTCAACGCGGCGGACCACTTACCGGTGGCGCTCCGGCAACTATCCCAACGTGCGGACGTGGAGCTGCTCGTCGTGGATGGCGGCTCGACTGACAATACCGTGGCCGTGGCGCAGACCTTCACCCCATACGTCTTTCTGGCGCAGCCGAACCGGGCCGCACAATTCAATACCGGCGCGCGACACGCGACCGGCGACATTTTGTTTTTCTTACCGGCGGATGCATTTTTGTTACCGGGTGCGCTCGAAGAGTCGCAGCGGCAAATCATTCACCACGGCGCGGCAGCCGGCGCGTTTGATTTGAATATTGACTCTTCCCGCCGGTGCGACCGGTGGCTGGCGTGGCTGGCCAACCGGCGCGCGCGGTTGTGGCGCTCGCCGTCTGGCGACCAAGGATTGTTTCTGTGGCGACAAGTCTTCGCCGTGCTGGGCGGTTTTCCGGAAATGCCAATTTTGGAAGACGGCGCGCTGGCCCGGCAATTGCGGCGCGTCGGCCGGGTGATTTTCCTGCGCACCGGTCTGGTCACGAGCCGGTGCCGCTGGGAAACGCATGGCATTCTACCGAGCCTATGCGTGGACTGGTGGGTGCGGTTGCTCTATTTTCTTCGCATTCCACCGAGGGAGTTGCGGCGCATTGCCGACGGCTGGTTGCAGCCGGTCGTCAGTGCTGGTTCAGCACGTCAATCAACGACCGCAATCGTCCAAAGTTCGAACGAATAAACGGGAATACGATTCGGTGGAGACCGTCCAGTTCCGGCTCGTTTTCCTCTTCCGGTAACGCCGTTGCGGCGCGGAACTTGCCACCTTTCACGCACAAACCGGCAAACCTGTCATCGAGCGTTTGCAGAAGTGCGGCGGTAACTGGGTGCTTCACGCGGACAACCAACACATCTTTCACATACCGGCTCGAATGATAGTTCCGGTAAAAATTCGCAATCTCCGCGCACGCCTCGTCCACGTTGTCGGTCACCTTGAACAGCGCGAGATCATCTTTGCTGATCAAGCTTTCATCAAGCAGTTGATCTTCCACAAAGCGCCACCACGTCTTCCAGTAATGACCGTGCGACCGATCCACGAACACCAACGGTTTCGGCTGACACTTCCCGGTCTGCATCAATGTTAATGCCTCGAAACCTTCGTCGTGCGTGCCGAAGCCGCCGGGAAACAACACGATGGCATCGCTCTCTTTCAAGAAACAGAGTTTGCGCGTGAAGAAATATTTGAAATGAATCAGCTTCGGGTCGCCGGCAATTTCCACATTCGGCTCTTGCTCGAACGGCAATCTGATATTCAGTCCAAAACTATGGTCGCGCCCGGCGCCACGTTGCGCCGCGCCCATAATGCCTTCGCCGCCGCCGGTAATCACCATGAAACCAGCCGCGACCGCCGCCTTGCTGAAGGCGACAGCTTGCTGGTACTCCGGTGCTGCCGGCACCGTGCGCGCCGAACCAAATACCGTCACCTTCCGTTTGTCCCGGTAAGGCGCAAAGATGCGCGACGCATACCGGAGCTCTTTTAATGCCGAGGTCATCAACTTCATATCGAGCCGGTTAGCTGGATCATCCAGCAACCGCAGCGCGGTCTCGATGATTTCCGTTGCGAGATCGGAAACCCCGGTGTCGCGGTGCGCCCGCACGAGTTGCTGTATCGACGCTAGATCTTGTTTCGTCAGAGGCATTACCGGTGATTCTACTGCATTGATAATTCCAGCAAAAGTAATTTCGTCCGCCGCTACAAGGTGGCTCAAAGACAATACGGGTTGTGGTTTTCTGTTGCAGGTTGGCGTATTGACAGCTATTTTTGCCGCGCTTTGACTACTCCCAAACAATTAAATATCGGACTCATCGGTGCCGGCATCGTCGGTGGCGGCGTAGCGAAGAATCTCATCCGCAACGCCGACCTGCTTGCTGACCGGCTGGGCATTCGGCTCAACCTGAAATGGGTCTGCGATAAAGACGAGGCCAAGCTCAAGAGCTTGCCGGTGCCGGCCAGCGCGTTGAGCCGGGATGCGATGGCGGTCATCAACGATCCGGAAGTGCACGTCATCGTCGAATTAGTCGGCGGAACCGGTTTTGCCAAGACCGTTATCCTTGAAGCCTTGAACCGGCGCAAAGTGGTCGTGACCGCCAACAAGGCGTTGCTCGCGCATCACGGCGAAGAAATTTTTGCGGCGGCGGCGAAGAACGGCGGCAACATTTTCTACGAAGCGAGCGTCTGCGGCGGCATTCCAATCATCAAAGCGCTCCGGGAAGGCTTCGTCGCCAACCAGTTCCCGCTCATTTACGGTATCGTCAACGGCACTTGCAATTACATCCTCAGCCGCATGACTGCGGAAGGTAAAAATTTCGATGAAATCCTTGCCGAAGCGCAAAAGCTCGGCTACGCGGAAGCTGATCCCGGCCTTGATGTTGACGGCGGTGACTCCGCGCACAAAGCCACGATTCTCGCGTCGCTTGCGCACGGTTTTTGGGTCGGCGACGAAAACGTTTATGTCGAAGGCATCCGGCGTGTCTCGCAAATGGATATTCAGGTAGCGCGCGAACTCGGCTACGCGATCAAGCTTCTCGCCATCATCAAGGCTGCCGGTACAGCAGTCGAAGTGCGCGTCCACCCGACACTCATCCCGGTCAGTCACATTCTCGCCAACGTCAATGGCGTTTTTAACGCAGTCGCGGTGCGCGGCGACGTAGTTGGCGATACGATGTTTTACGGACGCGGTGCCGGCGCGGACGCGACCAGCAGCGCGGTTATTGCCGACTTGGCCGACGCGGCGCTCAACTTGAAATTTGGCAGCATCCAGCGCGTGCCGGGCTTTGTCTCGCACAAACTCCATGCGGCGGTGCGGTCAATTGACGAGGTGGAGTCCCGGTATTATCTGCGGTTGACGGTGGAAGACCGCGCCGGCGTGATTGCGCAGGTCGCCAAGATTTTAGGTGATGCCGGTATCAGCATCGCGTCGGTGTTACAGCGTGAGCCGGACAGCAACCGCGTGTCATTGATCATGATGTTGCACGTGGCGCAAGACCGGGCCGTGCGCGCGGCGGTCGCCGAGATTGACCGGCTCGCTGTGGTGAAAGACAAGACGGTTGTTTTACGAGTGGAGACTTTTGACTGATATGGCATTGATTGTCCAAAAATATGGCGGAACGTCGGTCGGCAATCCGGAGCGCATCAAAAACGTGGCGCAACGGGTGCTGGCCACTCAACAAGCCGGCAATCAAGTCGTCGTCGTCGTTTCGGCGATGAGTGGCGTAACTGATTCGTTGATTAAACTGGCAAAGGAAGTTCACGCCGAGCCGCCGGAACGCGAGATGGACGTGTTGCTTGCCACCGGCGAGCAGACGACGATTGCACTACTGGCGATGGCGTTGCAAGGGCTAGGCGCGAAAGCCGCGTCGCTGACCGGCGCGCAAGCCGGCATTGTCACCGACGGCTTGCACACGCGGGCGAAAATCGCCAACATCACGCCGAAACGCGTCCACGAATTGCTCGATTCCGGCCACGCCGTTATCATTGCCGGCTTCCAAGGCGAGACACCGGAAGGTCATATCACCACGCTCGGTCGTGGCGGCAGCGATCTCAGCGCCATTGCAATCGCGGCGGCGGTGAAGGCGGATGTTTGCCAGATTTATACCGATGTGGACGGCGTTTACACTGCCGATCCGCGCATCATCCCGGACGCGAAAAAGATTTTGGAAATTAGCTACGACGAAATGCTGGAAATGGCGGCGCTCGGCTCGAAGGTGATGCAGGCGCGGTCCGTTGAGTTCGCCAAGAAATTTAACGTCGTGTTCGAAGTCCGCAGCAGTTTCAACAATAACCCAGGAACCATCGTGAAAACTGAAACTTCGAAAATGGAAGACGTCGTCATCCGCGGCGTTGCGGTTGACAAGAAACAAGCCAAGGTCACCATTGCCGGCGTCCCCGACAAGCCCGGCATCGCCGCGAAGGTGTTCAAGACCATTGCCGACGCCAACATCAACATTGATGTCATCGTCCAAAACGTCAGCGCCAAAGGCACGACCGACATTTCGTTCACCGTCGGCGATACCGATGCCGGCAAGTCTGTTAAAGTCTTGCAGCCAGTCGTCAATGATATCGGCGCGCGCGAAGTCACCGCGACCGGCGAGATTGCCAAGCTCAGCGTTGTCGGCATTGGTATGCGGAGCCATCCCGGCGTCGCGGCGAAAATGTTTGAGACGCTGGCTGACAACGGCATTAACATCGGCATGATTTCCACGAGCGAAATCAAAATCAGTGTCATCATTGCGCTGGCCGACGCCGAGAAGGCCGCCAAAGCAATTCACGCCGCATTTGGTCTAGCCGGCAAGTGACCGACCGTTACTAGTCGTAAAACAACCAATAAAATGCCATTGCGATGCATGATGGTCGTTGCCGGATTATTCTTTGCGTATGCAAATGCTGTACTTGGGTATTTGGTTACAGCGCCTCTGAGCCTAGATAAGCTAACCGCCGAAGCAGACATGATTTTTAAGGGCACGACTGTCTCTAGCGAGCCGGTGCAGGACGACTGGTTTAAGCTGCGCCAAGGTTTTGTAGCCCAAGAAACGCAATTCAAAGTCATCTCAGTTATCAAGGGTGACACACTAGTCGAGAAGCTACTATTCCGTCATTATGACGAGAGCCCAGTGCCGCAGGGTCGGATGTTTCAGCCACAATTCTACCATTTTGTACCTGGTCGAACATACATCGTCTTTGCCAAGCAGACCGGAACGGCTGTAGTTTTTCGTCAGCTGTCGGCAAGCCACACCGGCAAAAAAGACCAAGGAGTGGTGTGGTGTTCCGACAACAATCCGGTAACCGCAAAGACAGTGAAGGAAGTTCTTTGGAACGAACTAACTGCGTCACTCAATAATGCCAGTGTCAGCAACGTCATCTATGGCATACGGCAACTCGATCAGATGAGCAGCGGCGACCAAGGCGGGCGGTGGCATGCCTTCGACAGCACGCAGGATTTCGACCGCAGTGACGTGTTGACAGCCATCCAAAACTTGATGACTAACCAAGACTCCGCGATTGCCCAGTCAGCTATCACCGCAGTCGGCTCACGAAATCCATATCTGTCAGATGAACGCACGGAGTACTGGCTAGCTACGATTGGCAGTGCCGAAATACCCGGCATCGGCAAGATGGACTCGAAGATGAAGAACCCAGGTGGAGAAAAATACTGGAGGGATTTAGTCGCGCTCGCGGATTGTAAAGGGCAGGTCGAGACGCGCGCATTGGCAATCCGGGCGCTGGGATTAATCCGCGAGCCATCACTGCGGGAATCGATCACTCGCTGGCTGGCGGACACTAAACCGGCAGTCCGAGCGTCGGCCACGCTGTTGCTGGCGGACTTTCCCGAACCCGATGCAATCCGGCAACTGACGACTCTGGCCAGTGACTCGTCTCCGGATGTTCGCGCCTGCGTTGCTCACGCAATCGGCTTTGCGCAGCAGGTAAAGCTAGCCAATATATTAGGCCAACTGCTCACCGACAAAGAAAGCCAAGTTCGGAAAGCGGCGGCGATGAGCCTCTTGTCATTCTCGCCTAAAAACGACGCCATTGCCGAGGTATTTCGGGCGAATCTTGACACTGCGGAGTTCCAGCCGTTATTTCTCAACGCCTTGGCAAGCGAGAAGCCAGAGTCGTACCGCGACGGCTTGGCGGAAACGGTGGAGAAGAAAACGGAACCGATCAACTGGTGGGGCGGACAAATCCCCGCTTTCAGGGCTTGGGAGCTACTGTTCAAATATCTCCAAGCTCAGCCGGCCGAAACTGTGCGTTCAGGCAAACTTGACCGCTACCTCGATGCACTAGAACAAGTGGGGAACTATTCGTCATCCGAACCGCGCGACATCTACGCCTTCTACATTCAACGCGGCATGACCGAACGAGCGAAGAAATTCCGTGAGACAGCAAAGCAGCGAGTTTCTTACAACCTCGACTACTTCTTCAACATGGTGGACACAAATCCCGCACTCTATAAACGAGAGTAGCTTGCCGAGACCGCGTTACCGGCACCAAAGGTGATCCACGAGTCACTATGAAGTTCGAGGTTGCCAGCAAGAAGTGAACAAGACATTAATGGAAAGCCATCTGCGCAGTTCACGCCGCATTCAGTTTGTCCGGCAAGTAAGATTACGCCAACGGCACGGTGAAATAGAACCGGCTGCCGCGTTCCAATTCGCTCTCCACCCAGACGCGACCGCCGTGCGCCTGGACGATGTGCTTGACGATGGCGAGACCAAGGCCGGTGCCGCCAAGTTCGCGACTGCGAGCTTTGTCCACCCGGTAAAACCGCTCGAAAATCCGCGGCAAATGCTCTGCCGCAATGCCGGGACCGTTGTCGGCCACGCAGACTTCAATCTGACCATCGCGCGCCACGGCGCTCACGCGGACACCGCCGCCTGCCGGCGTGTACTTGATTGCGTTGTCGAGCAGATTGACAAAAACTTGGTGCAATCGCTGGACATCTGCCGCCACCGCCGGTAAGTCCGCCGGCAGCTCCAGCGTCACGGCAATGTTTTTTTCGCTGGCGCGAGGGCTAAGTTCGTCGACAACCGCAGCGGCCGTCGCCCGGATGGAAACCGGCGCGCGTTCGAGCCGGATCTGTTGCGATTCGAGCGCGGAAATGCTGAGCAAATCATCAATCAACACCTCCAGCCGGTGCGTGTGGCGCTGGATGGTTTCTAAGAATTGCCGGCCCGTCGCGGCGGCGGGCGGCTCATCGTCGAGCAGCGTTTCGACGTAGCCTTTGATCACCGCCAACGGCGTGCGAAGTTCGTGGCTGACGTTGGCGACAAAATCTTTCCGGACATTTTCGAGCTGTTTCAACCGGCTAATATCGTGGAAGACCACCACCACTCCGGTCGTGCCGGTAAGCTGGCCGGCTTGGACGGTGAACACGCGGCCAGCCGGTTGCAGGAAGGTCAATTCGCGGGCGGCAGGCGCGCCGGCAATGAGTTCAGCCAAACCTGCATCGCGAAAAACTTCGAGGACCGTTTTGCCAAGCGCGGCGTCGGTGAGACCAAAGGCCTGCCGGAGCGCGGCGTTGAGTAGACGGATTTTACCGGCGGCGTCCACGACGAGCACGCCTTCGGTCATCCCGGCAAGAATACCGGCAAGATGTGCTTTTTCGCTGGTTAGTTCCCGGAGCCGGGTTTCGAGCTGCCGGGACATTTGATTGAGCGCGCCGGCAAGTTCGCCGACTTCACCGGTTTCGTGGTCCGGCGCGCGGCCGGTAAAGTCGCCGGCCGCCACGCGCGTCGCCATCCGCCGCATCGCGTCAATCGGTCCACTCGTTCGCCGCGATAACCAAAAAATGACCGGCAAGGCAATCAAGCACACAATGCCACTGGCGAGCGCAACAGTCCGACGCACCAAGCGCGTGGTCGCCGCGACTTCGTGGAGCGGGATGGCGACCCGGATGATTTGGTTTGCATCGCGAACGGCCACGTAAAGTAAATCTGCGTGGAGCGTATCACTCGGGCGAACCGCGCTGCCGATGCCGCTCTGCAGGGCGCTTTGCACTTCGGGCCGGTAACGGTGATTGTCGAGTTGGGCGAGCGGTTTTTCGGACTCGGCGATGACGGTGCCGTCGAGCTGAATGACTGTCACGCGCAGGTCGGCCGACTTGGCCCAGTTTTGCGCGGCGGCATTGAGTTCCGCCGCGGGGACACGCTGCACGAGGCTGCTTACCAACCGGGCGTCGCGTTCCAGATCCGCGTGAATTTTGGCGACGAGATAAGGCGGCAACGCGATGTCGAGACTCACATTGATGACCACCAGCAAGGTGACAAGCACCGCGGCGACCGCGCTGAACCATTTCCAGCTCAGTGGTAACCGATTCATATTCATTCGGTGAACCGGTAGCCGACACCGCGTATGGTTTCAATCCAATCCGCCGCTTTGCCAAGTTTTTCACGTAGCCGGCGCACATGCGTGTCCACGGTGCGCGTGTCGACGTCGCCTTCGTAGCCCCACACGTCGGTCAGCAACACGTCGCGGGTCTGGACGCGGCCGCGGCGTTCGAGCAACAACACCAAGAGCTTGAACTCGGTGGCGGTCAGCTCGATCGGTTTACCTTTAAAGGTGACTTCGTGTTTGGCGATATCCACGACGAGGTCGTTCAGTTTGAGAACTTCGCTCGCGACGGGAGTGCCGGCGCTGCGACGGAGAATGGTTTTGATGCGCAAGATCAACTCGCGCGGGCTGAACGGTTTGGTGAGGTAGTCTTCGGCGCCGAGCTCGAGGCCGACGATGCGGTCCACTTCCTCGGCCTTGGCGGTCAGCATGAGGATCGGGATGCCGGCGGTTTTCGGATTAGCTTTGAGCTGCCGGCAGACCTCGGTGCCGTTGAGGCCCGGCAACATCAGGTCGAGCACGATTAGGGCCGGCATCTCGGTGCGCACTTTTTGGAGCGCGACATTGCCGTCAGCAGCGGTCACGGTTTTAAAGCCGGCTTTCTGAAGGTTAAAGACCAGCAGGTCGACCACATCCGGCTCGTCATCGACGATGAGAATTGTGTCAGGCATTGGGAGATTGATGCCGGATATCACGGCCTTCGTAAAGATAAACTACTTCCTCGGCGATGTTCACGGCGTGGTCGCCGATGCGCTCAAGACTGTGGGCGACGCCGATTAAGTTCATGGCGCGCGTGATGGTTTGCGGCGCTTCGAGCATAAAACTAGTGAGTTCCCGGTGGAGCTGGATTTCGAGCTGGTCCACTTCGTCGTCGGTCCGAATGACTTGCTCGGCGACATCGCTCTTGCCGTAAACGAGGGCGTCGAGCGCGGTGCGGATCATGCCGCACGACATGTCGGACATGCGCGGGATGTCGATGAACGGCTTGAGCTGCGGCTCCTGATTCAAGGCCATGGCGCGGTGAGCGATGTTGACCGCCTGGTCGCCGACGCGCTCCAGCTCAGCGGCAATTTTCATGATCACGATCAGGAAACGCAAGTCCCGCGCCTTGGGTTGCCGGAGCGCGACCAACTCAATGCACCGCTCATCAATTTCCTTTTGCAAGCAATCAAGCTGGGTGTCGCCATCGTGAACCTGTTGCGCCAAGGCATCGTCGCGTTGCACCAAGCCTTTGAGCGCCATCGCCACCGCTTGCTCGGCCAGCGACGACATCCGCAGCAGTAGGTCCTTGGCTTGCGTCAATTCTTGATCAAAGTGCAGTTCCATAATTAACCAAATCTCCCGGTCACATAGTCTTCAGTTTGTTTGTTGGTTGGATTGGTGAAAATCTTGTTCGTGGCGTCAAATTCCACCAACCGGCCAAGATAGAAAAACGCCGTGTAATCGCTGCACCGCGCAGCTTGCTGCATATTGTGCGTCACGATGACGATAGTGTAATCCTCTTCGAGGTCCTGAATCAACTCCTCAATCTTCGCCGTCGCCGTCGGGTCGAGCGCGCTACACGGCTCGTCCATCAGAATAATTTCCGGCTCGACCGTAATGGCCCGCGCGATGCACAGCCGTTGCTGCTGACCGCCCGACAACATCAGCGCCGACTCGTGCAAGCGGTTCTGCACCTCGTCCCACAACGCCGCCTTTTTCAAGCTCTTCACCACTCGGCCTTCCACTTCCGCCTTGTCCGTCACGCCCTGAATCCGCATGCCGTAGGCGACGTTATCGAAAATAGATTTCGGAAACGGATTCGACTTCTGGAACACCATCCCGACCCGTTTCCGCAGCTCGATCACATCCACATCCGGCGCATAAACGTCAGCACCGTTGAGCGCAATGCGGCCGGTCACGCGGGTGCCGGCAATCAAATCGTTCATCCGGTTCAGACAGCGCAACAACGTGCTCTTGCCACAACCGCTCGGCCCGATGAACGCCGTCGTCTGATGCGGCGCGATCGCGACATTCACATCGAACAGCGCCTGCTTC
>JBAWWR010000073.1:0-12775 GCA_037146675.1 Verrucomicrobiota bacterium | reverse complement strand
GACCGCCTACGAAATGGAGAAGCCCGATGCCGCGGGCGTGCTGCGCCGGTATCCCATATTCTTGGCATCGGCGGCGAACCGGCGCCGTTAGCTGGCGCGTTTGGTGCGGCGGCGATTCCAGAAGGTGTACCCGCCGAATCCCACCGTCCCCAACAACAACAGCGACATCAAGCTCGGTTCCGGTACGGCACCGGCTAAGGTACCGTTGGAATTCAGCTCCAGCGTCGTAAACTCCGTGACAGGAGAATTACCCCACAGCTGATCCACATCCGTGGCGTCCATGTTGTGAGCCAAAATGGAGGAAAAATCACCCGGGTAAGCTTCCGGAATCCAATCAAAGAATGACACATATTCCGGCATTGTGGACTGTGAATGACGGATGGTCACCAGCAGATTGCCACCGGTGTAATTGTACGGGGTCTGGAAGGCGAAGAAATCCCCGAATGCGTTCGGCGTGTCACCCGAAGCCCCTGCCGGGAATGCCCCGGCGCGAAACGAATACGCGCTATCTAAAACAGTCGTGGGAGAGGATTGGTTGTTCGTAAACGTAAGCGAAAGTGGATCTGTGCTGTTGTAGACGCTTAACTGGATCAAATAGCGCTCATAACCAAACGCCGGCAAGTCCGGCGACGCCCAGCTATTGTTGAGCCGAAACCCCAAGCCGGTGAGTGTCTGATTGAGCAATCCTGCCATGAATCGCTCAGGGATGACATATTGCAGGGCTTGCCCAGCCACCGACTCGTAATCATCGAGCGGTTCGCCCATCTCATACCCGGTCTCGAGGTTGGCGTATTCGGACGGCACGACGGCATAAAAATCCGCCCGTGCCGTGACTGGGGTGAAGCCCAGTAGTAGGATGCCGGTAATAAGGCTGACGAGGGAACGATTCAATTTGATGTACATCATACGATTACTTCTCCATTAATTTGAACGCGTGTATTTCTACCCCCCCCCCTTGAACGCGCGTCGAGCTTTTTTTGCTGATTTGGCGGTGCGCCCGGTTAGTGGTGGAGCTGGGTGAAACGTTGGCGCAAGGCGGTGTGCAGTTTTTGCCGGAATTCCACCGGCAGAGTGTACGGCTGGCCGTCTTTGTAGAGCGTGATGGTCTGGCGAATGTTGTCCACGACGACTTGGCACGGGTTGCAGCCGGCCAGATGTTTCTCGAACGTCGCGCAGACGCCCGGATCAATCGGGCCGTCCACGTACGTGTTCAACATAGCTAATAGTTCGTCGCAGTTCATCGTTTGCGTTCCTGATAAGACTGAGCCGGTCCGGTGAAAAAGGTTACAAACTCATTCATGGGCGTGGCCCCCGGTCACCCGCCGCCGTTCGTCGCCGAAGGCGCGGGTCAGCTGTTCGCGCAACTGGAGCCGGGCGCGCAACAGGCGGACTTTGACGTTGGCTTCGCTTAACTGCAATGCCGCGGCGGTTTCCGCCACCGACAATCCTTCCACATCGCGCAACAGGAAGACCAACCGGTATTTCTCGTCGAGTTGCGCCAGCGCCGCGTCGATCAACTGTTGTGTCTCACCGTGGGCGGCCAGTTCGGCCGGGCTCTCGCGCCAGTCGGCGATGTATTCCGGATGCGGGATGCTGCCGTAGGTTTCTTGAACCTCGGTCGCGGCTTCCAGCGACACGGTCGGCAGGCCTTGGCGTTTGCGGATAATCTTCAACGCCGCGTGCGTCGCGATACGCGTCAGCCACGTGAGAAAACTCGCGTCACCACGGAAACCGGCCAGATGTTCCAGCGCGCTGAGAAACGCCTGTTGCGTCACATCCTCGGCATCCTGTTCCTGAGTAACGATGCGCCGGGCCAGCGTGTAGACGCGTTGCTCGTACCGGCCGACCAGTTCCTCAAACGCCGCGAGGTCACCGGCTTGCGCGCGGCGGACCAGGTCGGCATCGGAGGTGGGGATTGTCATCATCCGTGACGCTAACCTGCCAGAGGCGATGCCGGGCGTCAATGACTACACAAATCGCCAACTACGGCAATTGGAGCAGGCAAACAGATTCTTCGGCGCGGAGGTTGGGAAGATACCGGACTGGACCGCGGGCATTGAAAGTGGCGCACTTGATTTCATTGGCGCCGATGTCACTGCAGAAATCGCGGAAGTCGAGAATCGAGAGGAAATGCAGATTGTGCGTCCGGTACCACGGCAATGGCAATGACTGCGTGACCGGCGTGCGACCTTTGAGCAACATTTGGAGGCGGACGCCGAGGTAAGCAAAATTTGAGTACGCGATGATGACTTGCCGGCCAACGCGGAAGGCTTCGCGGACAATATCAGACGGAGAAACTAATTCCTGAAACGTGCCGAGCAGCAAGACGTAATCAAACGCGTGTTGGCCGTATTGATCCAAACCGTTGGCGATATCGCCTTGGTGGACGACGAGGCCACGTTCAACGCAACGACTGACAAGCGTGGCGTCTTGTTCGACGCCTTCACCAGAAACTTTATTAGCTTGGACGAGCCGCTGAAGAAACGCGCCATCGCCGGTGCCGAGGTCAAGGACGCGCGCGCCTTGGGGAATCCATTCGATGACGGTATCGTAAATGCCGGGATGCATGCCGCGATTCTATGCGCGCCGGTATTCGTTGTCGAGGTAATGGCGCACGACATTGGCGAACGGCGGGTTATTGATTAGGAACGAGTCATGGCCGTATTCGGTTTCGAGATTGATGTAGGTCACCGGCACGCTAGTGCGTTTGAGTTGCCGGACCAGTTCGCGCGATTGCGCCGGCGGATAGAGCCAGTCTGATTCAAACGAGACGACGAGAAATCGCGATTGCACCTTGCTCAAAACTTCGGCCGCCGGTTGGCCGGCAAATAAATCGAAGTCATCGAGCGCCTTGGTGATGTAGAGGTAGCTGTTCGGGTCGAAACGCTTCACGAAACTCTGGCCTTGGTGGTGCAGGTAGCTTTCAACGGAAAACATCTCTTCTGTCGCCGATTGCCGGTTGCGCCCGAACTTGTGCGTCATCGAAAATTCACTGAGATAGGTAACGTGGCCAACCATGCGGGCCACGGCGAGACCGTGTTCTGGCCGGCAAGTGTCAGTGTAGTTGCCGGTGTTCCAATTCGGGTCGGTGAGAATCGCGTAGCGGCCGATTTCGTTGAACGCAATCTGCATTGCACTGTGCGACGTGCAGGTGGCAATCGGCACGCAGACACGGACTTGGTCAGGACGTTCGACCGCCCAGACTAACGCTTGCATTCCGCCCATCGAACCACCGGTCACGGCAAACAATTGTTTGATGCCCAAATGTTCCAGCAATCGGGATTGGACGGAAACCATGTCGCGAATGGTGACCGCCGGAAAGGCCATACCGTATGGCTTACCGGTGACCGGATTCTGTGACGTCGGGCCGGTGGTGCCGTTGCAACCGCCGAGGACGTTGGAGCAGATGACGAAGAATTTGCCGGTGTCAATCGCCTTGCCGGGACCGACGTGGTAGTCCCACCAACCGGGCTTGCCAATTTCAGAATTGAAACCGGCGACATGGGCATTACCGGAAAGCGCATGGCAAATCAGAATCGCATTGTCGCGCGCCGGTGAGAGCTTGCCCAGCGTCTGGTAAGAAACATCGACGTGAGCAAACTCGTAGCCAGATTGCGTGCGTATACCAGGCAACCGGACGATCTGTGTTTGCGTCACACCGAGCGCCGACACGTAGTCGGTCATTTTCTGATCTTGCAGATCGCCTTCGTCGCGTTTGGTCATACCAATTACTTTGTCGCTTGCCGGAGCGCTTGGTCAATATCGGCTTTGATGTCTTCGGTATCCTCAAGGCCGACTGACAACCGGATGTAATCTGGCGTCACACCGGTCTCAGCTTGTTCGGCAGCGGTCAATTGCTGGTGCGTCGTCGAAGCTGGATGAATGACCAACGTCTTCGCGTCGCCGATGTTAGCGAGGTGCGAGAGCAGTTTCACTGAGTCGATGAATTTGCTGCCGGCAGTAGCGCTGCCTTTGATACCGAAACCGAGGATTCCGCCGAAACCGTTTTTGAGATATTTCGCGGCGTTGGCGTGGTCGGGATTATCCGTCAAGCCGGGATAAACGACCCAACTCACGAGCGGATGCTGCTTGAGCCACTTGGCGATTTCGAGCGCGTTGGCCGAGTGTTTCTGCTGACGCAATGCCAAGGTTTCGAGACCGAGCAAAAACTGGTGGGCGTTGAACGGGCTAAGCGCCGCGCCCATGTCGCGCAGCAGGGTGACGCGGACTTTGAGAATGAACGCCACGTTGCCCATACCGGGGACGTTGCCGAGCGCGTCCCAATATTTCAGGCCGTGGTAGCCGGGATCGGGCTCGGTAAATTCCGGGAACTTGCCGTTGTTCCATTGGAACTTGCCGGAGTCGACGATCACGCCGCCAATGCTGGTGCCGTGGCCGCCAATGTATTTCGTGGCGGAACTGGCAAGAATGTCCGCGCCGAAATCAAATGGCCGAACGAGGCCGACGCCGATGGTGTTGTCCACGACGAACGGAATGCCGGCATCGTGCGCGACCTTGGCAAGCGCGGTGAAATCCGGCACGTCGAGCTTCGGATTGCCAATGGTCTCAGCATAGATGGCACGAGTTTTCGGCGTGATGGCTTTGCGGAACGCTTCTGGATCGCGCGAGTTGACGAATTTGACCGTGCGCCCCAGTTTCGGAAACATGTAGTGAAACAACTGGTACGTGCCGCCGTACAAGTTATTCGCGGCGACAATTTCGTCGCCAAGCTGGGTGATCGCCAGCAATGCATAGGTGATTGCTGCCATGCCGGATGCGACGCCGAGTGCGCCGGTACCGCCTTCGATGGCCGCGATGCGCTTCTCGAAGACGTCGGTGGTCGGATTCATCAAGCGCGTGTAGATGTTGCCGAATTCTTTCAAAGCGAACAGATTCGCCGCGTGCTCGCTGCTCTTGAACACATACGACGTGGTCTGGTAGATCGGTACGGCGCGCGCGCCGGTAGTTGGATCGGGAACTTGGCCGGCGTGCAACGCCAGCGTGCTGAGGTTTTTTGACGGGGTGGTCATGTTTTCCTTTTGTAAGTTGGTTAGAGTAGGCTGGAGACTAGCAGGCGTCAAGCCGTGCGTTTTAGTTCCAGTTTTCGAATAGAATGGTCGAGAGATAGCGTTCGCCGGCGTCAGGCAGAATGACCACAATGGTTTTGCCGGCGAACTCCGGTAGCTTGGCGAGCCGCACGCCCACGGCGGCAGCCGCACCGCATGAAATGCCGCTGAGCAAGCCTTCCTCGCGCGCAAGTCGGCGAGCAAACTCGACAGCCTCGGCACTGCTGACTTGTTCGACGCGATCCACGAGCGAAAGGTCTAGGTTGTCCGGAATGAACCCGGCGCCGATTCCTTGAATCTTGTGCGGCGCCGGCTTTAGCGGTTGGCCGGCAAGCTTCTGCGAAATGACCGGGCTTTCCTGTGGCTCAACCGCGACGGAAATGATTTTCTTCCCTTTGGTGTTCTTGATGTAGCGTGACACGCCGGTAATCGTCCCGCCGGTACCAACACCAGAGACCAGCACGTCAATGTTACCGCCGGTTTGTTCCCAGATTTCCGGGCCGGTGGTTTTTTCGTGAATCGCCGGATTGGCCGGGTTTTTGAACTGTTGTGGCAGGAAATATTTCCCCGGTGCGGAGTCGTGGATTTCCTGTGCTTTGGCGATCGCGCCCGCCATTCCTTTCGGACCTTCGGTTAGAACTAATTCTGCGCCGAAAGCTTGAAGGACTTTTCGCCGTTCGATACTCATCGTTTCCGGCATGGTCAGAATGACTTTGTATCCGCGCGCCGCGCCGACGAAGGCCAGCGCGATACCGGTATTGCCGCTGGTTGGTTCGATGATTGTGCCGCCGGGTTTTAGCACCCCGCGCTGCTCAGCGTCCCAAATCATATTCGCACCAATCCGGCATTTCACGGAGTACGCTGGATTGCGACCTTCGACTTTGGCCAACACGCTGGCTTTTGCACCATCGATAATCCGGTTCAAACTCACCAGTGGTGTATGCCCGATAGATTCGGCATTGTTACGATAGTATGTTGCGGTGCTCATGGAGTCTTCTCCTTAGTTGGTACGGGCGACGTGACCCGCCGCCCGTACCGGGTTGGTTTGGTTGTTAGAACTCGTACTTGCCGGATAACGCCCAGCCGTAATTTTCAACGGTGTTTAGTAAACCTCCGAAATGACCATAGCCGGCAGTGACACTGCTGTGGTTATTGAACACGTAGGCGACGCCGGCGGTATACCAGTCGTCTTCCTTACGAACCAACGCCCCATTATTTTCGAAAGCATTGCGTTTCTGCCGGTACTCGAACGCTAATCCGATGTTGTCGCGCACAAGATATACGAGGTTCCCTTCGACACTGGGCCGGTAGGCATCGCCGAAACCGACATAGCCGAGTTGGTCGGCTGCGCTAACTCGCAAGCCCACACTGAGAATCAGCGGCCGGCCAAAACCTTTGGCGAATGACTTTGTCACCGTTGCGACAAAATCCTCACCGGTGTCATGCCGATATCCGAGGGTAGTTAGTGCGCCACCGAGGGTATTATTGATTGAGCGAATGCCATCATTGAACTTTCCTTGGACACCAATCGTCAGCGCCGGCGTTGGGAGGCCGAAGCTATTCTCCGGTAACGCCAACACGCGCGCATTCAACGTATGCAACCAAACATCACTACGGATACCGGCTGCACTAATCGCCGGCTCAGTTGGAAAATTGCCCAATCCAAACCGGCTGGCAGAATAGCCAAGTTCGAGGCGCCGCCATAAGGTTTCGGTAATGACGAAACTAGTGATGTTTTTCTGACCGGCACCGACAAAGGTGCCCGAGATAGCTGGTGACCCAAAGATTTGCTTTTCAGGTCCGGGATTAACCAGATACGCGATGGGGGTAATTAATACTCCACCAACGCCGTCAATGGTATGTAGCGGCAATGGCGGCCCTTTTTCAAATGGAGCAGCTACCTGCGGTGCCGGTTGCGGTTTGGCGGCGTCCGCGTATGCCACCGGCAACAACAAGCGGCTGGCAAGTAATGCCGCGATTAATAGTTTATGGTTTCGGATCATGATTTAGTTTCTCCCACGACTGACATCCAGTTGTCTGGTAGCGATCGTTTTCGATTTCTGTTTTATTAGCCTCCATGGATATGGTTGGCAGTTAAATTGACGAATCGACTCCGTTGCCAGATGCCTTATCACTGAGGCGGATTTTTTCTGTCCGCTCGATTTGGACGACGCGGTCGTTGTGGACAACAATCTGGACGACACCAAAATGGATCGACTTGACCTGCCGTTTGATAATGGCGAGCCAAGCGACTTCGTCCTCCGTTGGATGGCGACTGATTTCGGCGGATTTGATGGTGCGGTTTTCGCTCATAATAATTCCATTTCTAGATATTTTGACCGGTTGCTTGAATGGCACGGTACTCGGCGAGAATGCACTTCAACGCCGCGACATAGGCTTTGACTTGGAGATGGACCGGCGCAACTTGTGGCGTTTCAAACGTCAGGTCGAACGGCACTTCACGCGCATCCGGTGGCGCCGAAAGCACACCGTCATAACCTTGCTGAATCAAGCCGCGATTCGCGGGAAAACCATCAATAATCCGCTGTTCATTGCGCGGGAGAATTTTCTCCGCCGCCCACAACGCCGGCAGGAGTAGCTCCTGGCTGATGTCAGGGCCTTGCACAAATCCGTAGAGACCGTCGCTGGTATCATCGCTGTGCAGCGAGATCAAACCGTCGAACTTATGCCGCCAAAGTTCGTCCTCAAGATGGAGCACTTCCGGCTCGGCTGACGATTTCCAAAACTCACGATTCAGGTCTTTACCACCACGCGAATGGCGCGTGTTGTCCTCGTAGCCGGTCGGATTGCAAAGCGGATAGGCGTAAATCTGATAACCAAACGCGAGCGTTGGCTCGTGAACTAGTTCCCGGTAAAATTCTGCCAAAGCCAGTGCGCCCGCCGGTTCATCGCCGTGAATGGTGGCGAAGATGGCGAGACGGATTGGATCGGTACCCCCACCCTGCCCAGTGAAGATAAAGCAAGGCAGGGAATACCGATTCCTGTCGAGTTGAAACGCACCATACCGGTAGGCTTGCATGAACTCCGAGCGGCCTGCTAGTTCTCTCAGTGGCGCCAGTAGCGCATCAATGGATCGGCGCGCGCTTGTCATCTGGTTATCAAGTAAGGTTGTGGTCATGGAGATTAAAAATTAGATACGATTGAATTAGTCGTTATTAGAGACACAAAAAACGCCACGCCGGCGCTGACTGGGGCTATTGTTACGTCGATTGTTGATGTCTGATCTTTAATCATAGTACACGACTAATATGGTCGTATATTCCTACAAATATTATTTCTTGTCAACATTTTTTTAGATGCCGGCACCGGCGATAAATTCTGGCGAAAAAACCTCTTTATTCTTGACTGGATTGCGGACGTAAACTTCCGCCAGTGTGGCACGATCCATCACCTCAGTGACATAGTTGCGGGCATCGAGAAACACGCGCCGAAACCGGCAAACCGCTTCCTGCGAGCAACGCTCGTAACCGGTAACGGAAACACACCCAATTGGCGCGAGAATTCCATCAAAATGACGAACCACCTCCCCCATAGTGATCTTCGACGGATTCTTGGCTAACACATATCCGCCGTGAATACCAGCCACACTCTTGACCCAACCCTGCGACTTTAGATCAAGCATGATATGTTCGAGAAAGCGCTTCGGAGCATCATTGCGGCGCGCCAGTTCTCGAATGGGAATTGGTGCACTCTTGTAATGTTCAACCAGCGTAAACAACGCCCGCAACGCGTAGTCGGTCTTCTTGGAAACCTTCATTTGTTAATCACGATAACAAAGGTCGTCTTATTCGTCAACGCAGCCGAAAAAAATTCCTATCAAGCTACCAATGACACCGCAAGCCGTTGCCATAACTCTTCTGGGTCTTCGAGGCCGACGGAAATCCGAATCAGGTGGCGCGACACACCACACGCCTCGGCCCAATCCAATTCTGTATAATGCGCCAGCAATGTGAACGGACACGCTAGCGTAAATACCGTGCCGAGGCTCGGCCCCTTGCACACTGCCATCTGGTCATAAATCTCCGGTGACCGCCGCTCCGCGTCCTTCGGCAGAAACGTAACCAGCGAACCCCACCCACCACCGGGACGGCGCACCGCTTCGTACGCCTCGGCAAATTCCCATTTCGGGTACCAGACTTTCTCCACCGCCGGATGCTGGCGCAACCGCTCGGCGATCAACAGGCCGTTCGCGTTGTGCCGGTGCATTCGCTCGGTGAACCCGCGCGCCTGCGCCGCCAATATCGCCGCGTCCTCGCACCACAACAGCTCCTCGTGCTGCGCCTGAACCAACGGCAGCAGCTCCGCGTAAAATGGCGACCGCGGATTGCAGATCAACGCCCCGCCCATCACGTCGCCCGTGCCGGCAATATATTTCGTCAGGCTCGTCGCGATCAAAGCCGCGTGCCCGCTCAAGTCAACATTCACCGGCGTGGCCACCACATCGTCGGCCACGAGCGGCACGCCGTGCTCGCGCAAGACTGGCGTGATCCGCCGCAAGTCCGCTGAACCGAGCAAGGGGTTACCGGGAATCTCGCCGAAGCACGCTGCCAGCGGTTGCCGGTGCACCAACGCGTGCAGGTCGTCGGCAATCGTCGCCAGGTTGTGCAACAGCGTCGCGCCGACGCCGAACTTCTCCTGCAACTTCAAGGTGTCGACATACGGAAATCCAAGTTGTGCCGTCGGCTTGCCCGGCGCGCGCGCCATCACCGCCCGCAACGCTGCGAACTGCGCCGCCATGCCGGTCGGCTCCAGAAACACATCCTCCGCCGCGCAATCATACAAGCCCGCAAGCTGTTGCCGGAGCGACTGAAATATTGCCGGATCACTTTCCGGTTTGCGTCCCGCCAAAAACGCCTCGGCTTGCCGGCTCGATACAATCAGGCCGGTGTGTTGCCAGAACGCTTTCAACGCGACCGCGCCGTGGGCATTGGTCGCGACGCCATGATGCGCGACGAGTGTTGCCGGGGCGCCGTTGCGCCGGACAAACTCCGCCGCCATCGCCGCCGCGCACGCCGACGGGAACGGCCAGCCGCCGATTTGCCGGGCCATTTGTTGGACGAGCGGATGAATGACAAAGCGCGGATAGCCGCTCGTGATCTGACTCATCACCGCCGGCACTTTCTCCTCGTAACCGACGACATCCTGCCAACGCGGCAGCGCCATCGAGACCGCGTGAATGGAATCCGGTATCGCCCGGCCAACCTCGTCAGCGTGAAACGATTCGTAAAAACTCATAACGCTTGGTCGACGTCCGCAATCAAATCCGCGACATCCTCAATGCCGACGGAAAACCGCACGACGCCGTCGGTAATGCCGACCGCCTCGCGCACCGCTTTCGGCACACCGGCGTGCGTCATCGTTGCCGGGTGGCAAACGAGGCTCTCGACGCCACCGAGACTTTCGGCAAGCGTGAACAATTCCAGCTTCCGGCAAAATGCCAGCGCGTCGCCTTCGATGCCAATGGTAATCATGCCGGAACCGCCGGACATTTGTTTACGAGCGAGCGCGTGTTGCGGATGGCTTGGTAAAAATGGATACCGGACCCACTGGACTTGTTTGTGTTTCTCCAGCCAACCGGCCAGCGCGAGCGCGTTGGCGCAGTGGCGTTCCATGCGCAACGCGAGCGTGCGCTGGCCACGGGTCGTCAGCCACGCGTCGAACGGCGACGGCTGGAGGCCAAGCGCTTTTTGCGAGAACACCATCCGCTTGTGCCACGTCGGGCTGTTCGTCGCGACGATACCACCGAGACAATCGCTGTGGCCGTTGACGTACTTCGTCGTGGACGACAATGACAGCGTCGCGCCGAGTTCGAGCGGCCGCTGGAGGAATGGCGACGCAAAAGTGTTGTCCAGCACGACCGTCGCTTCGACTTCGGCGGCGATCTTGCTGATGCCGGCAATGTCGAGGATTTTGAGTAACGGATTCGTCGGGCTTTCGAGCCAGACCAATGCCGGCTTCACCGCGCGAATCTGATCCCAGTTTTCCGGCCGGCTCAAATCGAAGTACACCGCCTTGACGCCGAACTTCGCGAAGACGCGCTCGAACATCCGGTAGGTGCAGCCGTAAATGTTTTCCTCGGCCAGCACGACGTCGCCGCTCTTGAGGCTGGAGACGACTGCCGTGATTGCCGAAACGCCGCTGGCGAAACAGGTCGCGTACTCCGCGCCTTCGAGCGAGGCGAGCGATTGTTCGAGTAGCCGGAAGTTCGGGTTACCGGAGCGCGTGTAGTCGAAACCGTCGGCATTGCCCTGGGCGAACGTCGAAGTCATGTACACCGGTGGCATAACCGCGCCGGTGTTACCGACAAAGCCGCGTCCGTTGTGCACCGCGCGGGTGCTGAAACCTTTAGGTTTGTTATTCTTCATATCGTCGCCGACAATTATACAACGAGCGGTTCGCCGATACCAGTTTTCTGGTTAGGCTGTCAAATAGTCGCCGGTGCCGGCGGCCAGTTTCGGTAACACTATCAAGGCGTAACACGATGACCTTGCCACCACTCCGCTCTTCCCGCCAGCTTGAGGCGTCTGTTTGTGTGCGGCGCCGTACTCAAGAATGCCCCCGCACATTCGCGGATTAAATCGCCCATCTGATTGGGCGTCTACCAATGCCACCAGCGCCTGGTCAATGGTTGCGGGACTGACGATTGGGTGACGAATGATCCCCTTCCCTTCGTGCAGAATATTCAAAACCACCGGAATGCAGGCGACAGATTCTTCGAACCGGCCATCGGGCAATTGTCCGGCAAACACTGCGGTCAGATATTTTTCAATAGATGCCAAGTAGGCTGGATTACGGGTTACCTTATAAGCGCAAAGCAAGCCGAGCGAACCAAGATCATCGTTAGCCCGGTGCAATCCACCCTGCGGGTCGCTAGCCGGTGGCTTCCCGGTCGCTTGTTCAATCGAAGCATAAAAACCGGAAGGCTGCTGAATATGCTCCACAAACCGGTCCGCAATGCGCAGGAAAGATGTGCCAACCCATTTTTGATCGCCGGTTTCAACAAACAATTGATAGAGGAAGTTCAGCGATCCGCCTTGAAAGCTACCTTGGATCTGCGGACACATCTGTGGGCCTGGTAGTGTTTTATCAACCGCCGGCTCCAACTCGTGTCCCCACCACGGCCAACCATCTGCATCACACCCTTTGCGTAGAAACCATTCGCCCCACAGGCGAGCCCGCTCCAGATATTCCGCATCGCGAGTGTGGCGATACAATTCAATAAAGCCCCACGCCGTCGAGAGCGAGTCCCGGGTATAGCACCAGTTCGTATAGGGCGTCACCTCGCGGATGGCACCGTGGTTTTCGCCGTGAAACGGATCCAGAATCTGAAGCGATTTCATGTAGCGACCCATGGCGAGCGCCGACGCCTCGTAACGCGGATTTTTGAAAGTCTTGAACGCCGTCAGTAATCCCATGCTGGCAAATGCATAGTTCCAGTTATTCGCCGGACTCTCCTGGCCACTGGGTAGAACTTCAAACGGAAAAAATCCAGCCGGCGGGAAATTGTCGCCCGCTGGCCGTTGCACCAAGCAAAGCCAGTCAGCGATTTTTTGGGCGCACTCAAGGCAGGTGCGTTGCTGTTGCGGAGTCATATCATAGAGTTTTGTGACATCTACCGGCGAACGTCAAGCGGCTTAGCAGCCTGTTGAAATATCCTTCCGAAACATTTGAATATTATCCGGGCTGGA
>JBAWWR010000072.1:0-12870 GCA_037146675.1 Verrucomicrobiota bacterium | reverse complement strand
GGTCGTACCGGTCACGGTCGATGACCCGCTCGTAGATGTAGGCGGTTTCCAACTTGGTCAACTTCGCTTCGATTTCACGGATGGTCGTGGCGTGATGAGTGGCGCTGAACCGCGCGGTGTCTTGTCGCGACTCCCATCGCTGGCTGACCACCTGGGTGACGATCCGCATCACTCCCGGCGTGGGCTGCCACTTGTGCAGGTGGTCCGAGAACTCCGCTTCGACCTTCTGTTTCGGCACGGTCACCCGGCTGGCGCATTGCTTGTTGTAGCAGCCGTAGTATCCAAACTTCCCGCCATGCCGCCCCGTGGCGAAGTAGCCGGTCATGATTTGGCCGCAGCTCCCGCACCGCAACGAGCCGCGTAACGGCAAATCCGCCCGGTCGCGCATGTGACTCTTGGGTCGGTTGGGGCGGCGGTCGTCCGCCACGAGTTGCACACGGTCGAACAGGTCTTGCGAAATGATCGGCTCGAAATTGCCGCGCACCTTCAGCCCCCACTTCTCGACCACAATCCAGCCGGCATAGATCGAGCGTCGGAGCATCTTCGAGAAGTCATTCAGCGTAACCTTGCCCCCCTCGACCGTCGTCAATCCCATCCTCGTCACCGTGTTCAACACTTCCTGCTTGCTGTGCAGCCCGGTCGCGTACAACCGGAACGCTTCGGCAATCAATCGGGCGTGTTTGGGGTCATGGGCGAGAGTCGGCTCGTTGCGCTCGTTGCGGGTGTTGCGAAAGCCAAGGGGTGCCGGGAATGGCCAGCGTCCTTTTTCCACTGCTGCTCGCATGCCGGCCTTGCAGCGGTCAGCCCGTTGCTCATTGTCGAGTTGGTTCGCGCCCGCCATCATTGTCTGGATAAAGCGTCCGGCCGGCGTGTCTTCCAGTCGTTCCTGGACACTATGCAGACGAATGCCGGACCCGCCGAGGGTGAACGTCACGTTGAGATGGTCTCGGGCATCACGGGCAAAACGGTTGGTGTGATAGACCACGACCGCGCCGATCTTGCCCTTGTTCCGGCTGCAATAGTCCAACATGGTCTGAAATTCGGGACGGTCCGTTGTCTTGGCGGACTCGCCGCGCTCCTCAAAAAGCCGGTCAACGGCGAATCCGTTCCGCTGGCAGTAGGCTTGGCACTCACGGCGTTGGAGTTCGAGCGACAGATTCTTGGTCTGTTCATCCGTGGAAACTCGTGTGTAAATGACCGCTCTCATGACTGGCCCCCTTTCTTCTCTGCCGCCCATCGTTTCAACGCCGCTTGTCGGTAATGCTTCCGGCTGCGCCTTTTGGCCGCGCCACGACCTGCCTTGCCGCCCTTCTTGCCGATCTTAGCGAGGTATTGTTTGAGTTCCGCTTTCATCCTGGTCACATCCTCCGTTGCCATGAATATATGCACAAGCAGGTTGTCTATACAAGCGGAATCACGCGGCATTTTGGATCACGTGCGCCGGTCGCTTGGTGGCGGCGCGGTGCTCGGCAATGTAGGTGTCGATGATGATGTCGGCCAGTCCTTCAACCAGTGCGATCAACTCCCCGACCTGAGCGTCGGTCATGCCGACGGCCTCGTCGCCGAGAAGCGCTCTGGCTTGTGGGATGGTCAACGTCATGGACCGTTTCCCTAGCTACCAATGTGACAGTTCTGTTGCATCACGCGGGCAACGGTAACACGCAAAGAATTGAAATTCCGGAGTCCGCTGATGTGGGGTTTTGCAGGAGGAATCCCCCGTTTTCTCCCTTTTGCTATGCTTGCAAAAGATTTTCATTTTTCTGCTGGACATGTTTTTGAATGTCCTCCGGTTCAGTTGCCAGACGTGAATTGCCCGCGCGTGAAGTCTTAGAAGCCAGGCCGGTGGCGGAGCGCGCGCAGTCAATGGTGGACCGCAGCGCAGCGAGGAGGACCTTGACGGCGCGCAGCGAGCCGTACAATCCGCCGGCACCGCTTCACGCGCAGTCACTGGCTGATCGAATGTAATCATTCGCACCAGAGATAGCACGATGGCGGGACTCGACCGTGTAGGTGCAACACAAAATATTGCGCGACCGTCGCGAGAATTCTTCGCGGACAGTGAGTGGAATAACCGGGTCAGTGAGGTGAAATGGCGTGGACAATGCCAGGCTGCGACCGATCCGTGTACAGGGAATGTCTGTGACCACGGACTATTCGCGGACAGCCTGCTGCCACGGACAGGAGAATGTCGTCTGCATGGGCGTGGTGCGTCTTTCCAGCGGCCAGTACGCGGACACATTCCGGCATTTCACCCGCTCATGCGGTGGCCGGTTAACCGGCAACTGTTGGTTGGTTCTGGCTGTCGGTGGCGAGCAGCGCGGGGCCACAAGCCCAAGCAGCGCGCAGCCACGGACAGCGACGTGTGATCGGTACGCCTTGGCAGCGCCGCAGACGCGGCGAGCGGAACGCGACTTGAGCGTCCGCCGCGCCGGATCTGCAAGCATTCCACCGGCGAGTGAGCCGTGATGAATCCAACGCGGTAGCGGTCAACGTGCCGGCAGTTTCAAACCGGGCTGACTGTCACTGCTCCGTCCGGCGTGGCTCGCCGTAATCGTCGGCTGAGCATCCGCCACACCGCGTTTCGTTCGGCGGTGCTTGCGCGGTATGGCGGCGCAGTCTCCGCCCACTGCCCACCGGGTCAGGCATTCGCGCAAGCGCGCCGGACTCACCGGCACGCCGGCAGCCTTCAGTTCATCGGCCAGTTGGCCGCTGCTCCAGCCCTTGCGATGCAGCGCCAGCAACCGCTCGCGCAGCGGCTCCAACACGTCGGCAGCAGTCTTGCGCTTTCTCGGCGGTGCGCGTTGCGTCAACTGTTCCAGTTTTTTCTCCAGCGCCGGGTAGTCCAGCTTCGTGGCGATCTGCGCGTAATCCATGCGTGTGCTCATTGTCAGTTCCTTTCACTTTTTTGCCGTCGGCGATTGGATGATTGCACCGACAGCGTTTGGCTCGCCTTGCGATTTTCTGTCGAGCAGCCTCGACGCGCGGCGGCAAGCAGCCCAGCGCGCGGGCGTCCAGCAGTCGCGTGACCGCTGCGAGGCGGGGTTGGTGTCATACCCACTTCCGTCTTTTCTCTACCACAGTTGGTCCGGTCAATTCGTTCGCGCTTGCGAACATGTTTCCCGGCACTTCCGGCTACACTACCTGCCATGAGACTCGTTGCCATCGGTGGCGTTATAGCCCAGCCGAGTCCTTTCGTTTGTGTGGCCAGTACACAATCTGAACCGGTGTTCATGGCAGACTCCGATTCAATGAATTCATGCCATTGCATCGCCGGCATATCAGCACAGGACACGCGCCAAATCGTTCCCGTTTGGGAACAATTGCATTATCGGTGTCCGCTACCCTGAGCAGCCATGTTCACCGCCAAACCACAGAAGCACCGGGCCGCCGCGACGACCTACTTCGACGAGCACCTGTCGCACAACGATTACTACGCCCAAAACGAGTCGCAGGCCGGTCACTGGATCGGTCAAGGGGCAGAACGGCTGGGACTGCCAGACGGCGAAACCGTCACGCGAGATGCCTTCCTCAAGCTCTGTGACA
This sequence comes from Verrucomicrobiota bacterium, assembly GCA_037146675.1. Lineage (GTDB taxonomy): Bacteria > Verrucomicrobiota > Verrucomicrobiia > Palsa-1439 > Palsa-1439 > CAINDI01. Next base: position 9,327 of record JBAWWR010000072.1, on the reverse strand, counting down.
ATCTGCATCCGATGACCGGGGAGCAACTGACACCGCAACAGTTCCGGGAGCGGCGAATTTTCTTCGACTTCCAGTGCGCTCCGCCCAAGTCCGTGTCCATTCTTGCCGTCACGATGAATGACCGGCGTATCCTTCAAGCCCATCAGGTAGCCTCCACAATAGCGCTCCGGGAATTGGAGCAGTTCGCCGCCACGCGCGTCCGCAAGGGTGGCATTCAAGAGCAGGATCGCGTCACCGGCAACCTGGTCGGCGCGGCCTTCACGCACACCGCCTCCCGCGCACTCGACCCGCAACTACACACGCACTTCGTCCTGTTCAACGGCACCTGGGACAACGCTGAACACCGCTGGAAGGCGCTGCAAACTTCCGCCATGTTCGACGCCATCCATTACGGCACCGCTGTCTATCGCAATGAACTGGCACGGCGTCTCCACCAGCTTGGGTACTCGCTCCGGCGCACCGGCACGGCCTTCGAGATCGAAGGCGTATCGCCAACGCTCATCAACCAATTCTCCAAGCGGTCGAAGGAACGGGATGCCGCCGTGGCCCGCGCGGAAAAGCGCCTCGGTCGCAAGCTCAGCCGCAATGAAATCGCCCATGTCGTCCACCAAACCCGCGCCAAGAAGATCAAGGGTGCATCCGACGAACAGGTCCGCCAACAGCAACTCGGCGAGATCGGTTTCTTCGAGAAACGGGCACTGCGCAAGGTGGTCGCAGCGGCCAACGGTCAGCCGCAAGAGTTTATGTACCCGGTTACGATCAATGAAGCCGTCGAGCATGGCGTGCAGCACGTGTTCGAGCGTGCCTCGGTCGCGCCGCAGCACAAGATTCTGGAAGTCGCCCTGGTTAAAGGCTACGGGCAGCTTGATCTGGCACAACTCAAGGAGAAGCTGGCCGGACGCTCCGAACTGGTCCACGTCGGCTCGGAGTTCTCCACGCGGGACATCCTCACCAAAGAGTTGTGGCTGATTCGCACGGTTAACGCCAGCATCGACACTGTCGCCCCGATCACCCGCCGGTACGAATCGCCCGACCGCCTCGGCCCGGATCAGCGCAAGGCGCTGACGCATGTGCTTACCAGCACCGACCAGTTTACCGGCTTCCGTGGCTTGGCGGGCACCGGCAAAAGCACGGTACTCGGCGAACTGGCCCGCGTGCTCGACAACGAAGGGTTGGCACCGGTCTTCTGCGCGCCAACTGCTGCCGCCGCCGACACGCTCCGCAAGGACAACTTGCCGGCAATGACCCTGGCCCGGTTGCTCGCGGACGGCACTACCCAGCGCACACTGTCCCGGCGCAGTGTGATTGTCCTGGATGAAGCCGGTGCCGTCGGCCTCGATGACATGGTGAACTTGTTCAATCTGGCTGTGGCCACCGATGCCCGGGTGGTGCTCTCCGGCGACACCGGCCAACACGCCTCGGTTGCTCGTGGCGATGCACTCCGCATCCTCGAACAGTATTCGGCATATCGTTTCAGCGAACTGACCACCATCCGCCGCCAGAAACCCGAAGCGTTCCGTCAGGTGGTCAAACTGGCCGCCGACAAGCAGACCGACAAGGCGTTTGCCAGGCTCATGGAACTGGACGCGGTCACGGAAGCGCCGACGGAGGATGGACAACTGTACCAGCGGGCGGCTGACGCTTACTTTTCGGCCACGAAACAAGGCCGGTCGGCTCTGCTGGTCTCGCCCACCTGGGCGGAGATCGAAGCGGTCACGGAAAAGGTGCGCGACACCTTGAAGGCTGAGGGTGTTGTCGGCCAAGATGAGCAAACGCTGTGCGTGTTTGATTCGCTCTCGTGGACGACCGCCCAAAAGAAGAACGCGACCCAGTACGAGCCCGGCCAGCGCCTGCGCTTCGTCCGCAAGACCAAAACCTTCGACCGGGGTGAAACAGTCGAAGTCGTGGCCGTTGTCGAAAACGGCTTGCGCGTGCGCCGTCCCGATGGGACGGAAGCGGATTTCACCCCGCACGCTGCCGCCGCGTTATTTGACGTGGGCGAAGCGCGTGAACTGAAAATCGCCGCCGGCGACTGGCTCTTGCTGCAAACCAATGCTCCTGGTTTCGTGAACGGTGAGCGCGTCCAGGTGCGAGAGATCCGCTCCGGCGGCATCACGCTGACGGATGGGCGGGAGTTGCCCAGCGCCTTCAACACGTTCACGCACGGTTACGCCGTCACCTCGCACTCGTCACAAAGCAAGACCGTCGATGACGTGCTCCTCGTCGCGTCGTCGCGTTCCTTCGGCGCGGTGAACCGCGAACAGTTCTACGTTTCCGTTTCTCGTGGGCGCAACCGCGTCCACGTTTTTACCGATGATGCCGAGTTGCTCGCCCATCGTGTCACCAGTTCGCATGAACGCAAGGCCGCCGTCGAGTTGCAAGCCCTGCGCGATGATTTGGCCAAATTAGGGTTTCGACCTCGGCAACAACAGGAACCAGAAGTCGGCAGTCGGACGCCAGAGGAGGATAGCCTGTGGCCATGGCGCGCCATTCGCCCCATGCGCGCGAAGCGCGTGACGCGGGCCACGCGGCTGTCACCAGTGCAACGGCTCGCTCAGGTCGCCGAGGATGTGCGCCGCTGGCTCAGTGAACACCTCGGCGTTGCACAAACAGAAACCGTCACGCAGAAGATTGAGCCAGCCGAGTCCAGGAAGCAGGTCGAGAAAATCGCGCCGATAGTGAAGATCCCGGAGACACCGGGTCAGAAGCTGCGCCGCCGTATCGCGCAGGAACATCAGCAACCACAACAACGCCGCTCTCGCGGCATCAGGATGTAAACGCCTATGACACCCACCAAAGACGACTGCTACACCAGTTCCGGCAAGTATTGCGCTTGTGTCGAGTTCCATCTCGACGAGGAGCACCGACATGGCTTCCACACCAGCCAGTTGATTGATTACACCTTGGAACCCAACGCGAACGACGGCGAAGATGAGAACGCGCCGCCACAGAAACTTGCCCTCGCCTTCTCCACGGCCGACGTGGTGATTTTGGGCTGGCGTCTCGGTCGGCTGGCCGATCTGCTCCGCGAAAACGACCTCGCCACGGTCCACATCCTGTCCAAACGCTATGCCGATCTCGACCGCGCCAGGCCCTTCGTCGCCTCCATTGTCATCACCCCGCTCACCAGAAGCCCGGTGTAGGGTGAAAAGGCGGCTTCGCTGGCGCCAAGTTTTAGAAGCCTGCCGACCCGGGGGCACTGTACAGTCGAAGGGCGACGCATACCGCAGTACGGCGTGCTGAAGGCCACCTTGAAGGCTTGCATTTGTTTGGTTGTCAGGATTATTCTGCGAAGCATGTAAGGAGACAAAGCAAACCTGACGAACCGATAGACCAAAATCAATCTGCGCAGCTTCAGTTTGTCCGCATCGAAACGTGGAAATTTCGGAAGAAAGGACGACTCGAAGCGCGCCCCGCAAGGGGCGCGCCGAAAGCGTTTCCTTTCTAGGCATCCACGTGCCTGATGCGGGGCGCAAGTAAGTGCGCCCCCTTTTGTTTGGGATCTGCTGTTGCTGGCGAAAAGAAAGGAGGCAGAAGTGAGCAGACTCATTCGGATGTTGTTTGTTGTGGCACTTGTTGCGGGATGCACGCCAAAGGTCTCAGTTGAGGACCTTTCCCGTGAAGTCAAGTCCAGTATGGAGAAGAAGTTCGCGGAAGACCCATCAACAAGTGGAATCAAGATCAAGAACGTAACCCTGATCCGCAAAGACCAAATCGGGAACGAGTACAAGGGACTTGTCGAAATCGAGCGATTCGGGCAGCAAGAGAGTCTTGCAGTCAACGTGACGTACGACGGCAAGAACCTCATGTGGCAAATCCAAACTCAATGAATGACACGGTCAAAAGTGTCGGGGCGGTCGTTGGCATCCTTATCGTTGTTGTGATTGTGTTGGGCATTTACCTATTGCCCAGCATCATCGCCTTCCGTCGCAAGCACCATTACAGATTCATAATTCTCGGAATCAACGTGGTCATGGGACTAACAGGGATCGGTTACCTTGCAGCGTTCGTGTGGGCAGTGTGGCCGTCGCAGACTTCCGTGATTGACCCCTTGGTGGCATCGCCCACATCAACTCGTGTGGAGGAAGGGAAACAAATCTATGGGCGGTGGGGGGAATACAAGAAGGCATTTCAGTCGAGTTCGACTCCGCCGCCACTGCCTGTACCGCCCTCGCATGAGGACTGTGATCAACAGCTGAGAACTCTGGCAAAGCTCAAAGAAGACGGAATTATCTCGGCCGAGGAGTTCGATAAAAAAAAGAAATCGCTGCTAGGAATCTAGATCGGGTCGCGAAAGACCGAACGAACAAACAAACCCCAAACGAAAGGAACGGCAGAGAATGAATCCAAATTGGCACTATGCAACCAATGGGCAACGGTTTGGCCCAGTGGTGGAGGATGAGATGCCATCCTTGATTCGGCAGAGAAAAATCACTGCCGAATCTCAAGTGTGGAATCCCGAGTTGCCGGAGTGGCAACCAATCACGAGCAGCAAGTTTGCAGATTTGGTACGTGACCCGAACGCGCCACCGCCACTAACAGGGGCAGCGGTCAGCAATACGGTGGTTTGGGTTCTGGCCTTCGCCCCCCTAATCGGCATGTTTCTAGAGGGTTTCGTTAGCGGACTTACCGGGGCTTCAGTGAACTCGCTTTGGTTCATCACGCTTGCGTTGAACATTGTGCTTGGGATTGTAGACGAGAAGAAATTGAAAGCTGCAGGACATGACACCTCAAAAATGGGTGCGGCATGGCTTGTTCCGGTATATTTGTTCAAGCGAGCAAAAATTCTTAAACACAACTACGCATATTTCATTGTCTGGTGTGTTCTTTTCGGCATTATACTGTTCGCACCGGCCTTAAACTAATCAGGAGACATTGACCATATGGGAAGAAAACGCCATAAACGAGACACGCAGGAATTCGGAGAGGAAACCTTTGCCGATCAGGCCAGAACCATTACGGCGACAATCAACAATCTCCAAAGAGCAATTCAACGGCACATTGCCGGTTCGACGAATCCGTTGCGAACCAGCGCAAAATGCCTGAACCAGCTCCAGCGATTGATTTCACGGCTGTGATGCCATCATTCGCTCGGTTCGGTTCTGACTACCCTCGTCTTCCAAAGAAGGCTCTCGGCGGTCTGGCGCTGCCGGTCTGATACCGTGCTGGGAAGGAAATTGGTGTTTGTTTGCTGGGAAAATGTAGGTTTTGGGCCGGTAGCGGCTGGTTTGGCGCGGCCCTTGCGTAGTCTTAGGTCGATTTCGAGTGCGTTTGTCATGAATTGTCTCGCGGATTATGCAACACGCCACGCAAAGTCTACGTCAACAACGGCACCAGCCACTCGGGCACCGGCGCATTCAGGGTCACCCGCTGGCCGTTTTCAAAAACAGCAACTTGCCGGAACGGGGTGCGCAGGTCGTCGTTGTCGAAAATCCACACGTGCGGGAGGTCACGGATGGCGGTCTTGAGATTTGCCAGCGTGCGCGGAAATCGCGCGACCAACTTTTCCGCCGGCACATCATGTCCGCCTTGCGAAACGCGCATCGCAACGCGTTATTCGGACACTGCCGGCCCGGAAATCCCGATGAAACACAGCACGATAGTGTAGCCGGTTGCTGCTGCCTCTTTCAGAAACGTGAGTTTGTCGCCGACCGGATCGGAGAACACGGTTTCAAATACGAAACTTTCGCGCTGCTCCACCAGTTGCCGCCGGAGCGCCTCGGCCAGGCGCGCGGCTGCGTATGGATCAAGGTTCAGTTCCCGCGCCAGTACGTCGGCGTTGATGAACCGCAGCCCGGCGGGCTGGAGATGGGCGTGGTAAAAAGTGGTTTTGCCCGCGCCATTCGGCCCCGCGAGCGCGACAATGACCGGGCGGCGGTCGAGCGGCAGGTCCGCCCTAGACTCGCGACGAATGTCGGAGCTCATCGCTCCGTGGCTTTCACCTTGACCGGCTGGAACTGGCGGTTGACGAATCGTCCGACCGTGCGTTTCCCGTCCGCTTCAATGCGGACGAGCACGCCAGCTTGATGCGGGTGCGGTTCGTAGTGTGGCCAGGGCTGCTCCTGGAGAAACTCGGCCACGCGATGGCGCCCGGCGGGCGAATCCACAGATTTCAGGCAATCGGACAATGGGCGTGTCGCGGCATTGCGACACAAGGCGAGCACCTGCGTGCCCTGGAGCAACGGCTCAATCGCCTTGCCGATTTTCGCCCAGAATTCCACTTGTCCCGCAATGGAACGTTCGACCGTTTCCCCGGCCAGTCGAGCGTCCAAGACCAGTGCATCGGAAAGTTTTACAGGTTGGCTCATGCCAAAAAGGTAGCATAACGCTACCGGGTGTCAAGCACCGGCAATTTGATCGCGGTCGGATGATGCCGCTATGCGGCCAGCAATTTCGCTGTCACCGGGTCCGCAGCGAACACTTCTCGGAGCTTCCAAAGCTCTCGCAGCCAGTCTATAATCCCGTCAATGGTTCTAACGTGTGCGCTCTTGGCGTACCATCTTTAAGCAACCGTAAACAAGCCACTTACGCATCAAAGCGTTTTCTCTGCGGTCGTTAAGTCGTTATCAATCGCCAAAACATCGCCATTAGAATCGGCTGGGCGGAGTGCATAGAACGCCTTGGCTTCTGACTGGATCGCCAGCCCGGTGTAGTGTTCTTGGACGATCCGTATCTGGTCGCCAAGCAAGCCAGCCGTCCTCGTGATGTCCCGATAGTGAGCATAGTTCATACTGGCAGCGGTGTGCCGCAAGCCATCATTCAGCCACTCGACGCCGTGCTCCGACAGTGTTTTCCGCCAGCGACGAAAATGCCGTTTGAAGGTGGATTCATTCCCGTCAAATATCCGTTCTGGTATCGGCTTCTGCCGCAACCAAGCCAGCGCCATATCTCCCAACGGATCGCCAGGCCATAACTCAATTACTCGGCGTCGGCTCTTTTTTGTTACATCCGAGTCTAGCCGAATGAGGATGCCATTGCCATCGGTTCGAAAATGATGTGATTGCAGGCGCTTCGATTCGTCAGGGCGGATTCCGCAAATCAGCCCCAATACGGTGTAAAAATAAAATCTATCGGGAACCGTGTTCAGGATGATCTGACAAGCAGATGGATCGTAGAACTGGATCGACTTTCGGACAACTTTTGGTCGTTTGACAGACTCCAGAGGATTTTCCAAACATTTTTTGTTGCGCTTACACCACAGAAAAAACTGGCTGGCTTTGTTCAAACAATGCACACGAGACTGCGGATCGAGTTCCTGAATCTTGGTCAAGTCGTAGCTGTGCCACTTCTTGACTTCGTCACTGGTGATCTCGTGGGCTTTCCGGGTGCCAAAATGCAGTGCAAACTTGTGGAGCCGGTGACGCAAGTCAATAAGCGTGCTATCAGCGACGCATCCCTTTTGCTCCGCCAGGTACTCAGTGATCAAATCTTGAACCGTCGGCTGATCCTGAAACCTGATGACCTTTGTGAGTACATAATCGGTCGCTCGCCGCAGCGTCCACCCGTGCTTTTGGAGATCATTGAGGCAGGACCACGCCTCGTGGAGAAACTTTTCGGGGATTTGGATCGCTTCGGCGCTAGAGCGTTCGATGCGATCTTTTTCTGTATTTGCGGCTTCCTCAGTGGTGAAATACCGTCGAATGCGTTCACCGCCAACCGCACCGTGGAGTTGGCGTTCCAGCAGGCACAGCACAGCCTCGACTAGCTCGGTGCGATGATCGGCTATTGAGATGTGAGTGTGGGTCGTCATTGAGAAATTATACAGCGGTGTTAGGCCGCTACCTGAATTGGCGTCAGCCGGAACAACCGCACCAGTGCCAACAGCCGAATGGAGTTAGCATTACGCTGAACAGGGCGGTGACGCTTCCGTGGCGACCGTGGTGATTTTTGGCGAACCTTCACAGCAGTTGCTTCCGGTAGTGGCGACGGCCGCCATTGATCTCAAAGTGTGACCGGAAGAACCGCAGTGCTTGTTTAAGGCGTTCGATGCGCTCGTCGCCGATAATATGAGCCATGCCGGCATCGGTGGTCAGGCGGGCGCACCGAGGGACTTCCTCCGCCACATCCAGCAAGGCGGTGACTTCCGATGTGATGTGGCGCACTTGGTCGAGGGCTTTTGCGATTTCACGGCGAAGGTCTGGGTCAATTGCGCAGGATTCGGTATCAAGGACAAGGCTCTGGTGCAGGGTATCCCAGGCGTCGGCGGGAACGAGTAAAACGGTCTGTTTCTTGGTGGTTTTGGTGGGGGTCGTAGTGCGGTTCGAGTTCACCTCATAACATACTCTATAATGGCTAAATGTCAAGTCATAAGTGGCCTAAATAGAGATAGTTGCTTCTAAGGAGTGCCGAGAGACCAACCTGCTTCCAAGGAGTGCCAAAAAGCCATAATCTGGCGCCTAGGATCATGGATCCAGGGGATCAGGGCGCCACCAGGAGCTGCTAAGGCGGCAGCGGCACTCGTTGGGATCCAGCCGGCGACACCGGTGGTTGTTGGTGCATTTGGCCAATCGCACAAAAACGGTTTGAGCTAATAACCAAAGCAATTTGACGAATCCTCTCGTTTCTCAAGGGAACAACACATTCCCACCGATAGACAGGACCGAGCTAGGACACCGATCCGGCTCTTCGAGGTAAAATGAGACAGGAAGCCAAAATCTCGACAGGCAAAAAGAGATTGAGGCGAAGGTTGAATGAACACAATGAAACAATATAGCGGCGTGGAAATCAGGCACCAAAACCTGATGGGCGCTTCAACCGGCTCTTCGGAGCTTCTTTCTAGCCCCTTGCCCCACGCCGCTTTTTTTGGAGACACATGACACATCGATTTAGAGGATTCAGAGGATATACGGCTAAAGCTAAAGCTTACAAAGCCAGCGCATGGGTTTTGGCAAACCCTGAGATTCGGCAGTTGGACGATTCGAGTTGGGTTGGTGTTGGTGAGGTTCAGCTCCATGACGACCATTGGGACCAAGTGCTCTATGGATCTTATGGAAACTCGATCTGGGCCAGCGACTTGCGTGACGAGGCAGTATGAAGCTAATCCCACCACCAAACGAAAAGCTCACTGACTCACGGGCATGTGGCACCAGAGGGACCCATGCACGAACCACCTGAAACCATCTTTGGCGGTGTAGACCGACCAATCACAAACCCGAGGAGCGGAACGGTTGTTATTTTCGACGCTGTTGTGGAATAATTTGCAGGTATCCGGAACACGCTTGATTTAGTGAACGACAATTATCACTGTGGCCGTAGTTCAGGCCGAGTGTCTTACCTCATTGACTCTCCTTCCTGATGAAGTTGTAAACGCTGCTAAACAACCCGAGA